>CANBUY010000025.1 GCA_947372745.1 Comamonadaceae bacterium | reverse complement strand
CCTGGTATCGCTCAATCAAATTGACCGCCGCCTTGGCATCGAGTCCCCGCGTTGGGTCGCTCTGTTCCGGGGGGCCTGGGTTGAGTGTTTGGGCTTGTCGGGTGGCGCGCACTGAATTGCCAAATGTGGAATCCAGCGCAGGCGTGGTTTGGTTGATGCACCCTGCTAGCTGGCTGCTAGTTATCAGTAAAATTGAAAGAAATGCCAAACTGGCTTGGGGCGGATTTTTCATGACTTTTGCTCCTTAATCACGAGGTGACAAACGGTTAGTCGTATTTTTTTCTTCCCTGGACTTGTCTTGTTGCATGGGTCGTTTGCTTGAGGATTCAAGCTCCCCTCTCAATAAGAATTCAGTGCGAGTCGGTGGCGACCACTGGTCCGTTGGCAGGCTGTAATTACCATTCAGTGGTTTGACCAGACGTGGTGTGATCAGGAAGATGAGTTCCGTTCGGTCGCTTTGAAATTCGCTGCTTCGAAACAAAACACCCAGAATAGGAATGTCACCCATAGGCGTTCTCCGGCTAGTTTGCGTGACGTTGTTTTTGATCAAACCTGCAATGGCCAGGCTTTGACCATCCATCAGTTGCACCGTGGTCTGGACGCGACGTGTCGTCAAGCTGGGTAAAACCGAGGTGACGCCGTCCAGTGTCGTGAACGATGTACCAGTTTGTGAGAACTCAGAGACCTCTGGGGCCACTTTTAAGTGGATACGACCGCCTTCCAGGACGGTGGGTGTAAATTTGAGTCCAACACCAAACTCTTTTTCTTCCAGCGTGATGGTGCTGCCACCCGTGGTCGTGTTGGGGCGTGAGACGGGTATGAAAACTTTACCACCTGCGAGAAAGCTGGCTTCCTGTCCTGAGATCGCGACGATGTTGGGCTCGGCAAGCACTTTGATCAGGCCATCCTCCCTTTTCGCATCCAAACTTATGACGTTCCCGTTGTCGGCGATGATGCTGAATTGCCCCACCCCTTTCACTAGGAGTTGTGACAGGATTTTGTAGTGTGCCCCAGGGGTGTTGCCGAAATTGATGTTGCTCCCCAGTTTGTCCAGCAAGGTCTTCGAAACTTCGGCAACAATTACTTCCAGCATGACTTGCTGGCCCTCCGAGACTTGCAATAAGTTGATCACTTTGGCGCTTGCCCCCGCGCCCCCTGAACTGCTGCCAGTTGTCGTGTTTGCCACAGGCGTAGTTGCAGCGCCCATCGTTGTACCAAGTGTGGTCGTCGCCCCCGGGGTGGTCTTGTTGTCACCACCAAACATGGGCAGCACCAGATTCTTATTGATGTCCCGGACAAAAGCGTTGGCAATATCTTCGGCATATTTGGCTTTGAGCGCGCTGGAAACGACCCCCGTCAAAATGACAGAATCTGCAGCCGGTCTGACCCGGATGTTTTTTTCATCGGGAAGTAATTCAAGTAATTTTCTTTCCATGCGGTCAGCATCAATACTGACATTGACGTCAATTGCTGTTGTCCCCCCTCCCTTTCGCCAAATCACCAGATTGGTTGACCCATAGCTTTTTCCAAGCACATACAGCTCTAGCGGACTGATCAGTGTCACGTCAGCAATAGAGGGGTTTCCCACTGAAATTCTCTCTATCGATGAAGGGGTCTGCAGAAGTTTTGATTTTCCGATAATCAGTTCAAGCGCTGGCCCTACAACGGTCAAAGAGGTATCCGCTGTGGCGGGTGATTGGCTTGGATTTTTTGTTGTGATGGCGTGGACCTGGGCTTGTGCCACCTCATTTACCCATAGGGTGGCGGTGGCAAACAACAAGAAGTAAGAGATTCTGATGTGACGTGATTTCATGGTGTCGCCCTGCGATTCAAAATTCTGCGCTGGCTTTTTGAGTGCCGCGAATGATCTCTATGCCTGACGCACGGGGCAGGGTCGGAAGTGGCGTGCGCCTGACCTCAGCTGGCGCGAGGGGCTCATTTTTTTGTGGCGGCAAGCCCTCGGTTTCCTTGCCCAGCAGGTCTTCGCGCCTACTTCCTGTCGTGTCCATTTCGACCCGATCCATCGGATTGCGCAAAATAAGCGTCAGGCTACCGATGCTGCGAGCCAGATCCAGTTTTTCCGCTTCATCTGGCGATACTTCCAGCGTCACCGCATTCACTACTTTGGGCTTGGCATCATCCCTTTTTGCCTCTTGCGCAATTGCCAATACAAGGATCTGTTTCAGTACGATTTTCGATACCGACTTGTCCCTGCTGTCGGTCGTGTTGACCATGACATCAACAAAACTGCCAGGCAAAGTGAAGCCGGCGACCCCGATCACCTCGTTGACCTTGATGCTGATGGCCCTTTTGCCGTTTTTAATCATGGAAGGTAAGCCCCCAACACTACCCTGTGGCGCTAGTTTGGGCTCCAAAATGGGCTCGCCCTTAAAAATAGGCGCTCTCAGCACGCGACCGTTCAAGGACTTGAGATCTTTGAATGAATTGGGTGGCAGGGCAGTTGATGGCCAAGCCACCACTTTCAACATCGCATCTGAGATCGTGCTGCCCAAGTCGATGTCAATTGCCGCAATGACCAATTGCGTGGTTTTCTCGGATGCTTGTTTGCCCATCCAACTGGCCGCCAAAATGACGGCGCCGATACCTGCCAGCAGTGACAGCACGATCATGAGCATGCCGCGAGATATCTTCATTTCTGGGCTCTTTCTAATGGGACAACATCCGTGGCCATGGCATCAAATCAAAAGTGGATCAATGGCGCACCTCCGCTCCACCGCCAAAAACCGTAAGCCAAGCTACCCACTGCTATGGCCGGTACAAATGGCAATCGTTCAACTGATTGTGTGGACGGGTCAAAGGCGGGCTTGTTGCCCGTTGTCAATCTGGACAGTAATCCGGAGATGTTGGCGAGGGCATGGCGCGTTTTGTGAATCCAGAGCAGTCGACCAACGGCGAGCAATCCACTGATAAGTAATGCATAAAGCGTCACGCTGATGATTTCAACCGGTCCGACAAAGCAACCCAGAGCAGCCAACAGCTTGATGTCACCCGCCCCGAACGCGCGCACAAGGTAAAACGGCAATAACAAAACCAGTCCAGTCAAGCCGCCCACAAGTGCCGCGCGACCTCCAAGCGCGCCAGAGTGATTGGCGAGTAATCCCTCGCCACTACCTGTAGGGCCGAGTACATTCAGTGCCAAACCCGAACACACCATCCAGAATAACTGGCTATTCGAAACGCGGCGATGCCTAATATCTTCAACGACTGCAAATGCCATAAAAATGGTCAGCATTAAAAGTGATGCTAGTTGCCAGTCAGCCGCATTTATATTAATACCTACCACCTCATTAAATAATTAGTGGTTATTAATAAATTTTACTTAATAAACCAGCATCTTACTGGTTTATTAAAATTAAATTCCCAGCAATAAATCAAGGAACAGCTTTTAATTTGGTACTTATATTTGTGAAGATGGCCGCTATGTCGGTTCCCACCAAAGTGACTGCCGCAATGATAGCCACTGCAATCAATGCAGCAATCAAAGCATACTCGATGGCTGTAACACCTTCTTCATCATATAAAAATGTTCTGATAATTTGCATGAATGTCAACATGGTAAAACTCCTTCGTTTCGTGAAAGTGACTTGTAATGAAAATCCAACCCTGATTAACTTATTCTCATTGGCTAATGTATTTTAATTTGTCTTTTTTTGGTGGGTTTGTCTATAATAATTTGTAACATTAAGTAATATGCTTCTGATTTATTATTAATATTAATAAGTGTTGATGTGGGTCATTGACAGCAGGGTTTATTTGGCAGGATTTAACAGTCCTGTTTGGTGCCCGCAGTTTGTGTGACTGATGCGTCTAATGCCCATCAGGTGCGCCAGTCAATGTTGACACCCAAGTCGAATTTGCTTTTCGACTCACTTTGACTCAAGTTGACCAGCAGGGCGTGCAAAACACTTTCAAGTGCTCTCAATTCGGCAACGTGACTGACGATAGAGGCTTCCAGTTTCGCGTGACTCCTTCGCATGTCAAACAGCTCTTCAGCCAGCGTTTGCACATCTGCCTCTTTATCTGCCTGCCTATATGTCCCCATGCCTGCCCTTGTCTCGACGAATAGATTCAAGCCCCATCTTGACTCAATACACCAGGTATCAGTTGATGAAAATCACACGGATTAATCTTGTGAATGGTGGGGTTCTGTGTTTTTTTGGCTGATGTTTGTAAGAGCCTATTCCGTTTTTTTCATCCATGCCATCAATGCTGGATTGTGCTTTTCAACGCGATCTTGTGATTTTTGTAAGTCGGCCAAGTAAGGCGCTACCGGTCCAAAGTAGTTGGCCTTTAGACCAATTTGCTCAAACTGAAAGTCAAGCTGATTCAGGACTCGTGCCAAGTCTTGCTCCATGGCCGCGTACCAGTAATTAATATGATTGATGCGGCTGAAGTTGTAAATTTGTCGATAGAGACTCAAGAGTATTTGCGGTGATTTGTCGCGCAAATCATGCGCAGCTGCCGGGGCTTCAATCAGTGTGCTTACCCCTGAGAGCGTATCGCCCCGACGGCGTCGGTAGTTGGGGTGCACCATCAATCGACTCACTTCGACGGAATCAGTAGGCGTACTTAAGGTGACGCCTGGCATCAAGTTGGGGCAATGGATTTGAAATGGAAAAGGCTGATGTGCATCTGGGCGAACCAAGCGCACATAGCCCACCAGGTCTTCTTTTAAATTGAAGGCCGCAAAATGTACGGCAGTGGCATCGTATTCGTCAGATTCACGTTTATCTGGATAGTTGATGGCGGGGAGATACTGACGTTCCTGGCAGTAAATTTGATACCGTAGCTCAAATATTCTGTCCATGAGCGACTGATCGGATTCGAAATACACCCTGCGACTGGTGAAATACGGTGCGAAATTTACGGGGTCCGTCACGGAGTTCGGCATATGAAAACCTTTACGTCATGAGCACAAGGCACTCGTGAATGGGTAAAAGTTTAAGTTTGCGTATCAGGCTGTAGATTCATTTTGCGAGAAATCAACAGCGGACTTGGTCAGGTCAATCGACCTAGACGGGCAGTTGCCCACGATTAAATTTCATACTTTCACAGACTTTTCTACTCAGGGGCAGGGTATCAAGAGCCAGTCTTGACCTAAGCACCACCACCACCAAGCCCTCGTGGGGGGTAGTCGGCATTTCATGCCTTATTAATTTGATGACGATTGCAATCAAGATGCAATTTGACTCGTGAAAACAGTTAACATTTCACATATAGTTACAAAAAATATTATCAAAATAACAAGGTGATTGCAGTGACTTTTAATAACAAAATCCAACCCGCGCTTGATCTTTGCAGCATGATCGGCCACGCCCTATGCAAACCCCTGGCTGGCATTGCCTTAGCCGCTCGACCAGTGATGCGTTCCATGTGGCTCTCATTTTTCACTGCACTGCTTTTGGTGATGCTCACGCCAAACGCTCAGGCAGAAACGGCGACGATTGCAGTGACCGCTGCAGCCGCTGACACCGCCTCTACTGCAGCAGCCCTTTCGTCGGGACTGGCCGAATTAAATCCGCTTGGCTTAGCGGGTACAGTCGTCATTAAGGTGGCCACGATCGCATATATCAATCAGCTACCAGAGGAAGATCGCTCGGACCTCTTCGGCTTAGCATCCTCTCTCTGGGGTGGTGCCACGGCTAACAACCTATGTTGGCTTACCGGCGTCGGCCCCGCTTGCTTGGTCTTAGGCATTGTTGCCGGTAACTACATGTGGAGTAGCGGAGCAGAAGAGCGGCGTTATTGGGCGAGCTGCAAGTCCAAGCGCTTGGGTAATTCGGATGCACCTTGCCCGCGCTCAGAAAAAAATATGACCGTTGATGCTGAACCTGCATTGGCACAAGCACCTTAAGTTTTGGGATGCAATGAGCGGCGTTCAAACTCTTCAAAGGGCTTGCCGCTTTCCCTTGCCCTAGCCCTAGCCCTAGCCAGCTTCACCTTGTGAAGACTTTCTGCATTGAGAGATTGAAACCTCACCCCCAATGTTCAGGTCGTCGCAAGCGGGTGCTTAAGCTCTAATTTTCTCAAGCCATTTAAAGCGCCAAAGTATTTCTACTCGCCTTGCGAAAACACACTCATTTGGGGTGTGGTGTAAGGAAAATGACTGAAAAAAACACCAAGAGTAGTTTATGTTTTTGGCGCAAAGGTTGTGAAATTATGTATAAAAATTCAAACTCGCTCTTGCAATAATTTTTGCAGCATTTTTTTCAGGGTGCGGAGGTGGAGGCGTTAATGGCGTAACAGCTTTCACAGTAGTTTCTTCGACTGAAACATTTCAAATCAAAGCTGCATTGACAAACTATCTTACGAATACAAGTACTTTGGTTGGGTGCGTTAGTGGAACTATGTCAGATTATCCCGTTATTGGCTTATTTACTGTTTCACAAAGTTCAATTACAGCGGGAACCTTTGAAGGTTTCAGTGTTTTTTTAAAATCAATTACAGCAACCGGCTCCTTTGTCGCCAATGGAGTTACTTATCCTTTAGCTAGAACATTAGTCAGTTATTTCGATTCAAACTATGTTCCTTTAGGGGAAGCGGGTGGCTCATCATATGATGTCGTGACGGGCTCAGTCACGATTCCGGTCACAGGAACTATCGCAAGCAATGGGAATATGTATTCGGAAAACAGATACTCATCAATTACAAACCCAATATTAATTGGAACTAGACAAACAAGTTACGTGCTTGAACCTGAAACTGCTTCCACAGCTCTATTTAAGTTGATTCAAATTGAGAGAGATACTTCGCAAGTCGCATCAGATATATCAATCGTGACGTTCAGGATCACACCCGCAGGCGCGATCACAAGATTGAGCGAGACATCAACATCTGACGCTAAAGTAATTACGGTAACTTACTAAGTGGAAAAAAAGTGGCAACCTGGAGCCAACTCGTAGCCTATGGGCCTGAGGCTGGTGTTAAATCTGTATTTTTGGCAGTGGGTGTGCGGGTAAGACTAGGCCGAGATAGTCAGCAGATCATCGCTTAATTAAGCCTGTCAATGGACCCGCTGCGGTCATCTTGTTGGCTCCAAAGTGACACCCACATGCTACAGCCAGGTGCTACAAAATGCTGTTCTTTCGTGTCCTCTAGACCTAAGTCCTTAATGGAAAACAACATTTTTAATTAGGTTGACGAGCCTTGACCCCAGCACTGGATTCACAGTTAGGGCTGCTTGGTTCCCCATCTGACCCGGTTGGCCGCTTCACCATGTGGGAAGGCCCGTCAGACTAGATTGTAATTGCATTGACAGCGAAATTTTCTTGCCCCTTCTCAAGAAGTTGTAGTGGCCGAAGTCTAGTCGTGACGGCCTTTCGGGGGTAAAAACCAAACACTGCGTTACAAGCGCTGGATTTAGGTGTAAATAAAGTTCTGCACCTTGATTCAGCTTGGGGTGTTGTTTGGGCCTTTAGAATCAGTCCCCATGTCCTATCTAGTGCTCGCCCGCAAGTACCGCCCCCGCAACTTTTCAGAGATGGTGGGTCAAGACCATGTGGTTCAGGCCCTTAGCAATGCCCTGACCACGCAGCGGCTTCACCATGCTTATTTGTTCACGGGCACGCGGGGTGTGGGTAAAACCACGGTGTCGCGCATTTTGGCCAAGTCGCTCAACTGCCAGGGCGTAGACGGGAAGGGCGGCATTACCGCCACGCCTTGTGGTGTTTGCCAAGCGTGTACCGACATTGATTCAGGCCGTTTTGTGGATTACACCGAATTAGATGCAGCCTCAAATCGTGGCGTGGATGAGGTGCAGGCGCTTCTGGAGCAGGCGGTTTACAAGCCCGTCCAGGGCCGCTTTAAAGTGTTCATGATTGACGAGGTGCACATGCTCACCAACACGGCGTTCAACGCCATGTTGAAGACGCTGGAAGAGCCGCCTGAGTATTTGAAATTTGTATTAGCCACCACTGACCCCCAAAAAGTGCCGGTCACGGTGCTGTCGCGTTGCCTGCAGTTCAATCTGCGGCCCATGGCGCCAGAGACTATTCGCGAGCATCTGGTCAAGGTGCTGCAGGCTGAAAATGTGGCCGCAGATGTGCAGTCGCTCCGTCTTTTGGCCCGCGCCGCCCGGGGCTCCATGCGTGATGCCTTGAGCCTGACCGATCAGGCCATTGCCTTTGGTTCTGGGCAAATCAGTGAGCCCACGGTGCGCCAGATGCTGGGCAGCGTGGACCGATCTTATGTGTTCAGGTTGCTGGAGGCCTTGGCACTGGGTGATGGCAAAACCGTCGTTGAAACCTCTGAGGCTTTGCGTCTTAATGGGCTGAGCGCAGCTTCCACGCTGGAAGAAATGAGTTCTGTTTTGCAGCACATGGCGGTTCGCCAAGCGGTGCCTCTGAGTGCTTCAGGGGGCGATGAGTCTGACCCAGAGGCTGCTGAAGTCGCGCGATTGGCCGAGCTCATGCCGGCTGACGAGACGCAGTTGCTCTACAGCATTTGTTTGCATGGTCGTGCCGAGTTGGGTTTGGCCCCTGATGACTATGCCGCACTCACGATGGTGCTGCTGCGATTGCTGGCTTTCAAACCACAAGCCGGCCATGTGCCTTCGGCTGAAAAAAAAACTCTGATTAACGCCACGGCGCAGCGTCCTGCGTCTGCGGTGCAGATGCCTGCCGCACGGACAGAGCCCAAATCACTGCCACTTGCTACTGAATCGGTATTGCCTCCTGTGGCCTCTGTGGCGCCCCCAAGTTCACCACGCCTGCAAGCCTGGGATGATGACCCAATTAAGAATCTAGAGCCCGTTGATCATGCTAAAGCAGCTATTGATAATATAGCGCTTGAAGTCGTTTCAATCTCACCTCCGCCGGGTCAACAGTTGCATGTTCTGGCCATGCCGACGGGTGGCGGTCTTAGCCCGAATTTCGAGCATGACAAATCACTCGCCCCCACTGACCATACCGGAGATCCGACTAGCATTGTGGCCATTCCAGTCCGGATTCAAGCGGATTCACGCACCGAGGCAAGCGCCGGTCAGTCGCCACTGCAAGTTTTGCAGCCGTCGGAGGAGGGCGAGTTTTGGCACGCCACGGTTCAACAATTGCTGTCGGTTGAAGCGATCACTGCTTTGGTGCGCGAGTTGGCTTTGCAATCGCAATTGGTCGCGCGTGATGCTGATCAATGGGTTTTGCGGGTTGAGCGTGAGTCGCTCAACCAGTCGGGCACGCGAGAGCGCCTGGCAACCGCTTTGCAGGCGAACGGTCACAGCGTTAGTTTGGCCGTTGAAATTGGGCGGGTGTCTGACAGTCCGGCCCGACGCAATGCGGCCCTAGCTGCCGAGCGCCAATTAGCGGCTGAAAAAATCATTTTTGATGACCCCTTTGTTCAAACCATGATGCGCGACTTTGGGGCGAAAATCGTGCCAGGCAGCATCAAACCGGGCTAAGTCGCCGTCGTTGCGAGCCCGCCTATTTTTATCTTCAATACAAGGAAATCACATGTTCAACAAAGGACAACTCGCCGGCCTCATGAAGCAGGCGCAGACGATGCAAGACAACATGAAAAAAGCCCAGGATGAACTGGGCTTTGTTGAAGTCACTGGTGAGTCAGGGGCTGGTTTGGTCAAGGTCACCATGACCTGCAAACACGATGTCAAGCGCATCACCATCGACCCCAGCTTGCTGGCTGAAGACAAAGACATGCTTGAAGACCTGGTGGCCGCTGCTTTTAACGCCGCAGTGCGTAAAGCGGAAGAAACGTCGGCTGAAAAAATGGGCAAGCTCACCGCCGGCATGCCGAGCTTGCCGGGTGGCATGAAGTTTCCCTTTTGAGGGTGACTTGCCAATGCGGCCCTGTCTTGGGTTCGGGCTTTAAACATGGCCGATAACACCTCGATTGAGGTTTTAATTCAGGCACTGCGTCGTTTGCCAGGGGTTGGCGTTAAGTCAGCCTCTCGCATGGCCTTTCATTTGCTTCAGCATGACCGACCGGGTGCATTGGCCTTGTCACATGCGCTCAAAGTAGCGGCAGACAGCGTGCGCCATTGCGAGCGCTGCCACACCTTTACGCAGGATGCGGTTTGCGCGGTGTGCCTTGACGACCGCCGCGACGCTTCAAAATTGTGTGTGGTGGAAACGCCTGCGGACCAGTCGGCCATTGAGCGAACGGGTGCCTACAAAGGGCTGTACTTTGTCCTGATGGGCAAGCTCAACCCACTGGACGGCATTGGGCCCAAAGATATTGGCCTTAAAAAACTATTCGACCGCGCCTGTGACGGGCTTGTGCAAGAGGTGATATTGGCGACCAATTTCACCGCCGAGGGCGAGGCTACTGCGCATGTGATCAGCGAAGGTTTGAAAGCCCGCGGGCTTCAGTTGACGCGTTTGGCGCGTGGGGTACCTGTGGGGAGTGAGCTGGAATATGTTGACTTGGGAACTATTGCCCACGCATTGGTGGATCGCCGTTAAACTCAATCCGCTCTACACGTTTAATTGGAATGATTCAACAAAATACAGGCATTCAACTCGCGTCACCTCATGCGCTACAGCTTGAGTTGTTGAGTGCGTGTATGGCCCAACTCAATGTCGTGGTACTCATCACGGATGCTGGATCTGCTGAGACGGGTGGTCCGCGTATTGTGTATGTCAACGACGCTTTCGAGCGGGTGACTGGCTTTGCCCGTGCACACGCCATAGGACAATCTCCCCGATTTTTACAGGGTAAGAACACGCAAGCAGCTGAACTGGCGCTTATGACGCAGGCCCTAAGAATAGGCCAACCGGTGCGTGTGGAGTTGATCAATTACACGGTTGAAGGTAAAGAATTTTGGATTGATCTGGACATCGTGCCGGTGACCAATGCTGCGGGTCTGTGTGTCAACTACATTGGCATACAGCGTGACATTACCGAAAAAAAGAAGGCGCAGGCGCTGGTAGAGCAATTGGCGCACCATGATGCTTTGACTGGGTTGGCCAATCGCCGTCTGCTCGCTGACCGGTTTAAGCAGACACTGGCTGCGTGTGCCCGGCAACCTGTCTACTGCGGCTTGTTGGTGCTCGATCTGGATGATTTCAAATCCATGAATGACACCTTTGGACACGCTCAAGGCGATGCCTTACTGGTGGAAGTGGCGAAACGACTGACGGCGTGCGTGCGCGATGTGGATACCGTGGCCCGACTGGGGGGCGATGAATTTGTCGTCCTGATTCAAAGCGTGGGTAACGATGCCGCCGAAGCAGCCAGCAACGCCGAAACCGTGGCACGGAAAATACTTAACCGTTTGAGCCAAAACTTCAATGTTGAGGGCGAGTCCTACCATTTAACAGCCAGTTTGGGCATCGCGTTGTTCAACAACGCCGCCTTCCCGATGGATGCGCTTTTTAAGCAGTCTGATTTGGCGATGTATCAAGCCAAAAAAGCAGGGCGCAACACTTTTCGATTTTTTGACGCTGGCATGCAAGTGATGGTGGATGAACGGTCGTGGCTGGGGGGCGAGTTGCGTCAAGCGCTGGCCCAAGAGCAATTTACCTTGCACTACCAGCCTCAGTTCGATACGGTGCGTGGTTTGGTCGGTGCAGAGGCCTTGCTGCGCTGGGACTGCCCAGGACGGGGGCAAGTATCGCCCACCGTTTTTATCCCTCTGGTCGAGCAAATTGGCCTGACTAAGTCATTGGGTCACTGGGTGCTTGAAGCAGCTTGTCAAACGCTGGTCCACTGGTCGACTCTGCCGGCCTTGTCGCATTTGACTCTGTCCATCAATGTCAGCCCTAAGCAGTTTCAACTGCCTGATTTTGTGGAAAGCGTGATGGCATGCCTGCAGCGCACGGGTGCCCGGCCGGATCTCCTAAAGTTGGAGTTGACGGAAGGCACGTTGATTCACGATCTGAAAGGTGTGAATGCCAAAATGACGGCTCTTAAATCGTATGGCATTGGTTTGTCGCTGGATGACTTTGGTACGGGTTATTCATCGCTTAATTACCTGCGTCGCTTGTCGCTGAATCAGCTAAAAATTGACCAGTCATTTGTTCAGAGTGTGCTGACCAATGAAAACGATGCAGCCATTACCCGCACCATAGTGACGCTTGGGAAATCGCTTGGCCTGGAGGTGCTGGCAGAAGGGGTCGAAACCTTGGAGCAAAAAGAGTTTTTGACGCAAATTGGCTGCCACGCCTTTCAAGGCTATTTTTTCAGCAAGCCACTGCCTGCTTTGGCTTTTGAGGCTTTTGTCTCAAACTGTGACTGATCCTAGGTACAAACCCCCTCGGGGATGATCCCGATGTGCAATGAGCATAGATTCCTTTAAGCTAAGGTTTTAAAAACTATAACTTTAGGCTTCATCGTGCACAAAAAAACTTTTAATCGGCGTACCTTTGGCGCTGTCACCGCCGGGTCCGTAGCCGCCTTCGCCCTGCCGTCGCTTTGGGCGCAGTCAAAACTTGAAAAGTCCAAGGTTTCAATTGCGGTGGGGGGAAAAGCGGCTTTTTATTATTTGCCGCTCACCATTGCCGAGCAGTTGGGCTACTTCAAGGCCGAAGGGCTGGAGGTTGAAATCAGTGATTTTGCAGGGGGGTCGCGTGCCCTGCAGGCGGTGGTCGGAGGTTCGGCCGATGTTGTGTCCGGTGCTTACGAGCACACCATCAATCTGCAATCCAAGGGTCAGAAATTTCAGGCGTTTGTGTTGCAAGGGCGCGCACCGGCTATTTCCATGGGTATATCGCCGAAAGCCATGCCCAATTACAAAACACTGGCTGACTTGAAAGGCAAGAAAATTGGCATCTCTGCCCCCGGTTCATCCACCAATATGGTGGCCAACCTGATTCTTTCGCGTGCCGGTCTCAAAGCCTCTGACGTGAGCTTTATTGGCGTGGGAACGGCAGCAGGCGCCCTGACGGCTTTTCGGGCTGGGCAAATTGACGCCATGTGCAATGTTGATCCGGTGATGACCATGCTGGAGCAGAAAAATGAAGTCCGGATCATCGCCGACACCCGGACCCTTAAAGGCACGGTGGATGTGTTTGGGGGCGCCATGCCTGCTGGCTGTTTGTATGCGCCTGTTGAATTTATTGAAAAAAATCCCAACACCGTCCAGGCCCTGACCAATGCCATGGTCCGAAGCCTCAAGTGGTTGCAAACGGCCGGCCCCAGCGACATCATCAAAACGGTTCCAGAGTCATACCTCCTGGGCGATCGTGCTTTGTATCTGGCCTCGTTCAATAAGGTGCGCGAAGCCATTTCGCCAGACGGCATCATTCCCGAGGAGGGACCACGCACGGCGCTGAAGGCACTGACCAGCTTTGATCCGAGTGTCAAACCCGAAAAAATTGAACTCGGTAAAACTTATACCAACGAGTTCGCCAAAAAAAGCAAAGTACTTTTAAAAGCGTAATTGCTGGTCATGCCTAAGGCTGAAATGTCCGAGTACGCCCTCGAGTTTTTAGATGTTTCCTGCGTGTTCAAGGCCGCAGAGGAGGGCGCCCCAAATTACACCGCCGTCGCTGATTCGACCTTGCGCATCAAGGCGGGTGAGTTTGTGTCGGTGGTGGGGCCGACGGGCTGCGGTAAGTCCACCTTGCTCAATATGGCGGCCGGTTTGTTGTCGCCCTCAAGCGGCGAAGTCCTTGTTTTTGGTCAGCCGTTAAAGGGCATCAATACCCGCGCCGGTTATATGTTTCAAAGCGATGCACTCATGCCCTGGCGCAGTGCGCTGCACAACGTGATGCTGGGCTTGCAGTACCGAGGAATGCCTGACGACGAGGCGCGAGACCAGGCGCAAGTTTGGCTGCAACGGGTGGGCTTGGGGGACTTTGGCGACCGCTACCCGCACCAGTTGTCGGGTGGAATGCGCAAACGCACGGCCTTGGCGCAAGTGTTGGCGCTTGACCCTGACATCATTTTGATGGACGAGCCGTTCAGTGCGCTCGACATTCAGACCCGTCAATTGATGGAGGACGAAGTGCTTGAGTTGTGGGCGGCCAAAAAGAAAGCCGTGCTGTTCATCACCCACGACCTGGATGAGGCGATTGCCATGAGCGACCGCGTGGTGGTGTTGTCTGCCGGACCCGCCACGCATCCCATGGGCGAGTTTGACATTGATCTGGTGCGCCCCCGCCATGTGGCTGAAGTCAGAACCCAGCCAAGGTTTATTGAGCTGCATACCCAAATTTGGGGGGTGCTGCGGGACGAAGTGCTCAAAGGCTACAGCCAGCAACTTCGCAAGGCTGCCTGACATGTTGAAATTTCTAAATCGTTTGAAACCTTCTTATGCCAACTTGCGCTACTGGCAAGTGGGCGTGCTATTGCTGACTCTGGTGGTGTGGCATCTGGCCTCACGCGACCAGCAAATTGCTTTCTTTATGGGCGAGCCGGTGCAAGTCTTGGGACGTATCTGGTCTTGGTTCATGCCTTTTGGCTTGGGGGCCAGTCTGTTTTTCCCGGAAGGTATTTCGGGTCGTGCCGATGTTTATCTCCATCTTGGGGTGACCTTGCTGGAGACGGTGCTGGCTTTTGGTATTGGCACCGTGCTGGGCTTGGTGTGCGGTTTGTGGTTGGCGCTGTCGCCCCTGGCGAGCGCTATTTTGGAGCCCTACCTCAAGGCCGCCAATTCAATGCCACGCGTCATTTTGGCGCCTATCTTTGCGCTGTGGTTTGGGCTGGGTATCTGGAGCAAGGTGGCGCTGGCCGTCACCTTGGTATTTTTTGTCGTGTTTTTCAATGTCTACCAAGGGGTCAAAGAAGTCAGCCCGGTGGTGCTCAACAACGCCCGCATGCTGGGTGCCAACCAACGCCAACTGCTTAGAACGGTTTATTTGCCCAGCGCGACAGCCTGGGTTTTTTCCAGTTTGCACACCTCGGTCGGGCTAGCCTTTGTGGGTGCCGTCGTGGGTGAGTATTTGGGTTCTGCGCGCGGCGTGGGCTATTTGATTTTGCAGGCAGAGGGCACGTTTGATGTTAATACCGTCTTTGCTGGCATTGTGGTACTCACATTTTGTGCACTGATACTCGATAGCCTTGTGGGACGCTTGGAGCGCCACCTGATGAAGTGGCAACCTCGCCAGGGCGAGACCGAGAAACTTTAGGCTCAAGCGCTCTATTGCTTCGCGAGGCGCACCACTTTTGAGTTTTTTGCCTTAGCTTGCTGTGGTGAATTTTTGGGTTTGGCGCTCGTCTTTGCTTTGGCCAGTGCACGCGGCGGTGCTTGCAAAAACAGAACAACGGCTTGCCCAGCTTTAAATGCGGCTGTGGGTGTGGTTTTGTTCCACTCAGCAAGGCTTGCCACACTGACGCTGTAGCGCAAAGCCAGGGTCGCGACCGTGTCTTTTTTGCCGGCTTTGACCATGATGCGCTTCAGCACAATTTCGGGCGTTAGGGATATTTGACCGTTGTCGGCCACATGAAGACCCACATCTGTCTCCAAATGCGAGGCCCGGGGCACCAGCAAGCTTGAGCCTGCTTTAATCAGCACGCGTGGCGGAATGTTGTTGATGCTGCGAAGTGCCTCCTCGGTCATACCCACGCGCTTGGCCGCCTCTGCTGACTTCAATGTGGTGGGTGCGAGCCAAACAGTCCAGCTGGCCAATCGTCCCCCGGTATAAGCCTCGAGATTGCGTTGAAAAATGGCCGCATTGTCCCAAGGTAGCAATATTTGAGGTGTGCCTGCCGCAAGAATGACCGGGCGACTGGCTGATGGGTTGAGCGCTTTGAAATCTGGGAGTGAAACCTCGGCCAGTTTGGCCGCCAGGGCAACGTCTATATCTCGCTTGATATCGACTGTTTGGAAAAACGGGTGATTTTCGATGAGTGGCAAACGGGAATTAAAGGTGCCCGGTGTGGCCACAATGTTTTTCAGCGCGATGAGTTTGGGCACGTAAAAACGGGTTTCCATCGGCATCGTGAGGTCGGTGTAAGTTACACCAAGCCCTGCGCGTTGATTTTTGGCTATGGCGCGCCCCACGCTGCCTTCGCCCCAGTTGTAAGCGGCCAGTGCCAAGTGCCAGTCCCCAAACATGACATAAAGTTTTTGCAGGTAATCGAGCGCCGCCCGTGTGGAGGCCAACACATCACGGCGGTCGTCACGAAACACGTTTTGTTTCAGATCGAAGGTCTTGCCCGTGGCGGGCATGAATTGCCACATGCCCGCGGCTTTGGCGCTTGACACCGCCTGTGGGTTGAAGGCGCTCTCCACAAAAGGCAGCAAGGCGAGTTCGGAAGGCATGTTGCGACGCTCCAGCTCCTCAACGATGTAAAACATGTATTTACGGGAGCGCTCGGTCATCTGAAAGATGTAATCCGGCCGGGCGCTGTACCACTGTTCGCGGTCACGTACCAAGTCGTTGTCAAGCCCGGGCATGGCAAAGCCCCGGCGGATGCGCTCCCATAAATCGGCCGGTGGCGTCATAGATGCCACCATTTGTGAGCCAGTGGGTGTGTTGGCGATCAAACTTAAGGGGCCACTGGGGTATGAGGACGCCACACCGCTTGGCGCGGGTGCTGGCGTTGCTGCCTTCGATAGCTTGGTTTCTACGAGGGGAGACAGAGGGGTTAGCTGGGGTTCCAAGCTGACGCTGGCGCAACCGGTCAAAAAGAGCAGGGCAGCCAACAAGTGAATTGAGATGATTTTCATTAAAACTGGTTTTTCCACTGGCGAAGTGCCGCAAACGTGCTGACTTCGTCGTGGGCTTCTGCGTCAAACGACTGGGCCGCCCGGATCAGGGCAGGTTGGCGTGACCGCAAAAAAGGGTTGATTTGACGCTCCAGCGAAAGGCTACTTGGCAGCGTGGGTTGGCCATTGTCGCGCAAGACTTGGGCGCTTTCCATGTAGCGCTGCAGCACTTCATTTTGGGGGTCAACAGCCAAGGCAAACTTAAGATTGCTCAAGGTGTATTCATGCGTGCAGCAAACTCGGGTGACTTCAGGCAGAGCAGCCAGTTTGTCCAGTGAGGCCAGCATTTGGGCGGGTGTTCCTTCAAACAAGCGACCACAACCCCCGCTGAACAGGGTGTCGCCACAAAAAAGCAGGGGCGAGCCATCCAGGTCTTCGCAAAAGAAAGCAATGTGTCCTGCCGTGTGGCCTGGCACATCCATGACCTTGAAGGTCAGGCCCAGCGCCACCAGCGTGTCGCCATGCTTTAGGCGCGTCAAAGGTTCGGGTATTGATTCACGGGCAGGGCCAAAGACGGCAGCACCCGTTGCATCCCTGAGTGCTTTCACGCCTCCTGTGTGATCGTGGTGGTGGTGCGTGACTAGAATAGCGTCCAGTTTCACGCCCAGTCGTTGCAGCGCCTCAAAAACGGGCTGAGGATCACCGGGATCAACCACCAAGGCGCGACTTTCATCATGCAACATCCAAATGTAGTTATCAGCGAACGCAGGTAATGGAATTAACTTCATGAGTGAACCAATTATAGATTTGCAGGCTTGGCTGCAAACGCCGCCCGGTCGCTACCTCCTGTCGTGGGAGCGTGAGCAGATGGACCTTGCTGTGGCCGATATTTTTGGATTTCACGCCCTGCAATTGGGTTTGCCAGAGCTGGATGGCCTGGCGGCCAACCGTATGCAGCACCGCTGGTTGGCAAGCAATACCCCTGCTTCAAACCCACATTTTGTAAGCGATTATTCAGCCCTGCCTTTTTCTGCTCAAAGTCTGGATTTGGTGGTTATGCCTCATTCCCTGGAGCTCACCGCTGATCCGCACACGGCCCTTCGCGAGGTTGAACGGGTGCTGGTGCCTGAGGGGCGGATGGTCATTTGCGGTTTGAATCCGACCAGTTTGTGGGCGTTGAGAATGCGCCGTGCGCGTCTCTTGCACCGGTGGGGTGTGGGGCAGGAGTTTTTGCCATCTGCCCATCAATTTATTGGCTATTGGCGTCTGCGTGACTGGCTTCGTCTTTTGGGTTTTGAAGTGGAGGTGGTGCGATTTGGCTGTTACCGCCCTGCGCTTCAAAATGAAAAATGGTTCAAGCGCTTGGCTTCCCTGGAGGATTTGGGATCGCGTTGGTGGCCGATTTTTGGTGCCGTGTATTTTTTGGTGGCGGTCAAACGCGTGCGTGGAATGACCCTGTTGAGCCCCGGTTGGAAGGCGGTCAGACCCTTGGTATCTGCTCCTGTTTCTGTAGCTGGTCGAGCACGGCCAGTAAGATATAGCAATGAATTTGATATAAATAAGAGGAATTTGGATTGAATGCGATAACTATTTACACGGATGGCGCCTGCAAGGGCAACCCTGGCCCAGGTGGCTGGGGTGCACTGCTCAAGTCGTCAGACTCGCAAAAGGAATTGTTTGGTGGCGAGCTCAACACCACCAATAACCGCATGGAAATGTTGGCCGTGATTGAGGCGCTAACCGCTTTAAAACGCCCCTGCCATGTGACTCTGCATGTGGACAGTCAATATGTGCTTAAAGGCATCACCGAGTGGATTGCCGGGTGGAAATCACGGGGCTGGAAAACAGCAGCCAAGCAGCCGGTGAAAAATGTGGACTTGTGGCAGCGCATGGACGAATTGGTCACCACCTCGGGCCACAAAATTGACTGGCGCTGGGTTCGTGGCCACAACGGCGACCCTGGCAATGAGCACGCTGACATGCTCGCCAACCGCGGTGTTGAGCTGGTTTTGAAGCAACGCTGAGCCACGAATTCGTGGCTGTAAAGGTTTGCAAAGTTAATGCGGGTCGGTCTCTGCTAAGGGGCATTACGTACGGTTGCTTGCGCTTCACCTGCTATATTTGAAAAAATTGAGAAAACGCTCGGACACTTACAGTGCTGAGCAAACCAAACGTTGAGACAAATCAGACTTATGGCAAAAAAATTAATTTATCCACTTGTGGCGGTCGTGGGCATTGCTGCGGCCTCAGGTGCGGCTTGGTGGTTTCAGTCAAAACCCAAATTGGCACAAGAAATTGGTTCGGCGTCCCCTGCCGCAAACCCTGCAAGTCCCGCCAGTGCATCTAATGCGGCCACCCCTCGCCCAGCGGGCGTAGAGGTGGCCCAAGCCGAAGTGATGCCTTTGAGGGATGATGCCCAGTCTGTAGGCAGCTTGCGGTCAAGTCAGAGCGTGATGATGCGCCCTGAGGTGGCCGGACGCGTTAAGTCGATGGGTTTTATCGATGGTTCACAGGTTCGCAAAGGTCAGGTTCTGGTGCAGCTTGACGATACGCTTCAACAGGCCGAAGTAAGCCAGGCGATGGCCCAGGTTTCTATCGCCAAAGCCAACCACCAGCGCAATAAGGAGTTGGTCGCTCAAAACTTTGTCGCCCAAAGGGTGCTCGAAGAGAGTGGGGCCAGTTTGCAAGTGGCAGAGGCTCAATTGGCCTTGGCCAATGCGCGACTGTCGCGCATGGCGATCCTCGCGCCCTTTAACGGCACCGTTGGTATTCGCAGTGTCAACATCGGCGACTACGTCAAAGACGGCGCCGACTTGGTCAACATTGAAGACATCAGCAGCATGTTTGTTGATTTCCGTTTGCCTGAGCGCTTTCAGGGCAAACTTAAACTCAATCAATCCGTGGAATTGGTGTTGGACGCCTTCCCAGGCCGGGCTTTCAAAGCCAAAATTGAAGCACTTGATCCTTTATTGGACGTCAATGGTCGCTCCATTGGGGTACGTGCCCTATTGCCTAACTCGATGGGCGAAGTGGCACAAAAAGGCAAACCTTCAGCGGCCGGCGCAAGCAATAAGTCAGCGCCAATTCCTGTAGCGGCCAAGGATAAATCAGCCAGCGCAGCCGGCGCTGGTCGTCCAGGTGTCGGATCAAACCCCTTGCGCCCTGGTATGTTTGCCCGGGTCAATACTGTTTTCGGCGTCAACGATGCGGCGGTGGTAGTGCCTGAAGAGGCCATCGTGCCCCAAGGGGGCCGGCAGTTTGTTATCAAAGTGGTGGCACCGTCGGAACTGCCAGCGTCCGCTGCAGTCAACCTTCCGGCTGACACCAAGTTTGTCTCCTTGCGCCAGGAGGTCAAGTTGGGTGTTCGGCGCCAGGGCAAAGTGGAAATTCTCGAAGGTTTGACCCAAGGGCAAACCGTGGTAGTGGCTGGTCAGCAGCGTTTGCAGCGCGATGGCTCACCACTTCGCATTGTTGAGGTGGGTCGTCCTGCGCAGGGGCCTTTAGCTCCTGCCTCTGGGGCGTCAGCGCCTGCACTAGCTGCCAGCCGTTGACCCTCTCAGGAATCCATCATGCAATTGGCTGAAACCTCAATTCGTCGCCCGGTATTTGCGACGGTTCTCTCGCTGTTGATTGTGCTCATCGGCGCGGTGTCATACAACCGCCTCTCGGTACGCGAGTACCCCAAGATTGACGAGCCCGTGGTGTCGGTCACCACCGTCTTCACTGGCGCCTCCAGCGAGGTCATTGAAGGGCAAGTGACCAAAGTGCTGGAAGACTCACTGGCCGGCATTGAGGGGGTCGATGTGATCACCTCCACCAGCCGCCAGGAGCGCAGTCAGATATCGGTCCGATTTGCCTTGACCCGTGACGCCGACTCCGCCGCCGCGGACGTACGCGACAAAGTCACCCGTGTGCGCCAGCGTCTGCCTCAAGGCATTGACGAACCGGTCATTGCCAAAGTGGAAGCTGACTCGTTTCCTGTTATTTTTCTGACCCTGAGTTCCGACACGCACAACGCCTTGCAACTATCGGAAATGGCCAACACGCTGGTCAAGCCTGTGTTGCAAACCGCCCCAGGTGCCGCCGATGTGGCTATTTACGGGGAGCGCAAGTTTTCCATGCGTATTTGGGTGGATACGGACAAATTGGCTGCCTTCAAGCTGACGATTCAGGATGTGGAAGCTGCCTTGATTCGCTCCAATCTAGAGGTGCCTGCAGGCAGGATTGAAAGCAAATTGCGTGAATTCAATGTGACCGCTGCGACCGATTTGCAACGTCCTCAGGAGTTTGCCCAAGTCGTCATCCGTACCGTCAATGGCTTGCCCGTGCGAATTGCGGATGTGGCCCGCGTCCAGCAAGGACCTGTGGACGAGCGTTCCAGCGTGCGCTTGAATGGCCGCGATGCGGTGGGCGTGGGCGTGATTCGCCAGGCCACGGCCAACCCTCTGGATTTATCAGCCGGTGTTCGCCAACTGATGGTCAAGTTGCAGCGCGATTTGCCCCCAGGCGTCCAGCTCGATGTGGCCAATGACAACTCCTTGTTCATTGATCGCTCCATCAAAGGCGTGTTTCAGACGATTGTGGAAGCCTCGGTGCTGGTCGCCTTGGTGATCTTTGTGTTCTTGCGGACCTTCAGAGCCTCGCTCATCCCGCTCGTCACCATTCCTGTGGCCTTGATCGGTTCTTTCGCCCTGATGGCGCTGGCCGGTTTTAGCATCAACACCCTGACGCTTCTGGCGCTGGTACTGGCTATTGGCCTGGTGGTGGATGACGCCATTGTGATGCTGGAGAATATTTACCGGCACATTGAGGAGGGCATGGCCCCCTTTCAGGCAGCGATCAAAGGGGCGCGCGAGGTTGGGTTTGCCATTGTGGCGATGACCATGACCTTGGTGGCGGTCTACGCCCCCCTGGCTTTTGCGCCAGGACGCACCGGGCGACTTTTTACCGAGTTTGCCTTGGCCCTGGCGGGTGCTGTGGTGGTGTCAGGCTTGGTGGCCTTGACGCTCTCACCCATGATGTCAGCTGTGCTTTTGAGGCATAACCCCAAGCCTTCCTGGTTTGACCGTGGCATGGAGCGTGTCCTGCAAGCGATCACGCGCGGCTATGAACAGGTACTGGGCTGGACGCTCAAGAACCGCTGGATTGTGCTCTTGGTCATGGTCGGCAGCGGTGTGGTGACTTGGTCTGTTTTGGGGGATATCAAGCGCGAACTCGCGCCCATGGAAGACCGTGGCGTGGTGCTGGTTCAGGTGAACGCCCCCGACGGTGCGACGCTGGATTACACCAACCGCTATGCGCAGACCATTGAAAAAATTGGTCAGGCTTACCCTGAGTTTGACAAGGTGTTCTCTACCATTGGCAGTCCCACGGTGTCGCAAGGCAATATTTTCCTGCGAGCCACCCCCTGGGAGGAGCGCACCCGCACCACGCTGGCCATGGCCCAGGAAATGACACCGCGTGTCTCCAGTCTGTCTGGCGTCACGGCTTTCCCCATTACGCCGCCCTCCTTGGGTCAGGGTTTTCGAGAGCGCCCGATCAATTTCGTGATCATCACCTCAGACAGCTACCAGAACTTGTCGACAGCGCTCAAAAGCTTTACCGACGAGCTGGCCAAAAACCCCGGCTTTGTCCAGGTGGATACCGATCTTCGCTTGAACAAGCCCGAGATCAAACTCGAAGTTGACCGTGAGCGGGCCGCCGACATGGGCGTGGGGGTTGATGTGATTGCCCGTGCCGTGGAAACCATGCTGGGGGGGCGTAAAGTGACCCGCTACAAGCGTGAAGGCGAGCAATATGACGTGATTGTTCAGACCAGCCCAACGGGGCGGGAAACGCCTGACGATATTGAGAAGATTTTTGTGCGCGGCAAATCCGATGCCATGATTCCGCTCTCTACACTTGTCAAGATTCGCGAGGTCGTGGTGCCCCGCGAGCTCAACCATTTCGGCCAGCGCCGCTCAGCCACCATCACGGCCAATTTGTCAGCGGAGTATTCGCTGGGCGAAGCGCTGACTTTTATGGATGCAACGGCCAAGAAAGTGCTCAAACCCGGCTACGCCACCGACCTCAATGGCACCAGCCGCGAGTTCCGCAAATCAGCGGATTCGCTCACTTTGGTGTTTGTGCTGGCGCTGGTATTCATCTTTTTGGTGCTGGCCGCGCAGTTTGAGAGTTTTATTGACCCCTTTGTTATCTTGCTTAGCGTGCCTTTGTCGATGGCGGGCGCGCTGCTGGCCCTCAAGTGGTCAGGCGGTACGCTCAATGTGTTCAGCCAAATTGGCTTGATCACGCTGGTGGGACTGATCACCAAGCACGGTATTTTGATTGTGGAGTTTGCCAACCAGTTGCGCGAGCAGGGGTTGGAGACAGCGCAGGCCATCAAGAAATCGGCTTCACAGCGTTTGCGCCCCATCATGATGACCACTGGGGCGATGGTGCTGGGGGCCTTGCCGCTGGCTCTGGCCACAGGTGCGGGCGCCGAGAGCCGGCGTCAAATAGGCTGGGTCATCGTGGGCGGTATGAGCTTGGGCACCTTGCTCACCATCTTTGTCGTGCCCACCATGTACACCTTGTTGGCCCGCAAATTTGCACCCGGCCCGAACAAGGAGGCCACCCTGGTCGCCAACGACAAACCAGAAATGGATGACGCGGACTAAATGACGCCGTCAAACACCATGACATCGACTTCATCCCCCAAGGCCACGTTGCCTTGGGCGTGATGCAGCACGATCAGGCCGTTGGCCTGCACCATAGAACTTAAAACCCCCGAGCCTTGGTTGCCGGTGGTTTGAACCTGCATGGAGCCATCAAGGGCGGTGCTGACCGTGCCGCGCTGGTATTCGGTACGGCCCGGCTTTTTGCGAATGGCCTCCAGGCTTCTAGCCTTCAGCAAGGGCGGCGGCAAACGCGTGCTGCCCATCATTTGCAACAGGGCAGGGCGGACAAAAGCCAAAAACGTCACCATGACAGCCACTGGGTTGCCAGGCAAGCCAAATAAAATAGCCGAGTCTGATGAGAAGTTGCTCTCTTTTTGTGAGCTGCGTACGCATGTCTTTTGGGCTTCGGGGTCTGATTTTGCATTAACAATGCGCCCCACCGCCATGGGGCGACCCGGCCGCATGGCAATGCGCCAAAACGCCACATCGCCCAGCTTTTTCATCATGGCTTTGGTGTAGTCGGCCTCACCCACACTCACGCCACCGCTGGTGATGATGGCGTCAGCTTTGGAGGCTGCGTCCAAAAAAGCGGCCTCCAGCAAAGCAGGCTCATCGCGAACCACCCCCATGTCGATCACTTCGCAGCCCATTCGAGTCAGCAGACCCCAAACGGTGTAGCGGTTGCTGTCAAACACTGCGCCTTCGCGGGGCGCTTCGCCCAGGCTCAAAATCTCGTCGCCGGTTGAAAAATAGGCAACCCGCAATTTGCGGAACACCACAACTTCACTGATGCCCAAACTGGCCAGCAAGCCCATGGCAGCGGGCGTAAGCAGCTCTCCTTTTCGGAGCGCTGCTAGGCCTTGCATCAGGTCTTCGCCCAATTTGCGGCGGTTGTCGCCAGCTTTGAGTAAACCGGCCGGTAGGGTGATGGCATCCCCGTTCAGGGTGACAAACTCTTGCGGCACGACGGTGTCCAGCCCTTGGGGCATGATGGCGCCCGTCATGATTTTGACGCACTCCTCAGGCTTCACGGTGCCGGTCCAGGCTTTGCCGGCCAAGGCAGTGCCGACCACTTTCAAGGTCAACGGCGTCTGTGCCGCCAGGGCTGCGCCGTTGAAGGCGAAGCCGTCCATGGCTGAGTTGTCGTGCGGCGGCACGCTGATGGGTGAGATAACGTCTTGCGCCAGCACCCGCCCCAGGGCGTCAAAGATGCCAACGGTGGACGTTTGTGTGACGGGTGCGACCAGTTGTTGCAAAAACGCATTCACCATCGGCACGCTCAAGGCTTGCGGGTCGTAGCCCTGAAGTTCGGCGGCAATGGCCTCAATGCTTTTCATGCGCGTGGGGTTCTCAAAAATCTCATCCACCGATATAGCTCATTTCAACCCGGCGTCCGCCCGTACTGGCATCGGGGGCCAGAGCGCTACGCAGTTCAGAATAGCGGTCGGTGCGGCCTTGCCAGATGTGGCTAATGGCCGAGGTCAGGGCAGCATCCGTGGCCTCTGCGCGAATGAGTGAGCGCAAGTCATAGCCTTGGGATGCAAACAGGCACAAATACAGCTTTCCTTCTGTGGAGAGGCGGGCGCGGTTGCAGTCGCCACAAAATGCCTGGGTGACGCTGCTGATGACGCCAATTTCACCCTGGGTTTTGTCGTGCTGACCTGTGGCGTCGGCAAAGCCCCAGCGCTCGGCGGTCTCACCCACATTGGAGGGGTCGAGCTGAACCAAGGGCATTTGGGCATGAATGAGCGCCACCACTTCGGCCGAGGGCATCACCTCGTTCATGCGCCAGCCGTTGGTGGCCCCCACATCCATGTACTCAATAAACCGCAGCACTACGCCCGTGCCCTTGAAACGGCGAACCATGGGCAAAATCTCTTGCTCATTGGTGCCGCGCTTCACCACCATATTGATTTTGATCGAACCCAAGCCTGCAGCCTGCGCCGCTTCAATGCCTTCCAGCACGTCGGCCACGGGAAAGTCCACGTCGTTCATGCTTCTGAACACCGCATCGTCGAGCCCATCGAGGCTGACGGTGACGCGCTGCAACCCGGCTGCCTTGAGCGCGGCGGCTTTGCGGGCCAAGAGCGAGCCGTTGGTGGTGAGTGTCAAGTCAAGCGGCAGTCCCTCGATCGTGCGCAGTTGAGACAACTGTTCAATCAGCAACTCAATGTTTTTGCGGAGCAGCGGCTCGCCGCCTGTGAGCCGGATTTTTTGCACCCCGTGCGACACAAACACCTTGGCCAAGCGCGTAATTTCTTCAAAAGACAGCAGCGCCTTGTGCGGCAGATATTGGTAGTCTTTGTCGAAAATTTCCTTGGGCATGCAGTAATTGCAGCGAAAGTTGCACCGATCGGTCACGCTGATACGCAAGTCGCGCAACGGGCGCCCTCGCGTGTCAGCGAGCAGGCCGTTGGCCCCCAACTGCGTGCGGGCCGAAAAAGCCGCAGGGGGCAGGGGAAAAGAGCTGGTGCGCTGGTCAATCAGCGGGACAACCCTGGGCGTGTGGCGTTCAGTCATGACGGGTATTCGAGAAAAACAGGCCGGTCAAACGCAGCGCGCGCCGTCAACTTCCAGGCAAACACCGCTGATAAAGGCGGCTTCGTCGCTGGCCAGGTAGAGCGCGGCGTTGGCAACATCCAGCGCTGTAGAGAAGCGGCCCAAGGGAATGGAGGCGCGGAACTTGTCCTTGCGCTCTTCGGTCAGCGGGCCGCCCGCAAACTCGGCGGCCAAGCCGGTGTCGGGGTTGAAAACAGGGTTGATGCAGTTCACGCGAATGTTGTCAGGCCCCAACTCTGCCGCCAGGGACTTGGAGGTGGTGATGACCGCCCCCTTGGAGCCGTTGTACCAAGTCAGGCCAGGGCGGGGGCGCACGCCAGCGGTGGAGGCGATATTGATAAAACTGCCGCCGCCTTGGGCCCGAAACACGGGCGTGGCGTGAATCGTGGCCAGGTAAATGCTCTTCACGTTGACGGCGTAGCATTTGTCAAATTCGTCCTCGCTCACCTCAAGCGCGGGGCGGTTGCGGTGCGTCCAGCCGGCGTTGTTGACCATCACGTCCAGCTTGCCATAGCGCGCCACAGCGGCGGCGACCAGTGCTTTGACATCGTCCGATTTCGTGACATCAGCCGCAAAGAAAGAGGCGGTGCCCCCCGCAGCCACAATCTCGGCCACCACTTTTTCGCCCAAGGCGGCGTTGATGTCGTTGACGATAACTTGCGCACCTTCTTCGGCGAGCCGCTTGGCGATGCCTTCACCAATGCCGCCGCCAGAGCCAGTTACGATGATGGTTTTGTGATTGACGCGCATGAAGTTTCTACCTAGTGAGCTTGAGTAAGGGAGCTTTCAGTGCCCAGAACGGCCACTGAAAACCAGGATTGACAGAGGATTTTGGCACGACTGACGCTTAACCGGTCCGCGCTCAGCCGTGTTTGATGGCCACGGTTTTCAGGGTGGTGAAGCCGTAAAGTGCTTCAAACCCTTTTTCGCGGCCATGTCCGCTGGACTTGACGCCGCCAAAGGGTAACTCCACGCCGCCACCAGCGCCGTAGTTGTTGATAAACACCTGGCCGCAGCGCATGTTTTTGGCCATGCGGAACTGACGGGCGCCGTCACGCGTCCAGACCCCTGCGACCAATCCAAACTGCGTGGCATTGGCCAGTTCCACGGCGTGGTCCTCGTCCTTGAAGGACATGGCGCACAACACGGGGCCGAAAACTTCGTCCTGGTTGAGCCGGTGATCAATGGGCACATCGCGCAGCAAGGTGGGGGCTTGGTAGAAGCCGCTCTCGGGGGCCTCGTCAACCACTTTGCCTTGGGCCACCATAGAAATGTTGGCGACTTGGGCGTCGCTCAAAAAATCCCACACCCGCTGCTGCTGACTTTGGCGAATTAAAGGCCCTAAGTCCAGGTCCATGCTGGCTGGGCCAACACGCAGCTGCTCGAAGGCGGTGCCCAAACGCGCCAGCAGTGGCTCGTAAATGGCCTGTTCGATTAGCAAGCGCGACCCCGCTGAACAGGTTTGCCCAGCATTTTGGACAATCGCGTTGACGATGGCGGGTACGGCGGCGTCCAGATCGGCATCGGCAAACACGATTTGTGGGCTCTTGCCACCCAGCTCCAGCGTGACCGGGCAGTGCCGTTGCGCCGCGACCTGCGTAATTAAGGTGCCCACAACGGGGCTGCCGGTGAAGCTGATGTGGTCAATGCCGGGGTGGCGGGCCAGGGCGTCACCCACCTCATGGCCGTAGCCGGTGACGATGTTGAGCACTCCGGCTGGAAAGCCCACCTCGGCGGCCAGTTGGGCGACGCGCAGGAGCGACAGGCAGGCGTCCTCGGCTGGTTTGACGACGCAAACGTTTCCGGCGGCCAGGGCACCGCCTACGCTGCGCCCAAAAATTTGCATCGGGTAGTTCCAGGGAATGATGTGGCCTGTCACCCCGTGGGGTTCACGCCAGGTCAGGACGCTGTAGCCGTCCAAGTAGGGAATGGTTTCGCCGTGCAATTTGTCACAGGCGCCCGCGTAAAACTCAAAATACCGGGCCAGCGCAGCGGCGTCGGCGTTGGCTTGCTTGGTGGGTTTGCCGCAGTCGCGCTGTTCAATGGCGCTCAACTCAGCCGCGTGTTCGGTAATTTTGAGCGAGAGCCGCATCAGCAGGCGCCCCCTTTCGGCAGCGCCCAACTTCGACCAGACGGTCACCAGACCCTGGCGTGCGGCCTGCACGGCCATGTCAATGTCGGCGGCGTTGCTGCGCTGAATTTCGTCAAAAGTTTGGCCATCCGAGGGGTCCAGCATGGCAATGGTTTTGCCGGACGAGGAGGGCACCGAGGCGTTGGCGATGTAGTTATATTGCATGAGCCTGATTCTCAACCAAATCAGGCCCGATAACTTTGATTTAGTTACTGATTTGTAATGATTGCAGGCCCCATTTCCTGCAGCGGTCCCAGCGGGTTGGTGTTGACTTCGAGCTCGTTGACATTGGGTTGTCCGCCCCATGAGCGAAAAACCACCACATCATCGACCAGCAAAATGAGCGCATTGAAGCGCCACCCGGTGGTGTTCGCGTATCTTGAGAAATTGGTAAAGTCGGCCAAAAAATTTCCAGTGCGCGCTTTCAAAATACGCGCCCCATTCACCTCCCAGCCACGGCAGCCATTGCGCGCCTCAAGGCACGCCACGATGCCCGGGTCCAGGTCTTCGCGTTTTAAAAGGGCGCTGGGCACAAAGCGCTTCACGATATCGGCCTGGGTCAGGATCGTGGTGTTGGGTTGCTGAACCGGATCAATCCCCAGCGCTGTCAGTTCCCGGACATTGCTTTTCATGGGGATCAGGGCATCAATCGCTTGTCGCGCTTCGTCAAAGCTTTTAAATGGCGATGACTCGCTGCGTACGCGAGGCAGCAGTGACGTACAGCCCGTGAGTTGCACGCTCAGGAGCAGCAGGCAAGTGGCTCGGACTATTGGGGGGGATTTCAATCAACAACCTTTAATTCTTTATTGTAAATGCTATGCGGCCGCGCCCATGACTGAATTGATAGCCATCAAGTTTTGGGTGAAAAAAAGCCCGCACAAGGCGGGCTTTGATGGGGTTTAAAGGGTTTTATCCACCGTGTATTTTCATCATGACCGGCACGATCAAAAGCGCCACGATGTTGATAATTTTGATCAAGGGGTTGATGGCTGGGCCTGCGGTATCCTTGTAGGGGTCGCCCACCGTGTCACCTGTGACGGCTGCTTTGTGGGCTTCAGAGCCTTTGCCGCCAAAATGGCCATCTTCGATGTATTTTTTCGCGTTGTCCCAGGCACCGCCGCCGGTGCACATGGAGATGGCGACAAACAAGCCAGTCACGATAGTGCCCATCAACAGGCCGCCGAGTGCTTTGGGTCCCAAAATCAGGCCCACCAAAATCGGCACCACCACGGGGAGCAGCGAGGGGATCATCATTTCCTTGATGGCGGCAGTGGTCAGCATGTCTACGGCGCGGCCGTATTCAGGTTTGGCCGTGCCCTCCATGATGCCTTTAATTTCCCGGAACTGACGTCGCACTTCCACCACCACGGAGCCTGCAGCGCGGCCCACAGCTTCCATCGCCATCGCGCCAAACAAGTAGGGGATCAGACCGCCAATAAACAGGCCAATGATGACGAGAGGGTCGCTCAGGTCAAAGGAGATGACCTTGCCGTAACCTTCCAGTTTGTGGGTGTAGTCGGCAAACAGCACTAGGGCGGCGAGGCCGGCTGATCCAATGGCATAACCTTTGGTCACGGCCTTGGTGGTGTTGCCCACCGCATCCAGCGGGTCGGTCACGTCGCGCACGCTTTTGGGCATTTCGGCCATTTCGGCAATGCCACCGGCGTTGTCGGTGATGGGGCCATAAGCGTCCAGCGCCACGACGATACCTGCCATGCTGAGCATGGAGGTAGCAGCAATGGCGATGCCGTAAAGTCCAGCCAGCTTGAAGGCGGTCCAAATGGCCACGCAGACAAACAGAACAGGCCAAGCCGTGGAGCGCATGGAAACACCCAATCCAGCAATGATGTTGGTGCCGTGCCCGGTGGTGGACGCTTCTGCGATGTGTTTCACCGGCGCGTATTGTGTGCCGGTGTAAAACTCGGTAATCCAAACCAGCGCGGCCGTGAGCACGAGGCCTACCGCACAGGCGCCAAACAAGGCCATTTGGCTACCAGACGCCTTGATGGCGTTATCGGGCATCAGCCACTGAGTCACAAAGTAGAAGGCAATCAGCGACAAGCCACCAGCAACTGCCAGGCCTTTGTAAAGTGCAGGCATCACGTTTTTCATGTCGGGCGTGGCTTTGACAAAGAAGCAGCCAATGATGGAGGCAATGATAGACACCGCGCCCAGCGCCAGCGGGTAAACCACGGCGCTGGTGCCCGCACCCGTGACCAGGAGGGCGCCGAGCACCATCGTGGCAATCAGGGTGACGGCGTAGGTCTCGAACAAGTCAGCCGCCATACCGGCGCAGTCGCCCACGTTATCTCCGACGTTGTCGGCGATCACAGCAGGGTTGCGGGGGTCGTCCTCTGGAATGCCGGCCTCCACTTTGCCCACCAGGTCAGCACCTACGTCAGCGCCTTTGGTGAAAATGCCGCCACCCAAGCGAGCAAAAATTGAAATGAGTGAGGAACCAAACGCAAAGCCGATCAAGGGGTCAAGCATTTTTGCCAATGATTTGTCGGCGGGCAGGCTGCCGTTCCCGATCAGGAACCAGTAAAACCCCGTCACCCCGAGCAAGCCCAAGCCAACCACCAGCATGCCGGTGATGGCGCCGCCCCTGAAGGCGACATCCAGCGCCGGGCCAATGCCTTTGGTGGCGGCTTGTGCCGTGCGGACGTTGGCGCGAACGGAGACATTCATGCCAATAAAACCGCAAGCGCCTGAAAGCACGGCGCCCACGACGAAGCCAATCGCGCTGAGTGAGTCCAAAAAGAAGAAAATTAATATAGCGAGTACCACGCCCACCATGGTGATGGTTCGGTACTGTCTTGCCAGGTAAGCCGCTGCACCCGTTTGAATGGCGGCTGCAATTTCTTGCATTCGCTCATTGCCTGGGTCTTGGGAAAGTATCCAGCTTCGGGCCCAAAAGCCATAAGCCACGGCTATAAAGCCACAAATAAGCGCCAGTATGAGCGCAGAGTTGCCAGTCATAAATAAACTCCTGTCGTTGTTTCGCTGAGGTGGGGTGCCACGCTAGCGGCACCACCGCTGCGTTGCTTCCTCGCGCGAACACCAACAAAAAGTGATGAAGACGATTGGCCAACAGAAACACTTTAACGTGAAAAATGAGGGTTTCGCAATTCAGCAAGTGATGAGTAAGTAAAATCAGGGTTAATCCTTACTTGTTATTGATTCAACCCCAACTCTAAAAACCACCATGTCACTTGATAACGTTACCCCAGGCAAAAATGCCCCCGATTCTTTCAACGTGATCATCGAAATTCCGATGAACGCCGATCCGGTCAAGTACGAAGTGGATAAAGCGACCAGCGCCATTTTTGTGGACCGTTTCATGAGCACCGCCATGCACTACCCGACCAACTACGGTTATGTGCCCAAAACCATCAGCGGTGATGGCGATCCGGTCGATGTGTTGGTGATCACACCCGTTCCTTTGATTCCTGGTGTGGTGGTGACTTGCCGCGCCATTGGCATTTTGAAGATGACTGACGAAGCCGGCGAAGATGGCAAAGTGCTGGCCGTGCCTATCGACAAAATTTTGTCGATCTACTCCCATTGGAAGAAGCCAGAGGACATGAATCCTTTGCGCCTGAAAACCATCGCCCATTTCTTTGAGCATTACAAAGACCTGGAAGAGAACAAATGGGTCAAGATCACCGGTTGGGAAGGCCCTGAGTCAGCCAAGCAGGAAATTATTGACGGCATGGCCAACTACGCCAAGTCACAAGAAGAATAAGTGCCTTTTAGGTCTGCAGGCTTTAATAGGCCTGCTTAGCCAGCTATTAAAAACGCTGATCGGATTTATCGCCGATCAGCGTTTTTTTATGCCTTGGGTGCTAGGCGCTTAAAGGGTGCTCTTTGCTCAAGCTCTTGCAGGTAGTCCCCAATACCTTGGCCTTCTCGTTCCAGGAAGCGTTCTATGGCCTCGGCAAAACCGGGGTGGGCCAGCCAATGTGCGCTGGTGGTTTTGACCGGCAAGAGTGCCCGAGCCATTTTGTGCTCGCCTTGAGCGCCGCCTTCAAAGCGCTGAAACTGGTGCTCAATGCACCATTTCAGGGGCTGGTAGTAGCAGGCTTCGAAGTGCAGGCAGTCCACGCGCTCCAGCGCGCCCCAGTAGCGACCGTAGGCTACACCTTGTTGGGAATTTAAGCCTTTTTCGCTTTCTACGTCCGCAGGGGTAGCGTGAACAGCTATTAAACTTGTAGCAATAGCTTGCCCCTCGCGCTCGGCGACAAAAAGCAGCCAGTTCTCGGGCATGGTATCGGCCATGCTTTGGAAGAAGTCACGGCTCAGGTAGGGCGCATTGCCGTGCTCCAGGTAGGTGCGCTCGTAGCACAGGTAGAAAAATTCCCAGTCTTCGGCTGAAATATCACGCCCCAGCGACCAGCGGAAAGTCACGCCTGCATCACTCACTTTGCGTCTTTCCTGGCGAATTTTCTGGCGCTTGTCCGTAGTCAGTGTGGCTAGAAAGGATTCAAAGTCAGGGTAGCCCGGCGTGGTGTTGGTCCAATGGAATTGCACCGTGTGGCGCAGCATCATGCCTGCCGCTTCACAGGCGGCATTGTCTTCATCACTTTCAAACAGCAGGTGCAAAGAGGAGAGTTTTTCTGTTTCACACCACTGGATCAGGGCCTGTGCCAGCACCGCCCGGTCTTCGGGGGTGCGGGCGAGCAAACGGGCGCCCGGCACCGGGGTAAACGGCACGGCGACGACGGCTTTGGGGTAATAACTGAGGCCGTGCTGCGCATAGGCATTGGCCCAAGCGTGGTCAAACACATACTCACCGTAAGAATGGGTTTTGATATAAAGCGCACAAGCACCGACCAACTCGCCAGCGCGTTCCAAAAGAATGAATTTCGGCGTCCAACCGGTCTCTGGGGTGGCGCTGCCGCTTGTGTGCAAGGCGAGCAGGTACTCGTGGCGCATGAAGGGCGAGGCCTGGGTATTTGAGTAAAGCAGTTCATTCCAGTCAACTGCATCGACTTCCTCAGGGGAGTTCAGCACCCGGATGACATAATCAAATGACTCGTCTTTCACATGTTTTCCATTCTTTTCATTCCTGCGATCCATGACACTCAAAATCAGCGTTGCCCAACTTAATTTTGTGGTCGGTGACTTGGGCGGCAACGCTAAAAAAATCATCGACGCCGCACGATCAGCCTATGCTGACGGCGTTCGATTGTTGCTCACCCCTGAACTATCCATTTGCGGCTACGCCTGCGAAGACCTGTTTCTGCGTCCTGCCTTTATTCTGGCCTGTGATGATGCCGTGAAAACAGTGGCCCGTGAGTTAGCTGGGTTAAAGGACTTGAGCGTGGTGGTCGGTCACCCCAGCGGCGGCGACAGCCGAACCCGCTCGGTGGCGGTTCAAAACCGCTTTAACGCGGCGAGTGTTTTGAGCGAAGGCGACGTGGTGGCCACCTACGCCAAACGTGAATTACCCAATTACCAGGTGTTTGATGAGCGCCGCTATTTCACGCCAGGGCAGGGCGTTTGCGTCTTTGAGGCCGGCGCGGCTGGGCAAAAAGTAAAAGTTGGTTTGCTGATTTGCGAAGATGCTTGGTTTGAAGCGCCCGCTCAGTTAGCCAAAGACGCGGGGGCTCAGCTTCTGGCCGTCATCAATGCCTCTCCTTTTCATGTGGGCAAGGGTCATGAGCGTGAGCAGATGATGCGTACCCGGGTGCAATCTTGTGGGCTGCCTTTGGTTTATGCCCACTTGGTGGGCGGGCAAGACGAGGTGGTTTTTGAAGGCCATTCGTTTGCCTTGAATGCGGCCGGTGCTTTGGCCGGGCGAGCGCCAAGTTTTATAGAGAATAACTTTATAGTTCATGCCAGCTGTGCGAAGCAAGCTATTAATTTGGAAGCACTCATTGAGCCTGAACGTTCGGCAGAGGCTGATCTGTGGGATGCCTTGGTGCTGGGTGTGCGTGATTACATCACTAAAAATGGCTTCCCTAGCGTGCTGTTAGGTCTTTCAGGCGGTATCGATTCAGCCTTGGTGCTGGCCATTGCCGTGGATGCCCTAGGCAAAGACCGCGTGCGCACCGTGATGATGCCTTCGCCTTATACGGCCGATATCAGCTGGATTGATGCCCGTGACATGGCGAACCGTCTGGGGGTTCGCTATGACGAAATTTCCATCCTACCGGAGTTTGAGGCGTTCAAAAAATCACTTGCGCTGGATTTCAGTGGTTTGCCAGAAGACACTGCTGAGGAAAATATTCAGGCCCGCATCCGGGGCACGCTGCTCATGGCACTGTCCAACAAGTTTGGCAGCATTGTGCTGACCACGGGTAATAAATCAGAGATGGCAACCGGCTACTGCACGCTTTATGGCGACATGGCGGGCGGGTTTGCCGTCGTTAAAGACTTGGCCAAGACCACCGTTTTCAAGTTGGCCCGTTGGCGCAATGAGAACGACCCCTACGCCACACATCCCCAACCCATTCCTGAGCGCATCATTACGCGCCCGCCCAGCGCCGAGTTGCGTGCTGACCAAACCGACCAGGATAGTTTGCCCGAATACGTCGTGTTGGACGCCATCATTGAGCGCTATATGGAGAACGACGAAAGCATTGAGGACATCCTCGCGGCCGGATTTGATCGTGCCGAGGTTGAAAAAGTCACCCGGCTTATCAAAATCAATGAATACAAGCGCCGTC
>CANBUY010000024.1 GCA_947372745.1 Comamonadaceae bacterium | reverse complement strand
ACAAGGTCAGACCAAGGGGGGAAGCACTGGCTAAAATCATGGCTACAGTTTAGCGTTTTGCATATTGCCATTGTCTGTTGGCACACAACCCAGGTTCCGTTAACCGGAATACCCTTTATGGCATCAGCCCTTACCGACAAACTATCCCGCCTGGTTCAGCAAATTCGTGGTCAGGCCCGAATTACCGAGTCCAATATCGCGGACATGCTGCGCGAAGTACGCATGGCGCTGCTAGAAGCCGACGTGGCCTTGCCCGTGGTGCGCGACTTCATTGCCCGTGTCAAAGACAAGGCGATGGGCCACGACGTGTTGACCTCGTTGACGCCAGGCCAAGCGCTGGTCAGCATTGTCAATAAAGAGCTTGCCGCCACCATGGGGGAGGGTGTGAGCGACATCAATCTGGCGGCGCAACCGCCGGCGGTCATTTTGATGGCGGGTTTGCAGGGTGCTGGTAAAACCACCACCACCGCCAAACTGGCCAAACACCTGATCGAGAAGCGCAACAAAAAAGTGCTGACCGTCTCGGGTGACGTGTACCGCCCAGCCGCCATTGAGCAGTTGAAAACCGTCACGGCGCAGGCCGGTGCCGAATGGTTCCCCAGCACGATTGACCAAAAGCCGGTTGATATTGCACTGGCTGCGCTGGACTATGCCCGCAAGCATTACTTTGACGTGTTGCTGGTTGATACCGCCGGTCGGCTGGCTATTGATGAAGCCTTGATGCTGGAAATCAAACAACTCCATGCGGTGCTAAACCCCGTGGAAACCTTGTTTGTGGTGGATGCCATGCAGGGCCAGGATGCGATCAACACCGCCAAAGCCTTCAAAGACGCCCTGCCGCTCACCGGCATTATTTTGACCAAGCTCGACGGCGATTCGCGCGGAGGCGCCGCGCTGTCGGTGCGACAAATTACCGGTGCCCCCATCAAATTTGCCGGTACCAGCGAAAAAATTGACGGTCTTGAAGTGTTTGATGCCGAGCGCCATGCCGGACGCATTTTGGGCATGGGCGACATTTTGGCGTTGGTCGAGCAAGTCACGGCGGGTGTTGATGTGGCTGCTGCACAAAAGCTGGCCGCCAAAATCAAAAGTGGTTCCGGCTTTGACTTGAACGACTTTTTGGCCCAGATTCAGCAAATGAAACAGATGGGCGGTTTGTCCAGCCTCATGGACAAACTACCCGCCGCCATGGCTGCTAAAGCCGGTCAAATGGACATGGGCAAGGTTGAGAAAGACATTCAGCGCAAGCAAGGCATCATCCACAGCATGACGCCGCTGGAGCGTCGCAAGCCCGAGCTCATCAAAGCCACCCGCAAGCGCCGCATTGCCGCAGGCTCCGGTGTTCAGGTGCAGGAAGTCAACCGCATGCTTAAAGAGTTTGAGCAAATGCAGGAGATGATGAAAAAGATGAAGGGCAGCGGCATGATGAAAATGATGAAGCGCATGGGGGGCATGAAAGGCATGCCGAAAATGCCGTTCTAATTTATTAAGCCATTCGAGCCGCTAGGGCTCGAATGACGTGCTTAAGCAGCTATTTAATTTATAGCAACTCGCCGCGCAGCGAATAGGTACGGGTCTCGGTAATCTTCACATCCACCAAGGTGTTTGTCAGCTCGGCTTGCCCCACAAAATTGACCACCCGGTTGCACTCGGTGCGGCCCATGAGCTCGGCTGCATCGCGTTTGGAGGGGCCTTCCACCAAAATGCGCTGCACCGTGCCCAGACGGCTGTCCGAGATGCGGCTAATGCTGTCGTTGATGACCGATTGCAGGTGCTGCAAGCGGCGCAGCTTGACCTCATGCGGCGTGTCGTCGTGCAGATTGGCCGCCGGCGTGCCGGGGCGTGGGCTGAAGATAAAGCTGAATGAGTTATCGAACCCCACATCGTCAATCAGCTTCATCATCTTGCCAAAATCTTCTTCGGTCTCGCCGGGGAAGCCCACAATAAAGTCGCTGCTGATCGCCATGTCAGGCCGAATGGCGCGCAGTTTGCGGATGGTTGATTTGTATTCCATCGCGGTGTAGCCGCGCTTCATGGCCATCAAAATACGGTCTGAGCCGTGCTGCACCGGCAAGTGCAGGTGGCTTACCAGTTTGGGGATGGTGCCGTAGGCGGCAATCAGCGAGGGCGTGAACTCGTTGGGGTGGCTGGTGGTGTAGCGGATGCGCTCTATGCCGGGAATATCGGCCACGTACTCCAGCAAGGTGGCAAAGTCGGCCATCTCGCTGGTGAGTGCGGAGGCCTCGCCAATCATGCGGGCGCGGTAGGCGTTGACGTTTTGGCCCAGGAGCGTGACTTCTTTCACCCCTTGCTCGGCCAAACCGGCCACCTCGACCAGTACGTCTTCAAACGGACGCGACACCTCTTCGCCCCGGGTGTAGGGCACCACGCAGTAGCTGCAGTATTTGGAGCAGCCTTCCATGATGCTCACAAACGCGGTGGCGCCTTCAACCCGGGCGGGCGGCAGGTGGTCAAACTTCTCAATCTCAGGAAAGCTGATGTCCACTTGCGAGCGGTTTTGGGCATCGCGCGCGGCCAGCATTTGCGGCAGGCGGTGCAGGGTTTGCGGGCCAAAGACGATATCTACGTAGGGCGCGCGCTCGATGATGGCCGCGCCCTCCTGGCTGGCCACGCAACCCCCCACGCCGATCAGCACGCCTTTTTTCTTCAGGTGCTTGACGCGGCCCAGGTCGGAAAACACTTTTTCTTGGGCTTTTTCGCGCACCGAGCAGGTGTTGAACAAAATCAGGTCCGCTTCTTCCACGTCGTTGGTGGGCTCGTAGCCCTGCGCGGCCTGCAGCACGTCGGCCATCTTGCCCGAGTCGTACTCGTTCATCTGGCAGCCAAAGGTTTTGATGAAGACTTTTTTAGACATGGTGTGTATTCGTTTTTAATGCTATTAAATAAATAGCTGCTTAAGCTTGTTGGACGTTCTCTAGAGGCTAAAAATTAGGGATTAAGTCCAAAATCGGCAGCATCCAGACCCGTCATCGCGAGCGTAGTGCGGCGATCTATCTTCGAGTTTCGATAGTTTTCGTTGCTGGAAATGGTTTGGCTTTGCACGATGGACTGCCGCGCTTCGCTCGCAGTGACGGGGAAAAGTTGCCGCAATGACGGAGGGGGTTCTCAGCGACAGGTTTTTGGGGCGGACTTGCTCACCCAGCGGGGCAGGGGCAGACAGCAGGACGCTTGAGCGCAGCAGACAGCGGTTCATGGTATTTTTCCAGAGGCTGAAGGGTGTAAAAACAAAAAACCCGCAAGAGCAAAGGCTGAAGCGGGTCTTGAAAAACTTGGTGGTGATAGGTGGATTTGAACCACCGACATCAGCATTATGAATGCTGCGCTCTAACCAACTGAGCTATATCACCAATAGGGCAGAATTATAGCGACTAAAACCAGGCCACTTAGCGATGGGCAAAATTAGCTTTGCGTTTGTTCACAAACGCATCCATGCCTTCTTTTTGATCGGCCGTGGCAAACAAGGCGTGGAACAGGCGGCGCTCGAAGGTGATGCCATCATTGAGCGTGCCCTCAAAAGCCCGGTTGACCGACTCTTTGGCTGCCATGGTGGCCATTTGGGAGAAGTCGCTGATCATCAAGGCCGCGCCCAGGGCTTCTTCCATCAGCTTGTCCAGCGGCACCACGCGGCTCACCAAGCCGGCGCGCTCGGCCTCCACGGCGTCCATCATGCGGCCGGTTAAAGCCATGTCCATCGCTTTGGCCTTGCCCACCGCGCGCGGCAGGCGCTGCGTGCCACCCGCGCCGGGAATGACGCCCAGTTTGATCTCGGGCTGGCCAAAACGGGCGTTGTCGGCGGCAATGATGAAGTCGCACATCATCGCCAGCTCACAACCCCCGCCCAGCGCAAAACCGCTTACCGCTGCAATGACGGGCTTGCGGATGCTGCGAATTTGCTCCCAGTTGCGGGTGATGTAGTCGCCCTTGTACACGTCTGAAAACGTGTAGCTCGCCATCGCGCCAATGTCAGCGCCAGCGGCAAAGGCTTTTTCGCTGCCCGTAATCACCATGCAACCAATCAAAGGGTTCGCGTCAAATGCTTTCAAGGCGGTACCGAGTTCGTCCATGAGTTGGTCATTGAGTGCGTTGAGCTGCTTGGGGCGGTTCAGGGTGATGATGCCTACTTTGTCGGCTTCGGTGCGGACGTTGATCAGTTCATAAGTCATGCGGTTCTCCAGATGTGTAAGTGATGGGCTTGATCAGACTATAACAACGGCGACCTATGGCGAACCAAGGGAAAGCAGGGGGCAAGTCTTGCGCGCGTCAGTGGTAAATTTCACCTGCACTTAAAGGAAATAAAGAAATGTCTGAATCTACCGTTTTGTACGCCGAGCATGGCGCCGTGGCCACCCTCACGCTCAACCGCCCTGCGGCCCTGAATAGCTTCACCCGCCAAATGCACCGCGACCTATGGGCGGCGCTCGATGTGGCCGAAGCCAACCCGCTCATTCGGGCTTTGGTCATTACTGGTGCTGGTCGTGCCTTTTGCGCGGGCGCTGATTTGGCCGAGTTTGATTTTGAGCCCGGCCCTGATCTGAAATCCCGCGCCGACCCCGGCCCCGTCATTGACCAAGCCTTCAACCCCATCGCACGCCGCTTGCAAGCCCTGCGCATGCCCACTATTGCCGCCGTGAATGGTGTAGCCGCCGGGGCTGGTGCCTCGTTGGCCATGAGCTGCGACATCGCTATTGCCGCCCCCGCCGCCAGTTTTATTCAGGCTTTCAGCAAAATTGGTTTGATTCCCGATGCGGGCGGCAGCTGGTTGCTGACCGAGCGCCTGGGCCTGGCCCGCGCTATGGCACTGGCCATGACGGGTGACAAGCTGGGGGCAGTCCAAGCCAAAGAGTGGGGCATGATTTGGGACGTGGCCGACGACTGTTTGGCTGCTGCCGCCACGTTGGCCGAGCGCTTGTCCGTCATGCCCACAAAGGCACTGGTGGCAACGCGTCATCTCTTGCAGAGCAGCAGCACACGCACCCTGAGCGCCCAACTGGACCAGGAACGCGACACCCAATCCGCGATGGGTCAAACCGACGATTACATCGAGGGCGTGATGGCGTTTCGTGAAAAACGCGCCCCGCAGTTCAAGGGCCGCTAAGTTAGCCCGTGTGCCCTAGCCACCTGGATAATTTGGGCGCGTCACGCGCTGCCAAACGCCAAGTGGTGACGTTTTTGGGCAGGTTCAGCGTCAGCTTCAAAAGCCGCTTGTCCCTGGCCACCAAGATGCCCACTTTGGTGGCGTGTCCCGCGTAGAGTGGCAACTCATCGAGCTTACTAAGTCGCCATTGCGTGGCCGCTTTGCCTGTGCCCACTTCAAGGCCCAGCCACTCGTCCCCTGCGGCCAAGCCGGCTTGTTCAGCGGCCCCACCGCGCAACACCACTTTGACGTGAACGCCTGCGCTCTCAGCCACCCGCAAGCCCAGGCGCTGGGCCCATTGGGCAGGCTCCTCCAGCACGGCCACGCCATGCGCTTGAAGCAAGGGTTTGAGCGGCAACTCGGTGGTGGCATGCACCCATTGCCCGATCTCTTGGGCCCATGAGCGGCCCGAGAGCTCGGCCAGCACGCTGCACAAGTCGGCCTCGGTCATCGGCCCGCCTTGGGTGCGCGTCCACAAGCCCCGCATGACGTCATCCAGCGTGGTTTTGCCCTCGGTGCGCAGCGTCAGGTCTAGGCACAGCGCCACCAAAGCGCCTTTGGTGTAATAGCTCACGGTGGCGTTGGGCGTGTTTTCGTCCTGGCGGTAGTACTTCACCCAAGCGTCAAAACTGGCTTGCGCCACGCTTTGCACCTCGCGCCCCGGCGTCTGCATGACCTGGTTGATGGTTTTATTGAGCAGCTTGAGGTAAGTGGCATCGTCAATTAACCCGGCGCGGTGCAGCAGCAGGTCGTCGTAGTAGCTGGTGAAGCCTTCAAAAAACCACAGCAGCTCAGTGTAATTTTCAGCGCTGTAGTCATAGACAGCAAACTCGGCAGGGCGCAGTTGCTTCACGTTCCAGGTATGGAAATATTCGTGGCTGATGAGGCCCAGCAGGGTGGTGTAGCCCTCGGTGTGCTTGGGCTTGGCGTCTTTGGGTGCCGCTGCCGGCGCCAGCTGGGGCAGGTCTTTGCGGGTGCAAATCAGGGCGGTGGAGTTGCGGTGCTCCAGCCCACCGTAGCCATCGTCCACGGCGTTGAGCATGAACAGGTAGTGTTTATGCGGCGCCTTGGTAGCAGATTTTTTGCCCTTTTGGGCGCCATGCCAAAACCGTATTTCGGTCTCGCAAATAGCCTGCGTGTCGGCCAACAAACGGGCGCCGTCAAAGCTGGGCGGCGCCCCCGCCACCACAAACCGGTGCGGGATGCCCCCCGCCACAAACGCGCCTTGCCAAAAGTCGCCCATCTCCACCGGGCAGTCCGCCAGCTCGTCGTAATGGGCGGCGCTGTAAGTGCCAAAACCGGCTTTTGTGGTCTTGAGCGGGGTCAGGCCGGTGGCCACTTGCCAGCCAGAGGGCGTATTTTTGGAGAGCAGCTCCAGTGTGTGGGGCTGCTGGGTTTGCCCCGCTACCTGTAAAAACAAGCTGGTGCCGTTGAAAAACCCGCGCTGCGTGTCCAGCCAGGCGGTGCGCACCGAGTTGTCCAGCGCATACACCTCGTAGCGCAGCACCAGCGCCTGCGTGGGCTTGCAATCAATTTCCCAGGTGCATTTGTCGATCTGCGTTAGCGCCACCACTTTGTTGCCTTGGCGGGCTGTCAGGTGTTGCAAATTTTTTGAAAATTCACGCACCAGGTAGCTGCCCGGAATCCACACCGGCAAGCTCACGCGCTGCATGGCAGCCGGTTGCGCCACGGTGAGGGTCACCGCAAACAAATGGGCGTGCAGGTCGTGCACCTGCACCCGGTAGGCCAGCGCCGCGGTGGCCATCAGTTTTTGGCGCTCAGGTGTTTTTCAACTTCAGCCGCGCTGATCGCACCGGGAATGCGTGTTCCATCCAAAAATACGAGGGTGGGGGTGCCGGTAATCTTGTATTTGCGCCCCAGTTCGACGTTGCGCTCAATGGCACCGATATCGCAGCTGAGTGTTTTGGGCGACTGGTCACGCACCATCCAGTCTTGCCAGGCTTTGGTTTTGTCTTTGGCGCACCAGATGTTTTTGGACTTTTCGGTAGAGTCTGCGCTCAGTATGGGATACAAAAACATGTGGATGGTCACGTTGTCCACCTTTTGCAAGTCGCGCTCAAAGCGCTTGCAGTAGCCGCAGTTGGGGTCTTCAAAGACGGCCAGTTTGCGCTTGCCGTTGCCTCGCACGATCGTGAAAGCGTCTTTGATGGGTAAATCAGAGAAGCTGATGGCGGTGAGCTTTTCTATGCGTTCTTCGGTCAGATTGCGGCGTTGCTTGGTGTCAATCAAATTACCCTGCACCAGATAGTTGCCCTCAGCGTCGGTGTAATAAATCTCGGTGCCGTTGACGCGAATTTCAAACAAGCCCGCTATCGGGCTTTTGGTCACTTCGTCAATTTTTTGCAGCTGCGGAATGCGCTCCAGCAGGTTTTTGCGAATCAAGGCCTCTTGGGCAGAGGCCCCGAAGCTGGCGATCAGAGCGATAAGCAGCAATACTTTTTTCGATAATTTCATCATGACACGATCATTCATTTACTTAAATCCCATCGCCTGTTTGGCGACCCATTGTTTGAGGGGGCCGCTGCGCTCAAAGCCGCTCATGCCCCAGTTGCGCAAGTTTTTCCAAGGCGCGCCCGTTTGAGAAAACAGCTTTTGCAAGCCATCCATGGCCGCGCCCATGACCACCACATCAGCCTTGCGTGCACGGGCATAACGCCGAAGCAATTTTTCATCGCCCACAGCACGCCAATATTCGCGGTTCTGCAAGGTGTCGGCCAGCACTGCGGCGTCGGCCAGCCCTAAATTAAGACCTTGTCCGGCCAGCGGGTGCAAGGTGTGCGCGGCATCGCCCGCCAAAGCCCAGGCTTTGCCTTGGTGCAGCCCGGCCCATTGCTCGGTGATGGCCATTTGCAAGGGCCAGGTGGCGCGCTCACTACTCAGTTGAATCTTGCCCAGGCAGCCTTCGCTGGCCTGTGTGAGCTGTTGGCAAAAATCTTCGGGGCTCATGGCCTGCAAAGCCTGCGCGCGCGCATGTGGCACCGACCAGACCACTGCCACCGTGTGGCCTTGGGGGCCGTCCAACGGCAAAAACGCCAAAATCTCGCCCTCGGTAAACCACTGGCGCGCCACTTGGCCGTGCGGTGCTTCGCCGGTCACACGGGCCGCAAGGGCGGTTTGGGGGTAGGGCGTCACCTCAAACTCAATGCCAAACTCGGCGCGGGTGCTGCTGGTTTTGCCTTCGCAAATCACGGTCAGGGCGGCGTCTTGCGGGGCGTCCAGCAGGTGTATCAAAGGCTGAAAACGCACAGCATCGCGCAACTGCGCCTCCAGCACCGGCACATCCACAATCCAAGTCAGGCCGGGCACGCTCAAGGCGTTGGCGTCAAAGTTGACCTCGCCGCCATCATCGCCTTTGACCTGCATGGACAGCACTTCGGTGGCGTGCTGCGGCTCGGGCCAGCAACGCAGTGAATCCAGCAGCGCTTTGGATTGGGCGTTCAAGGCGTAGGCTCGAACGTCTGGCGCCTCAGTCTGGGGGCGCACAGCTTGTGTGACCAAGCCCACGCGAAGCCGCGCGCGGGCCAGCAAAAGGGCCAGCGTGTGGCCCACAATCCCGCCGCCACGGATGCAAATATCTAAGGGTTGAGTCATGGTCGGATTGTAGAAGCCGGGGGGGCTGCGGACGTGTGTCAGCCAAATACCCGCATCGAATACACTTAAAAGATCGATTTATTAGCGCTTGAGGGGACCCACTGCCATGGTGCGCAGTGAGCCCGCGCAGACTCCAACTGATTAGGATTTTTATGAAATGTGGCATCGTCGGTCTTCCAAATGTGGGCAAATCCACGCTTTTTAACGCCTTGACCAAGGCCGGCATCCCGGCTGAAAACTATCCGTTTTGCACCATTGAGCCCAATGTGGGCATTGTCGAAGTGCCCGATCCGCGCCTAGATGCGCTCTCCAAAATCGTCAACCCGCAAAAGGTGCAGCGCGCCATTGTTGAGTTTGTGGACATTGCCGGTTTGGTGGCAGGTGCCAGCACCGGCGAGGGGCTGGGCAACAAGTTCCTCTCGCACATCCGCGAGACCGATGCCACCATCAATGTTGTGCGCTGCTTTGAAGACGACAACGTGATTCACGTCGCCGGACGCGTGGATCCGATCTCGGACATCGAAGTCATTCAAACCGAGCTGTGCCTGGCCGACATGACCGCTGTAGAAAAGGCCCTGCACCGCGTCACCAAGCTGGCCCGCTCAGGCGACAAAGAATCCATCAAGCTGGTCGCTATTCTTGAAAAATGCCAAGCCGCCCTTAACGAAGCCAAGCCCGTGCGCACGCTGGACTTCAGCAAAGAAGAGCTGCCTTTACTCACGCAGTTTTTCCTGATCACTGCCAAGCCCGCCATGTTTGTGGCCAACGTGTCGGAAGATGGGTTTGAGAACAACCCCTTTCTGGACCGCCTGACCGCTTACGCCAAGTCGCAAAATGCGCCCGTGGTGGCGATTTGCGCCAAGATGGAAGCCGAAATGGCCGACATGGAAGAAGAAGACAAGCAGATGTTCTTGAGCGAAATCGGCCAAACCGAGCCGGGTCTCAACCGTCTGATCGTGGCCGCCTACAAACTCTTGGGCTTGCAAACCTACTTCACCGCAGGCGTCAAAGAAGTGCGCGCCTGGACCATCCATGTGGGCGACACCGGCCCGCAAGCCGCAGGCGTGATTCACACCGATTTTGAGAAAGGCTACATCCGCGCCCAGACCATCGCCTTTGAAGACTTCATCGCCTTCAAAGGCGAGCAAGGCGCCAAAGACGCCGGCAAGATGCGCGCTGAGGGCAAGGAATACGTGGTGAAAGACGGCGACGTGATGAACTTCTTGTTTAGTTCTTAAATTTATACCTAATCGGGCTGTAGAGCCCTGTTGACTAGCTTGACCAGCTCATTTATCAATAGCACTTTCGGGTGCTATTTTCGTTTTTGGGTGGTGCAGTCCAACACCAAAAGCAGAGAAGTCAGGCTTGGGGGTCAGATCACAATTCAGGACAACCCTGTTCCCGGCGACCAAAAGCAACAAACGAAATTGTGCTCTGACCTCCAGGCCGCTGTTGGCGGGGTGAAAAGCTTGAAGCTAGCGTGGGTGTTCCTTTAGTAGCGACTACCTAGAGCTGCTGGAAAGCACGCGCATTGGCGTCGGTCCGCTGGTGAATACCGACCCGGCACGTGCGCAGCCGCAGCAGGGCGCGGGTACCTAGTCCTGGTGCAGCGTCTATGGAAACTACTACTGGGTCGACCAACAGGCGGGCATCAGTTTTGCCGCGCACCAACATCGGCGTGGCTGTTACGTGGAGGGTTTTGCGAATTCCATGATTTCTACGCTATATTCAAAAAGTATTAAAAACCCCCAGTGCTGAAGCACAATTTTTCTAGGTAGAGGACATCTCCATGCTTGAACTTCGGCCTTCTTGCGAATGTTGCGACAAAGACCTTCCGCCCGACTCCACCGAGGCGCGCATTTGTACCTTCGAATGCACCTTCTGCGCCACCTGCGCGACCGACAAGCTCAAGCTGATCTGCCCTAACTGCGGAGGTGACCTAGTGCAACGCCCCCGCCGCCCCGCCGGCAAGCTCGAACGCTATCCGCCTTCCACCAAGCGGGTACACAACCCGGCTGGTTGCGCAAGCACTTCCGCCTGATGACGTTGTTACATAAAAATGTCAATGCTAATTAAGGTATAGTTTCTATACTATGTATTCATTCGAGTTTGACCCTGTAAAGTGCGATGCCAATCGCACCAAGCATGGCATCGACTTCACTGAAGCCCAGCGACTTTGGGGTGACCCGATGCTGATGGAGATACCCGCAAAGACCGAAGATGAGCCCCGTTTTTTGGTGATCGGCCTTATCGATGGAAGGCATTGGTCGGCCGTTATGACTTACCGTGGCGTCAATATTCGTTTGATATCCGTTAGACGCTCACGCAAAGAAGAGGTAACACTGTATGAAAGCTAATATTTTTGACCAACAGTTTGACGACGACGTCAACATCACGGCTGCTTTGGATTTGTCCAAAGCAAAGCGCGTTTTGCAAGAGCAAAAGCGGGTGAATGTTGATTTCCCAACCTGGATGATTGATTCTCTCGACCGTGAGGCCAGCAAAATGGGCGTGACGCGACAGTCCGTCATTAAGGTTTGGCTCGCAGAGCGCCTGGAAGCGACGGCTTCTAACTTACTCTTGAAAAAGGCGCGTACTCATTCTGTGAATCGTTAAGAAACGGTGCGGTTCAATGTAAGGAGTTAAAAATGTCCGAAGCCACCCTCACAAGCAAGGGGCAAATTACCATCCCTGCTGATATTCGGCGATTCTTGGTCATTGCCGCCAAAGATCGGGTCACCCTTACACCCATGCCGGAAGGCACTGTAGTGATGCGGGCCAAGACAAAGCCGCTCGCTGATCTCAAGGGCGTGCTGAAACCCTTACCCGGCCTAGCTGTCACCTTTGCAGAGATGAACCTTGGCAGCGTTATTCACCGCCCAAACATCCCCACCAGCGCCGCCGTCATCGTGACGTAGCGGGCCAGTTTGCCGATGGCCATGTAAATCACGCAGGGCCAAAATGGCAGATTCAACCATCCCGCCACGGCGCACAGCGGGTCGCCTACGACGGGCAGCCAGGACAGCAGGCAGGCTTTGGGTCCCAGGCGCTCTAGCCAGTCGAGCGCCCTCAGGTCTGTTTTGTTGTGCTGCAAGCGCGAGACCACTTTTTTGGAAGCCAGCCCCATCCACCAAGTCACGGCCCCGCCCAGGGTGTTGCCAACGGTGGCCACGCCAATCGCTGGCCAAAAAAGCGCGGGGTTGAGGGTGACCAAGCCAAACACCACCGGCTCTGAGCCCAAGGGCAGCAAGGTGGCTGAAATGAAGGACACCACAAAAACCGTGCTGAGGCCAAATTGCGGCAAGGCGAGCCAAGTGAGTAACTGATTGATCCAGATTTCCATAATGAAATGAGTATAGATTCGCGCCTCTTGCTGAAATAATAGGCAGTTAGAATACCCCTCAGGCGTTCTGCCCCCTTGCTCCAAACGACATTTTTCACACCTATTTCTATTTGTTCGCATGAACATTGGCCCCTATTTGCTCGCCAATCCGTTCTTTGTGGCCCCGATGGCGGGCGTCACAGACCGGCCTTTTCGTCAGCTTTGCAAAAAGTTGGGTGCAGGCTACGCCGTGAGCGAAATGGTGACGAGTCGGCCTGATTTGTGGGACACCCTGAAAACCTCGCGCCGTGCCAACCACGAGGGAGAACCCGGGCCGATCGCCGTACAAATTGCGGGCACCGACGCGCTGATGATGGGCGAGGCGGCTGCTTACAACATCGACCGGGGCGCGCAAATCATTGACATCAATATGGGCTGCCCGGCCAAAAAGGTGTGCAACAAGTGGGCTGGTTCAGCTCTGATGCAAGACGAAGCCCTCGCCTTGAGCATCATTGAAGCCGTGGTGGCGGTAGCGGCCCCGCGCGGTGTGCCAGTCACGCTCAAAATGCGTACCGGCTGGTGCCAGGCCCAAAAAAATGCGGTGGTGATCGCGCGTGCGGCCGAGCAGGCAGGTGTGCAAATGATCACCGTGCACGGGCGCACCCGCGAACAGGGTTACAAGGGGTTTGCTGAGTACGACACCATCGCAGCCGTCAAAGCGGCGGTGCGCGTGCCCGTGGTGGCTAATGGGGATATTGACTCGCCCGAAAAAGCCCTGGAAGTGCTGGCAGCCACCCAAGCCGATGCGGTCATGATTGGCCGCGCCGCGCAAGGGCGCCCCTGGATTTTTCGCGAAATGGTGCACTTTATGGCCACGGGCCAACACCTTGCGCCGCCCTTGGTGGGGGAGGTCAAGCACCTGCTGATTGAGCATTTGCACGACCACTACGCCCTGTACGGCGAGTACAGCGGCGTGCGCACTGCCCGCAAGCACATCGGCTGGTATGTGAAGACCTTGCCCGGTGGCGAGGCGTTCAGGGCCAAGATGAATTTGATAGAAGACTGCGACCTGCAAGTCCAGGCCGTGGCTGATTTTTTTGATGAGTTGAACACCCACACGGATCGGATGCCGACCGCTGCGGGTGACGCCCTTGCCATGAAAAAAGAATTAATAAGTGAGACCTCCGCATGAGCCATATGCACATTGAAGAAAGCGTGCGCAACAGCCTGAAAAGCTATCTGCGTGATTTGGGCGCCAGCGAGCCCGATGGCATGTACAACATGGTGGTGAACGTGGTGGAAAAACCGCTGCTAGAAATCGTAATGCAACACGCCGACAACAACCAGTCCAAAGCCGCCCAATGGCTCGGCCTGAACCGCAACACCCTGCGCAAAAAACTACTCGAACACAAGCTGATTACCTAAGCCTTTTGCCGTCAATGCGATTCCCTTCCCCTGATATTGCGAATGCCCTGACCCGTCATTGCGAGCGAAGCGCGGCAATCCACCGTCGCCCGTCAAAAGACACAAGTCATGGACTGCCGCGCTACGCTCGCAGTGACGAGGTCTGGGCTCGCAGTGACGAATTAACCCTGTCATTGCGAGTGAAGCGCGGCAATCCAAATTCTTTCTTAATTTTTAACTTATCAACACCAACCCATGAACGCACTCCTTTCCGTCTCCGACAAAACCGGCATCCTTGAACTCGCCCAAGCCCTGCACGCGCAGGGCATCAAGCTCTTGTCCACCGGCGGCACCGCCAAGTTGCTGGCTGACGCTGGCCTGCCCGTGACCGAGGTGGCAGACATGACCGGTTTCCCCGAGATGTTGGACGGCCGCGTGAAAACGCTGCACCCCAAAGTGCACGGCGGCCTGCTGGCCCGGCGCGACTTGCCCGAGCACATGGCCGCTATCAAAGCGCACGGCATCGACACCATTGACATCCTGGTGGTCAACCTCTACCCGTTTGAAGCCACGGTGGCCAAAGCCGGTTGTACGCTAGAAGACGCGATTGAAAACATCGACATCGGCGGCCCCGCCATGGTGCGCAGTGCGGCCAAAAACTGGAAAGACGTGGCTGTGTTGACCGACGCCTCGCAATACGCCCAAGTGCTCACCGAGTTGAAAAACGGTGGCTTGACGCTTAAAACCAAGTTCGCCCTGTCCGTGGCGGCGTTCAATCGCATCAGCCAGTACGACGGCGCCATTAGCAACTATTTGTCCGCCATCAACTTTGAAGAGGGCAACAACACCCCCGTGCTGCAAGCCTTCCCGGCCCAAGCCAACAGCCAGTTCATCAAGCTGCAAGACCTGCGCTACGGCGAAAACCCGCACCAGCAAGCCGCCTTCTACCGCGACCTGCACCCCGCCGCAGGCTCACTCGTCACGGCCGTGCAGTTGCATGGCAAAGAACTCAGCTTCAACAACATCGCCGATGCCGACGCCGCTTGGGAATGCGTCAAAAGCTTTGACGCCGCAAAAGAAGCAGCCTGCGTCATCGTCAAGCACGCCAACCCCTGCGGCGTGGCGGTGGGTGTGGATGCGCTGGAGGCTTACAACAAGGCCTTCCAGACCGACCCCACCTCTGCCTTTGGCGGCATCATTGCCCTTAACCGCACGCTCGATGAGCGCGCGGCACTGCAAATATCCAAGCAGTTTGTCGAGGTGCTGATGGCCCCTGACTTCACGCCCGAGGCGCTTGAGGTGTTCAAAACCAAGGTCAACGTGCGGATTTTGAAAATCAGCCTGCCCGCCGACGGCAGCCAAGGCCGCAACGTCATGGACATCAAACGCGTGAGCTCCGGCCTGCTGATGCAAACCGCCGACAACCATGAGTTGACCCTGGCCGACCTCAAAGTCGTCACCAAAGTTCAGCCCACCGCCGAGCAGTTGCAAGACCTGTTGTTTGCCTGGAACGTGGCCAAGTTCGTCAAGAGCAACGCCATTGTGTTTTGCAAAGGCGGCATGACGATGGGCGTGGGCGCCGGCCAGATGAGCCGCCTCGACTCCGCACGCATCGCCAGCATAAAGGCCCAGCACGCCAATCTGTCACTCGTTGGCACCGTGGTGGCCAGCGACGCTTTCTTTCCGTTCCGTGATGGCCTCGATGTGGTGGTGGACGCAGGCGCCACCTGCGTCATCCAGCCCGGCGGCTCCATGCGCGACCAGGAAGTGATCGACGCCGCCGACGAGCGCGGCGTGGCGATGGTGTTCAGTGGCGTGCGCCACTTCCGCCATTAATTTTTTAGCTAAATAGGCCGCCAGCCCTTTGGGGCTGTGCTTGGCTAGCTATTGTTTTATAGTAGTTTAAATACCTCAGCCGCCACCGCCACAGTCTCGGCAATGTCGGCGTCGGTGTGCGCGGCGCTGATGAAGCCGGCTTCGTACAGCGCTGGGGCGATGTAGACGCCGCGGTCCAGCAGGCCGTGAAACAAGGTGTTGAAGCGCTGGTTGTCGGTGGTCATGACCGTGGCGTAGTTTTGCGGCAGGTCTTTGAATAAGAAAAAGCCAAACATGCCGCCCTCGCTGTCCGCGCTGAAGGGCACACCTGCGGCATCGGCTGCTGCTCTCAAACCGGTGGTCAAGAGTTGGGCTTTGCGCGACAAGTCGGCAAAGAAACCTGGCTTTTGAATCTCGCGCAAGGTGGCCAGTCCGCAGGCGGTAGCGACCGGGTTGCCCGACAAGGTGCCGGCTTGGTACACGCCACCCAGTGGGGCCAAGTGTTCCATGATGGCGCGCTTGGCACCAAAAGCCGCCAGCGGCATGCCGCCGCCAATGACCTTGCCCATCACCGTGATGTCGGGCTCAAAGCCGGGAATGTCGCGGGCGTAGACGCTTTGCGCGCCACCCAGCGCTACCCTGAATCCGTTCATCACCTCGTCAAACACAAAGAGGGCGCCGTATTCGGTGCACAGCTCGCGGCAGCGTTTCATGAACGGCACCGAGGCGCGCACAAAGTTCATATTGCCGGCAATCGGCTCGATCATCACGCAAGCCAACTCGCGCCCGTGCAAAGCAAAGGCTTCTTCCAATTGGCCAATGTGGTTGTACTCCAGCACCAACGTGTGCTGCACCACCTCGGCGGGCACACCGGCGCTAGTGGCGTGGCCGAAGGTGGCAAGACCGGAGCCGGCCTTGACTAAGAGCGCATCGGCGTGGCCGTGGTAGCAGCCTTCAAACTTGATGATTTTGCTGCGCCCAGTGGCACCCCGCGCCAACCTGATGGCGCTCATGGCCGCCTCGGTGCCTGAGCTGACCAGGCGCACCATGTCCATGGAGGGCATGATTTTGAGGATTTCTTCGGCCAACTCGACCTCGCGCTCGGTCGGGGCGCCGTAAGAAAAGCCTTCTAAAACAGCGTCTTGCACGGCTTTGACCACCTCAGGGTGGCCGTGGCCCAAAATCATGGGCCCCCAGGAGCCGATGTAGTCGATGTAGCGCTGGTCGTTGGCGTCCCAAAAGTAGGCGCCCTGCGCGCGCTTGACAAAGCGCGGGGTGCCACCGACTGCCTTGAAGGCCCTGACCGGTGAGTTGACGCCGCCGGGGATGACCCGTTTGGCGCGCTCAAAAAGGGTCTGGTTGTGGTCAGTGTTTGATGTCATTGGGGTTGATGTCCAGGTTGGAAATAAAAGAAGTCAGGGAGGGGGCCAGCGTTTCACCGACCTCGGTTTCGGTCTCGTCGTCAGGCTGTGCCCAAAACAGGCGGTCGGGCAACACATGGCCCATGCCGGGGCGAAAGCCGCCTTCCAGGCACTGGTCCAGGTAGCTCAGCGCCTCGGTAAACGCCTCGGTCAGGTCGTCGCCACTGGCCAGCAAGGCGGCCAGCGCGGCAGACAAGGTGTCGCCAGCGCCGGAGTAAATGGCGTCAAAGCGTTCAAATTTTTCACTGGCCATGACCGCATCCGGCGAAGCCAGGGTGTTCTCGATGAACTGGTCAGGCAACTGCAGGCCGGTGACCAGGGTGTAAGGCACGCCCAGTTCACTGGCCGCCCGGGCGATGTCGCGCGCATTCGGGGGGCGTTCGGCACTCCAGTCGGGCAGTAGCCAGCGCCATAAAGTGCCAAAGTTGCCGACCAACACGGTGGTTTGGGGCAGCAGCAGTTCTTTGAAAGCGTCCAGGTAGAGGTCAATCTGGACTTCATTCCACCAAGATAAATCGGGCATGTAGGCCACCACGGGCACATCTTCGTAGTCAGACGCCACGCTGGCCACCACGCTGATGTTTTCCGGTGAGCCGACAAAGCCGACCTTGATGATCTGCACTGTCACATCTTCCAGCACGGCGCGGGCCTGCTCGGTGACTGCTTCGTCGTCAAAGCAAAAGTGTTCGAAAATTTCGCCGGTGTCCCGGGCGTAGGCGCCGGTCACGATGGGCAAGGCGTGCGCGCCCACCGAGGCGATGGCCGTAACATCGGCGGCCAGTCCGCCGGCACCGCTGGGGTCGTTGGCGTTGAAGACCATCACGCACGCCGTACGCAGGGTGGTGGAGGGGTCTTCGGTCGTAGGGGAAATCGAGGATGGTGACATGGGCGGACAGGTGAACTTCTTCAGGCAGAATATCAGAGCTTGGGGGGTGCAACCGGAAAATGCGGCACAACCCTGTAAATATTCATTTGATTTTATGAGAAGGCGTCTTTAGCTGTGAGCGAAACCAAAACCTGGATGTGCCTGATTTGTGGCTGGATTTACGATGAAGAGACCGGCGACCCCGCCAGCGGCATCGCCCCTGGAACCCTGTGGAGTGAGGTGCCGATTAACTGGACCTGCCCCGAATGCGGTGCCCGCAAAGAAGATTTCGAGTTGGTCCAAATTTAAAAAATCTGGGGTAGTCAAGATTTTTCTACAACCGTGGTGCTAAAAATCATGCAGATTCAAGCCTCTCCCCACCTTGAGCAAGCCGCCACACGGGCCTTGTTTGATCGACACGTTTTGGATGTGATTCGGTCGGGCGACGCCTTGGCGGCGCAGTCGCTGAGTGCCATGAGTCTGGGGTTTGCCAGTGCCCAGAGTGTTGAAGAGTCCCGGGTATTTTGGCAAGTGGGCGCCGCCTACTTTGAGGCGATCGCTTTGGGTTTGTGCCCCTTGACAGTGGATGCCAAGCGCACCACGGGGCAAATTTTGCTGCAGTACCGCGCCTTGCAGTCAGGGGATTTGTCGGGTTTGAAGCCGGTGGTGCAAGAGATGGTTTTCTACTGTGCCCAGGCCGAGCCGCCCTCGGCCCAGGCCGCGCCCAGCCTGAGCGCCATGCGTGACACCTTTGGCTTGGTGAAGCCGCCGCCGCCCCAGGTTGAAGAAGATCAGTTCAAGGTCATTGGCGATTTGCGGATTGGCGTGGCGGCATTTAATATTTTTCTCAACGAGGCGGATGAATGGTCCCGCCACCTGGTGACCGAATTGAACGAATGGTCTCTGGAGCTGGACAGCCCGTTACTGGACAACACTGTGGTGTGGGCGCGTGCGCTGTCCATCCGGTCGGGGGATGTTGGCTTTACAGCCTTGGCAGACTTTGCCGCGTCCCTGCTTAAAGCCTTGCAGCATTTGCAAGGGCTTGTTCCCTGTGATCCAGCCCATGCGCGGGTTTTTGTTCAATCGGCTGAAGACATTCGGCGTTTGCTGCACCAGTTTGCTGCCGGTTTTTTGAAGACGCCCGATGCGTCGCTGTTGGCCTCGCTTCAGGCCTTGGCCACGCTGGATTTGGCAACTTTGGCCCCTGCCAAGGCTCTTAAATTATTTCAAGCAGAGTCTGTGGCCTTGATGGCCCAGCTCGGGGGGGCTTTGCGGCAGTGGAGCGCACGCCCGGAGAACCTGGGCGCTCGGGCTGAAGTGCTGCGTATCCTGAATGTCTTTCTGGCTGGCGCCCAGCAAGGCGGGGCACAGCTTTTGTGGACTCAGGCGGATGCCCTTCGCGAAGTCATTGTGATGCTGGACGCCGAGACCTTGACGGCTGCACAAATGGCGCCTTTGCTGGTGCATTTTGAGTCGCTCAAACGCGCCATCGACGCGCCTGTGACTCAATCGACCTGAAGCGACTTCTTCACCACCGCATAGCGTTGCAGCGTGAGCGCCCGCGCCACGTCATGTGCCACGACCGGCTGTGGGTAGTTTTTGCCCAGGATGACGTCGGCCATTTGCAACTCCATCGGCTTGGCCGCCCAGGGCGCGTGAATCGCTTTGTTGGACAGCTGGGCAAGTTGCGGCAGGTAGCGCCGAATGAACTTGCCCTCTGTGTCAAACTTTTCGCTTTGGCTCACTGGGTTGAAGATTCTGAAATAGGGCTGCGCATCACAGCCGCTGGAGCTCACCCACTGCCAGCCGCCGTTGTTGGCTGACAGGTCAAAGTCGTTCAGGTGTTGGGCAAAATATTTTTCGCCCCAGCGCCAGTCAATGCCGAGGTCTTTGACCAAAAAGCTGCCCACCACCATGCGCAAGCGGTTGTGCATGTAGCCACTCTGGTTGATTTGGGCCATGGCGGCGTCCACCAGCGGGTAGCCAGTTTGCCCGTCGCACCAGGCTTTGAATAGTTTTTCGGCGTGCGGGCCGCTTTCCCATTGAATGGCGTCGTACTCCGGCTTGTAAGCGCTGGTGGCGACGCGGGGGAAGTTGGCCAAAATTTGGGCATAAAAATCGCGCCAAATCAGCTCGCTGAGCCAGGTGGCGGCGCCCTTACTGCCCTGAATTTGCCGCTGCAAGGCAGTAGCGGCCAGTTGGCGGATAGACACCGTGCCAAAGCGCAGGTGCACGCCCAGGTAGCTGGGGCCTTTCACGGCAGGAAAGTTGCGGGTGTCGTCGTACTCGTCCATGCGCTCAAAGAAGTCTTCAAACAACTGCGCCCCGCCAGAGGCGCCAGTGGGGATTTTGAGCTGGCCGAGGTTGGTGGGCTCAAACCCGAGCTCTTTCAGCGTAGGCACTGGTTTTTGCAACGCTTTGGGCCGCGCTGCCAACGCGTCAGCATAGGGCGCAGCGTCGTGGGTTTGCAAATGTTGCGGCGTGACGGTGGCCAGCCAGTTGTTTTTATAAGGCGTGAACACACCATACGGGTTGCCGCCTTGGGTCAAAATTTCGCGTTTCTCAAACACCACATGGTCTTTGCAGGTGCGAAAGGCGATACCCCGCTGGGCCAGGTCGTCCAGCACCTGGGCATCACGCGCTAGCGCCTGGGGTTCGTAGTCTTGCGCGGCAAAAACGGCTTGCACCTTGAGCTTGTCAGCCAGCGCCACGATGTCTTGTGAGGCCACAGCGTGCCGCACGATCAGCCCGGCGCCTGCTTTGCCGCTGAGTTGGCGCAAGGCTTCATCCAGTTCAAGCAAAGACTCGCGGATGAACTCTACCCGGCGGTCGGCGCGGGGCAGGGCGTCCAAAATAGCCTTGTCAAAAATAAAAACACAATGCAGCTGGCGGCAGGCTTTGAGGGCCATCACGAGGGCTGCGTTGTCTGTCACGCGTAAATCACGCCTAAACCACATCAAACCTGTATCGAACTTGTCCATGATCACCGTTAAAATTGTTGAATGCCTGGAGATTTTGCCCCCACCAACCTGACAAATCATTTTTTGATTGCTATGCCCGGACTAAACGACGAGATATTCACTCGAAGTGTGGTCTATGTTTGCGAGCACACCGCCCGAGGGGCGCTGGGCTTGGTCATCAACAAGCCCAGCCCCATGCGAATGACGCGGCTGTTCGAGAAGATCGAGTTGCCGCTGCACCACGACCACTTGGCCAAAGCGCCCGTGTTTCAGGGTGGGCCGGTGCAAACCGAGCGCGGTTTTGTATTGCACCACCCGCCAGCTGCCGGCATGGACGGTGTGGCCGAGGTGGACTACGCCTCCACCATGGCCATCTCGGGCGGGCTCAAAATGACGACCTCCAAAGATGTCCTTGAAGCGCTCTCTGAAGGCGCGGGTCCGTTGCAGGTGCTGATCTTTTTAGGTTATTCAGCCTGGGGCGAGGGCCAACTGGAGTCCGAGTTGGCCAGCAACAGCTGGTTGACGGTGCCTGCCGACAACCGCGTTATTTTCGACACCCCGGTGGCTGACCGCTACGAGCAGGCGGTGGCTTTGCTGGGTTTTGAGTCGTGGATGCTTTCATCCGATGTGGGGCACGCATGAGCGGCCTGGTGGTACCTGCCCACTTGCAGACCTTTTTGGCGCTGGACTTCGGCATCAAGCGCACCGGCTTTGCCGTGGGCAACCGCCTGATGCGCACCGCCCAGCCGCAAGGCACGATTGCCGCCGAAGGTGATGCCCGCTTTGTCAAAATCGCCCAGCAAATTAAAGACTGGCAGCCCGATGCGCTGGTTATTGGCGTGCCCTACCATCCCGACGGCGCCGAGCATGAAAACACGCTGCGGGCCCGCAAGTTTGGCCGCCAGCTGCATGGCCGCTTCAAGCTGCAAGTGTTTGAGGTGGACGAGCGTTACACCACCACCGAGGCGCTCTCGATGGGCGCCAAAGACGCCGATGCGGCTGCGGCCTGCATTATTCTGGAACAGTTTTTGAGGAGTATTGTGTGAGCACACTCACCCTGAATGCCGAGGCTTTGTACCTTGAGCTGCTTGCAGGCGTTCGCGCCGTGTTTCGCCCCGGCATGCGCTTGGTGGGTGTGACCTCAGGCGGCGCCTGGCTGGCTGCCCGCCTGAAAGTTGACTTGGGCCTGGGGAATAGCGTAGGCATTATTTCCTCGGCCTTGCACCGCGACGACTTTGCCCGAAGGGGCATGACCTCGGGCGCGCAAACGCAAATTGATTTTGACGTGAACGAGTCTGACATTTTGTTGCTCGACGACGTGCTGTTTACTGGGCGCACCATCCGCGCTGTCATCAATGAGCTGTTTGACTTTGGCCGCCCGGCCAGCGTCAAACTGGCCGTGCTGGTGGACCGGGGAGGGCGCGAGTTGCCGATTCAGGCTGACATTGTTGCTGCCCGCGTGGCCTTGCCAGCCAATCAATCCCTGGCATTGGCGCGCAGTGACGCCGGGGCGTTCAGTTTCAAAGTGGAGACGGTTTAGCCATGTTGTACAAGCGCAACCCGCAGCTTAATAAAAACGGTGAGCTGATTCACCTGCTCTCGATTGAAGGGCTGCCCAAAAGCATCCTGACCCAGGTGTTGGACACGGCGGCCAACTTCGTCTCGGTGAACGACCGCGAGGTTAAAAAAGTGCCTTTGTTGCGTGGCAAAAGTGTGTTCAACCTCTTTTTTGAGAACTCCACCCGCACCCGCACCACTTTTGAGATTGCCGCCACGCGCCTCAGTGCTGACGTCATCAATCTGGACATTGCCAAGTCGTCGGCCTCCAAGGGCGAGTCGCTGCTTGACACCATTGCCAACCTGAGCGCGATGGCCGCTGACTTGTTTGTGGTACGTCACGGCGAGTCGGGCGCGCCTTACCTTATTGCCCAGCACGTCGCGCCGCATGTGCACGTCATCAACGCCGGTGACGGCCGCCACGCGCACCCCACGCAGGGGCTGCTCGATATGTTCACCATTCGGCACTTCAAGAAAGACTTTGCCAACCTCACGGTGGCGATCGTCGGTGATGTGCTGCACTCGCGGGTGGCGCGCTCGGATATTCACGCGCTCACCACACTCGGCTGTGCCGAAGTGCGGGTGGTGGGGCCCAAAACATTGGTGCCATCCGACATGGCGCAAATGGGCGTGCGGGTGTGCCACACGCTGGAAGAAGGCATTCGCGGGGCGGACGTCATCATCATGCTGCGCCTGCAAAGCGAGCGCATGAGTGGCGCGCTGCTGCCGTCCAGCCACGAATTTTTTAAAACCTTCGGGCTCACCCCCGAAAAACTGCAACTCGCCAAGCCCGACTGCATCGTGATGCACCCCGGCCCCATCAACCGAGGGGTTGAGATTGACTCAGCGGTGGTGGACGGCAAGCAAAGCGTGATCTTGCCGCAAGTGACCTTTGGCATTGCGGTGCGCATGGCGGTGATGAGCATCGTGGCAGGAAATGAGGCCTGATATGACGGTAAATACCCATGTGTTGATTCAAGGCGGCCGGGTGATCGACCCCGCCACCGGTTTTGACGAAATAGCCGATGTAGCCATTGCGCACGGTGTTGTCCTAGCTATTAAAAATATAGCGCCTGACTTCAAGCCCGACCAAGTCATTAACGCCGCCGGCTGCATCGTCGCCCCCGGTTTGATGGATCTGGCGGTGCGCCTGCGCGAGCCCGGTCTGGAGCACGCGCACATGTTGGAGTCCGAAATGGCCGCTGCGGTGGCCGGTGGCGTCACCAGCCTGGTGTGCCTGCCGGACACCGACCCCGTGCTCGATGAGCCCGGTTTGGTGGAAATGCTGCGCTTTCGGGCTGAAAAGCTCAACCAAGCCCGCGTCTACCCGCTGGGCGCCCTGACTCGCAATCTGGCCGGCGAGGCGCTGACCGAGATGGCCGAGTTGACCGATGCTGGCTGTGTGGCCTTTAGCCAGGCCGAAGTGCCGCTGGCCAATACCCAGGTGTTGCAACGTGCGCTGCAATACGCCAGCACCTTTGACTACTCGGTGTGGCTGCGCCCGCAAGACTTTTACCTGGGCAAAGGCGTGGCGGCCAGTGGCCCTCTGGCCACCCGCATGGGGCTGGGCGGTGTGCCCGTGATTGCTGAAACCATTGCCCTGCACACTATTTTTGAGCTGATGCGCGCCACCGGCGCCCGCGTGCATTTGTGCCGCATCAGCAGTGCTGCAGGTGTGGCGCTGGTGCGTCAAGCCAAGTTGGACGGTTTGCGGGTGACGTGCGATGTCAGCATCAACTCCCTGCACCTGACCGACGCTGATATTGGCTACTTTGACAGCCGCGCTCGCCTGAACCCGCCCTTGCGCCAACAGCGCGACCGCGACGCCCTGCGGGCCGGTTTGCAAGACGGCACCATCGACGCGCTGGTGTCTGACCACACCCCGGTCGACGATGACGCCAAAAACCTGCCGTTTGCTGAGAGCGAACCCGGCGCCACTGGCGTGGAATTGCTTTTGAGTCTGGCCCTTAAGTGGAGCCAGGATACGGGAGTGCCTCTGTCCACCGCCTTGGGCACCATCACCTGCGGACCTGCTGCTGTGCTGGGCGCGTCCCTTGAGAAGCGCCAGGGCCGGGTCGGTTGTCTGGTGGTTGGGGGCGTGGCCGATGTGTGTATTTTTGACCCTCAAGCCGCTTGGGTGGTGGAGCCGTCAGCCTTGCGTAGCCAGGGCAAACACACGCCGTTCTCGGGCTACGAGTTGCCTGGCCGCGTGCGCACCACGCTGGTGGGCGGACAGGTCGCGTTTCAGGCCTGATGCGCGACCAGCCTGTCTCTTGGGGGGTGCGCGTGCATGCGGTGTGGAAATGCCTGCGCGTGCTGGTTCACATCGTCTCAGGGCTGATCACCTTGGCCTGGGTTTTTCCTAAGCTGACCGAGTCACAAAAAGAAGAGCATATTCAGGCTTGGGCCCAATTGATGCTAGCTAAGCTAGCTATTCAATTGATAGTGAAAGGGACGCCGCCCGAGCACGGTCCTTTGATGCTGGCGTCCAACCACATCTCTTGGTTGGACATCGTGGTGCTGCACGCCGCCCGGCACTGCCGTTTTGTGTCCAAAGCCGAGTTGCGCCATTGGCCGCTCATCGGCACGCTAGCTGCCGGAGCCGGCACCCTGTTTATTGAGCGCGAGTCGCGCCGCGACGCCCTGCGCGTGGTCCACCACATGGCCGAGCGCCTGTCAGCAGGCGATATTTTGGCCATCTTCCCGGAAGGCACCACCAGCAACGGTGTGGATTTATTGCCCTTTCATGCCAACTTGTTTCAAGCCGCCATCACTGCCAATGCGCCGGTTTTACCCGTAGCGCTGCGCTTTGAAGACGCGGCCACAGCCCAGTTCAGCCTGGCGCCTTGTTACATTGACGACGACACCTTGCTGGGTTCCATCTGGCGCACACTCACCGCACCTCCTTTGTGCGCGGTGGTCACCTTTGGCGAAGCCCAGTCGTTTAAAGGTCGCGACCGCCGAACCTGGGCCGCCGATATTCGCCAAGCGGTAGCCGACCTGCGCGCCCTTTGAACGCCGGGTAGCCCTCTAAAATTGGGGGATGCACACAACCGCACTCGTCCTTTTTTCTGGTGGCCAAGACTCCACCACCTGCCTCGCCCAGGCCTTGAGCAAATACCAGCGGGTTGAAACCATCGCGTTTGACTACCGCCAGCGCCACCATGTGGAGTTGGAGGCCCGCCTCAAAGTCTTGTCTGAAATTCGCCTGCAATTCCCCCAATGGGCGGACAAACTGGGGCAAGACCACCTGCTCGATCTGGCCGTGTTGGGCGAAGTGAGCGAGACCTCGCTGACGCGCGATACCGCCTTCAAGATGGAACAAAGCGGCTTGCCCAATACCTTTGTGCCGGGTCGCAACCTGTTGTTTTTAACGCTGGCCGCGGCCGTGGCCTACCGGCGCGATCTGCAGGTGATGGTTACCGGCGTTTGCGAGACCGACTTTTCTGGCTACCCGGACTGCCGCGACGACACCATGAAAGCCATGCAACTCGCGCTCTCCCTGGGCATGGATAAACGCTTTTTGATAGAAACCCCGCTGATGTGGATCGACAAAGCCGCGACCTGGGCTTTGGCGCATGAGTTGGGTGAAAAATCGGGCGTCCCCAACGGTGGCGAGGCCTTGGTGAACCTCATCATTGAACACACCCACACCTGCTACCTGGGTGACCGCGAACACCGCCACCCTTGGGGTTACGGCTGCGGCACTTGTCCCGCTTGTGAGTTGCGCGCCCGGGGGTATGAGCGTTTCAAAGCCTGAACCTGCCCAGCGCAGGTCTCAGGCGTCTGAGTTCAGGTCGGATATGTGCCGGGCAACAAAATACTTTTGTTGACCGTATCCATTTGGGTATGGCCGCAAAAGGCCATCGTCAAATCGAGCTCTTTGTGGATGATTTCCAGCGCCTTGGTCACGCCTTCTTCGCCCATGGCGCCCAAGCCGTACAGAAAAGCGCGGCCAATGTAGGTGCCTTGCGCCCCCAGGGCGCGGGCCTTCAGCACATCCTGGCCAGAGCGAATGCCGCCGTCCATGTGCACTTCAATGTCCTTACCCACCGCATCCACAATGGGCGGCAGGGCATGAATGGACGACTGGGCCCCGTCTAGTTGGCGCCCACCGTGGTTGGACACAATCAGCGCGTCAGCGCCGGAGTTGACAGCCAGGCGGGCGTCTTCCACGTCTTGAATGCCTTTGATGATGAGCTTGCCACCCCAGCGCTTTTTGATCCATTCCACATCACCCCAGTTCAGCGCGGGGTCAAACTGCTTGGCCGTCCACTCGGACAAAGAGCCCATATTTTCCACGCCCTTGACGTGGCCCACGATGTTGCCAAAGCCGTGGCGTCTGGTGCCCAGCATGCCTAAGCCCCAGCGGGGTTTGGTCATCATGTTAATGATGTTGGCGATGGTGAGTTTGGGGGGGGCAGAGAGGCCGTTTTTCAGGTCTTTGTGGCGTTGGCCAATGATCTGCAAATCAAGCGTCAGCACCAGCGCTGAACACTTGGCGACCTTGGCGCGGTCGATCAAGCGCTCAATGTAGTCGCGGTCTTTCATGACGTACAACTGAAACCAGAACGGATGGCCGCCGGTTTCCTTGGCCACGTCTTCTATGGAGCAAATGCTCATGGTGGAGAGTGTGAAAGGAATACCAAATTTTTTGGCGGCGCGCGCCGCCTTGATTTCGCCATCGGCGTGCTGCATGCCGGTCAAGCCCGTAGGAGCAATGGCCACCGGCATGGCGACTTTTTGCCCGATCATGGTGGTCGCGGTGCTGCGGTTTTCCATGTTGACAGCGACGCGTTGGCGCAGTTTGATAGTTTGAAAGTCCGCCGAGTTGGCGCGGTACGTGCTCTCGGTCCACGAGCCGGAGTCGGCGTAGTCGTAAAACATGCGGGGTACGCGCTTTTGGGCTAAAACGCGCAAGTCTTCAATGTTGGTGATCACGGACATGGGGTCTCCTGGTTATTAACGAATGTTAAAGGCAGGCAGCCTGGCGATGCGTGAAATTTGGAAACTTAAGGTTGAAATAAATTAGGCATGGCCTTTGGCCTACAATAAAAAAGCTGGTTGTTAACACAATCCAGTACACGCTAGGGGTGCTGAATGTCGCGAGATGTTCGGCTGAGATAACACCCTGGAACTTGATCAAGGTAATTCTTGCGCAGGGAAGCGTCAATAAATACAGTCTGGCTTTGTGCCGGACTTTTTTCGCACCCCCTGCCGTCGACTAAGGAACTTCGATGGCATTCGATTTAAAACTTTCAACTTTGCTGGCAGCCATAGCCGCCAGTACCACGCTTACCTCGCTCGCTCAAAGCCCGCCTCGGGATTTGGGCGCTGTCACGGTGACCGATAAAGCGGGGCCCGAACTGGAGGTGGGCAGCGCCAGTGTGGGGGGCTTTGTGGCGCCCATTGCCAAATTACCGCAAAGTGTGACGGTGTTTTCAGCCGACGTGCTGGCCGGTTCTGCGGCCCAGTCGCTCTCCAGCGTGCTCAAGCTCGACGCCTCGCTGGCCGACAACTACAACACCACCGGCTATGTTGAGAGCCTCTCCATTCGGGGCTTGGTGCTGGACCAAAGCAGCAATTTCAGCCGTAATGGTTTGGCCAGCTCCAACTACACGCCCATTGCGCTGGAAAACAAGGAGCGCATTGAAGTCCTGAAAGGCGTGGCCGGTTTGCAGTCTGGCGTCTCAGCCCCCGGTGGCTTGGTGAACTATGTGACCAAGGTGCCCCAAAAGGAGGATTTCACCACACTCACCGTCGGCGCGGATGGCAACGGCGGCAGCAAAGTGCACCTCGATGCGAATAAAACGGTGGGCGCCCTGGGCCTACGCCTTAACTTGGTGGACGAGTCCTTACATTCACATTTCGAGAGTGCCAAGGGCACGCGCCAACTGGTCAGCCTTGCGGTGGCTGCGGCAATCGATGCGGACACCACGGTGTCGGGGGATTTTGAAGTTCACCGCAAGAGCCAGCCCTCAGTGCCTGGTCTGGGCTTGCTCGACAGCCAAGGCACCGGCGCAGGGACTAGCCTGCCCGCCACCATCAACCCGCGCCTGAATTTGAACAACCAGACCTGGTCGCAACCTTTTCAGGCGAATACCACCACGGCTCAGTTGGCGCTTGACAGGCGTTTCAATGCCGATTGGCAAGGGCAGGTGGCGGTGTCGACGCAAGCGTCAAACATCAACGACCGTATTGCTTTTCCGGACGGATGCAGCACGGCCGCCACCTATGTTTACCCCGGCTTGTGTGCCAATGGCGATGTTGATATTTACGACTTTCGAAGCGAAGGCGAGCAGCGCCGTCTGGACAGTTGGGATGCCCATGTGGATGGGAAATTCAAGGCCTTAGGTCTTTCCCACGACATCCGTTTGGGTCTGGCGGGACGCAACGCCCACAATGATTTACAGGAGAAGCCTACCTATGACAACGTGGGATTCAGTAATATCTACAGCGGTGCTTTCACCCTGACTTCACCATATTCAATTTCAGAGCCCAACACCAACAGCCGCGAGCGCACGCTGGAAGGCTACGCCTCCTTGGCTTCCAAGCTTAGCCCAACCGTCCAGTCATTTGTAGGCGTTCGCTGGTCAGAAATCAACCGCAGCAGCGAACTCAGCACCGGTGACCGGGCTGTCGCACTGTCGCAAACCGTGAGTACCCCTTGGCTGGGCCTGGCCTGGTCGGTCAACCCGGCGACGACGCTTTATGCCTCTTGGGGGCAGGGCGTTGAAGTGGAGTCGGTGCCTAACCGTCCTGATCTGATTTCAAACGCCGGTCAATCGTTGCCCGCGCTCAAAAGCGAGCAAACAGAAATTGGTCTGAAGTGGCAGTCCAACCCCCGCCTGCTGCTTACCGCAGCGCTCTTTAACATCAACAAGCCCTATGCCGACAATGTCCCAGACGCAGGCGGCGGTTTGCCAACGCGCGTGGCCGGTGCCAAAACCGCCCAACACCGGGGGCTGGAGCTAACAGCCGCAGGGCGCGTGAGTGAGGCGCTCTCTGTCCAGGCCAGCGTCATGGCACTCGACGCCCGCTACAGCCAGGCCTTAGACACCACGCTAATTGGGCAGCGCGTCACCAACGTGCCGCGTACCAAGGGCTCCGTTTTTGCTGATTACAAAGTTGCGGCCCTTCCTGGCTTGTCCGTCAATGCACTGGCAACGTTGGAAAGCGCCAAGACTGCCACAGCGGACGGCAGCGTTGAGCTGCCCGCCGCTTGGCAACTTGATGCCGGCATGCGCTATCCCCTGCAACTCGCGGGCAAGCTGGTGACCTGGCGCTTGAATGTGGAAAACGTCACCAACCGTATTTACTGGCGCGAGGCGCCCACGACCTCATGGGGCGGCATTTACCTGTTTAGCTCGACGCCACGCACTGTGCGCACCAGCGCCACTATTGAGTTCTAAATCATGTTGAACACCGCATTTACCCTCTTGGGCACCGCCGTCACTTGGCTGGAAGTTATCGCTTTCGTTTTGGCACTGGCCAATATTGCCTGCAACGTCTATGAAGTTCATTGGGGCTGGCCCTTGAGCATCGTGGCCAGCGTCCTGTACGCCTGGTTGTTTTTTGAGAGCAAGTTGTATGGCGAAACCGGCGTTAATTTGTTTTTTGCCCTCAGCTCGGTCTGGGGCTGGTGGCAGTGGGTACGGGGCATCCGGGGCAGCACGGGCGAGGCCTTGCAAATTGCGCAGCTTGACCGTCGGGGTGTGCTGCTTTGCCTGGCTGGTTTTGGCGTGCTTTGGCTTATATTTGCCCTCTTGTTGCGCAACGTCACCGACTCCGATGTGCCTTGGGCCGATGGTTTTGTGACGGCGGGTAGTGTCATTGGCACCGTGCTGCTGGGGCGCAAATACATGGAGAACTGGCCGGTGTGGGTCGTGGTCAACACGGCCAGTGTGGCCTTGTTTGCCTACAAAGGCTTGACCTTGACGGTCGTCTTGTATGTGCTGTTTTTGGTGCTGGCTGTTTGGGGTTGGGTCGGTTGGAACTCGCGCATGCGGGCACAAGCCGCCGCACCATTGGTCCTTTGAATAGCCCGAAGTTAATTTGCCTGCTGGGTGCGGAAAGCACGGGCAAAACCACGCTGGCACGTCAACTCGCCGCGCATTTTGAATGCCCCTGGGTGCCCGAGCACCTGCGGGCCTTCTGTGATGAGCGGGGCCGAACGCCCACGCGCGAGGAGCAGAGCGAGGTGCTAGAGACCCAGCACCGCCAAGTGCTGGCCGCGCGTGAGGTGGCCAGGCAAAACAGCGCCCCCTTTGTGTTTTGTGACACCGCCCCTCTGCTGACCGCCATTTACAGTGATTTTGTCTTTGGCGACCCCTCCCTCTATGCCCACGCCCGAGCGCTGCACGCCAGCTATGGCCTGACGCTTTTTATGGCGCCTGATATTGACTGGGTAGCCGATGGTCTGCAGCGCGACGGCGCCCACGTTCGCGCCCCGGTGTCCCAGTTGATTGCGTCTGAATTGGCAGCCATGGCGCTGCCGTACGTCACTATCGCAGGGCAGGGCGAGCAGCGGTTCAAATCAGCGCTACAGGCCCTGAATTAAAATGCCCCCATGACTGAAACCACCCCCAATCCCACCCCCGCCACGATACCTGCCCCCGCTTTGCCCGACCGCCTGTCGGCCGATGCGCGCAGCCCTTTTCATATTGCCGCCGTGTTCGAGCGCGACGTGGGCATCAAATTCAACGACAAAGACCGCCACGACGTAGAGGAATACTGCATCAGCGAAGGCTGGGTCAAAGTCCCCGCAGGCAAGGCGCTGGACCGCAAAGGCCACCCCTTATTGATCAAACTTAAGGGACGGGTGGAAGCTTTTTACCGTTAAAAAACAGGCCCCGTATGTTTTTATAACGGGGCGTCAAGCCTGAAGCGCATCGCTTAAGCATTTCAAGAGGTGCTAGCAGCTTGCAGTTTGTCCTGGGTTTTTAAATCAAAGTCTGAGGCGTCATGGCGCTCATGCAGCTGATCAGCTAGCGCCCCCATAGTTCGGTTCACTTTGCGACCTCGCTGAACGGCTGGGCGTGCCAGAACCTCTTGCGCCCAGCGGCGCAGGTTTTTGTAACCCTCGACCTGCAAAAACTCGCCCGCCCCATAGGTCTCGCCCAGCACCAGGTTGCCATACCAAGGCCACACCGCCATGTCTGCGATGCTGTATTCATTGCCCCCCACATAAGGGTGCGCGGCCAGTTCGCGGTCCAGCAAGTCCATCTGGCGTTTCACCTCCATGGTGAAACGGTTGATGGGGTACTCGAACTTCTCGGGCGCGTAGGCATAAAAATGCCCAAACCCGCCACCCAGATAAGGCGCCGAGCCTTGCAGCCAAAAGAGCCAGTTCATGACTTCTGTGCGCGCTGCTGCTTGCTTGGGTAAAAAGTGCCCAAACTTCTCGGCCAGATAAAGCAGGATGGCTCCGCTCTCAAACACGCGGCTGCCGGTCTGTGTATCCAGAAGCGCGGGTATTTTTGAGTTGGGGTTGATCGCCACAAAGCCGGTGGAAAACTGTGCGCCCTCACCAATGCGAATCAGGTGTGCGTCATATTCGGCCCCTGTTTCGCCCAGCGCCAACAACTCTTCAAGCAGGATGGTGACCTTTTGGCCGTTGGGCGTGCCTTGCGAATACAGCTGCAAAGGGTGATGCCCGCGTGGCAAGGTTGCCTCAAACGTGGCCCCAGCCACTGGGCGGTTGGTCTTGGCCCAAGTGCCGCCATTTTCAGCGTCGAAGGTCCAGACTTTGGGAGGAACGTAGGTGTTTGCTTCTGACATTTATTAGGGTGCTTTCATTGAACTTTTGGGGAGTGGGTGCCGCCCTTTAGCGCCACCAAAACCTCCCCAACCACACAGATTTTGACCGCTTTCGTCACGATCTGTTTTGGGTCACCCCTCAAGCCCTTTCACCCGCCACCAGGCGCCCATTTCTCCCGCCATAGCGAGCCCCATTTTTCGTCGTTGCGAGCGTAGCGCGGCAATCCATCTTGCCGCGCAAAACCCCTTCCAGTCCGCTGTCTGGCAACACGCAGGCTAAGGCAATGTGTCGGGCGCGGGCACTGTGGACACGCCTTGCGCAATGGCGGCTGATTCTTGGGATTCCAAGGCGCGAATGAAACCATCACGGTCTTGCAGCCTCTGCCAGTAAGCCTGCACCGACGGGGTGAACCTCGATGCCAGGCCAAGGTGCTGGGCCAGCAACAGCGCGTAGCCAACAGATACATCTGCGGCAGTAAATCGCCCTGCACAAAGATAGGGCTGTGCTGAAAGAATGGGTTCCAGCGTTTTAAGCCGTGCGAGGAACCACTTGGTGTAATCCTCTGCGACTGTGGGCTGCCGTCGGTGTTCGGGCTCAAAACGCCCATAACGCAATGCGAGCGTCTGTGGAAACGTAAGCGTTGCTTCACCGAAATGCAGGAAGTTAAGGTAGGCGCCATAACCCTCCTCGTCAAGTCCCACCTGAAGGCTTGTCGATTTACTCCGGCTACAAAGATATTGACAGATCGCCGCAGACTCGGTCATTTGGGTGCTCCCGTCAATCATCAAAGGGATGGTTCCCAGCGGATTGATGTCCAAATACCAGCGGGCCGCGGCACGCGGTGGGAACGGCAGCATCTTCAGTTCATAGGGGGTTCTCAACTCTTCGAGCATCCAAAGTGGACGAAAGGAACGCGCACTCACGCAGTGATACAGGATAATCATGAACAAAGTGTAGGCGCCACCCTATGCAACTTGGTGTCATCTTTGTTGCACATGCTGCCAATATGGCCGGTGGCTGACGGAGCCATGCATATAGCCCTTTGACATTGGTATGTCTGGCCCTATGCTTGGCCGCACCAAGCATGAATGACAGGCCATGACACACCTTTGAAGCTTGACGCTGTAATTAAACTGGTTCAAATCATGCGCCTGCCCATTTTTTTACCCATCCTGATGCTGATGATGTGCGGTTGTACAACGCAAGCGTGGTACCAGGGATTCAAGGTTGCTGCTGAAAGCGAATGCTACAAGCAGCCACCCGGAGCCATCGCAGACTGCCTGTCGCGGCTGAATAAAAAGCCCCATGATGATTACGAGAAGGAGCGCTCTTCAAAGTAATCCGCAGCCATTGACAGTCCAGCCAAATCAAGGCGGAGCCCGTAGGGCAGTGGACATTTGCGGGATGGCGGTCCGAATTGGGTCTTTACTCGACATGAGGCCAAAACTCAGCATGCCGATAGCCGATTGACCCTAACCCAGCCGCTTCACATGCCGTGCAATTTGCAAGCGCACCTGATTAGGCGCCGTACCACCCAAAATATCCCGCGCATTGAGTGAGCCGCGCAGGCTCAGCACCTCGTACACGTCTTTTTCAATACTCGGGTTGAACTCCTGCAGCACCGCCAGCGGCAGCTCTGACAAGTCCACTTGGTGGGCGATGGCGGCTTTGACGGCGTGGGCCACGGTTTCGTGGGCATCGCGGAAAGGGAGGCCTTTTTTCACCAAATAGTCGGCCAGGTCGGTGGCGGTGGCGTAGCCGCGCAGGGCGGCGCGTTCCATGGCTTCGGGCTTGACGGTGATGCCGCCTTCTTTGGCACCGGTGGCTGGGTTGAGCTGACCGCCCACCATTTCGGCAAAAATGCGCAGCGTGTCTTTGAGCGTGTCCACTGTGTCAAACAGGGGCTCTTTGTCTTCCTGGTTGTCTTTGTTGTAGGCCAGGGGCTGGCCTTTCATGAGGGTGATGAGGCCCATCAAATGGCCCACCACGCGGCCTGTTTTACCGCGTGCCAACTCGGGCACATCGGGGTTTTTCTTCTGCGGCATGATGGAGCTGCCGGTGGTGAAGCGGTCGGCAATGTGGATGAAGCCAAAGTTTTGGCTCATCCATAAAATCAACTCTTCGCTGAAGCGACTGATGTGCACCATGCACAGGGAGGCTGCGGCGGTAAATTCAATGGCAAAGTCGCGGTCGCTCACGGCATCCAGCGAGTTTTGGCAGACCTGTGGCTGGCCCTTGTCGTCCACCATGCCGAGGCTCACGGCCACGCGCTCGCGGTCCAGCGGGTAGCTGGTGCCGGCCAGCGCGGCAGCGCCCAAGGGCAGGCGGTTGGTGCGGCGGCGCACGTCACTCATGCGCTCGGCGTCTCTAGAGAACATCTCGACATAGGCCAGCATGTGGTGGCCAAAGCTGATGGGCTGGGCCACTTGCAGGTGGGTGAAACCGGGCAGGATGACCTCGACGTTTTTCTCAGCCACTTCAATCAGCGCTTTTTGCAGGTCGGTGAGCAGGGCGATGATCAAATCAATCTCGCCGCGCAGCCACAGGCGCACGTCGGTGGCGACCTGGTCGTTGCGCGAGCGCCCGGTGTGCAGGCGCTTGCCCGCAATGCCCACTAATTGGGTCAGGCGTGCTTCGATGTTCAGGTGCACGTCTTCCAGGTCCAGCTTCCACTCAAACACGCCAGACTCAATCTCGGCGCTAATCGTCGCCATGCCGCTTTGAATAGCCGCGTGGTCCTCAGCGCTGATGATCTTTTGGGCGGTCAGCATCTCGGCATGCGCCAGCGAGCCTGCAATGTCGGCCTGCCACAGACGTTTGTCAAAAAACACGCTCGAGGTGTAGCGCTTGACCAGGTCGCTCATGGGCTCTGAAAACAGGGCAGACCAGGCTTCTGATTTTTTGTCGAATTGGTTATGTGGCATGGAAGTCTAAAAGTTGGGCACAGACGAAGAAAATTTGTGCGGTAAATTATTTTATTTGATGAATAACATCAATAATTGAACTTGTTCGGGCGCGCTAAGTCGTGGACGATGAACAAGGCGGCTATTTAAAGCCCAATCATTAATGAAACAAGTTCAAATTTTATCGACCTTCCAACATGACGCTTGCAAGCCGCCGGTTCAGGGGCTTGACCGTGGACGCTGAGCTCATCAATTGCTGGCAAGAATCACTATTAAAAAAAGAGCTGGTTAAGCATGAATCTATTGGTCTTGAGGTTAATTGTTCTAAATATTTTTTGCTCATTCAAGACCGGGGTAAAACACAGCGCGTGGCCTTGACTGACGTGCTGTATCTCAAGGCGGAGTTGAAATACATCACCGTTTGCACGGCGGCCCGGCGCTACATTTTTGTCGGCACTTTGGCCGCGCTTGAGGCCCGGCACCCCAGGCACTTCATACGGATTCACCGTCACACGCTGGTGGCCCGGCACGCCGTCACAGCATTGGGCAGCGTCGTCGAGGCGAAGCTGTCTGGGCCGTGGGCGGTGCGGCTAGAGGGTGTGGACGAGCCCTTGGCGGTGTCCCGTCGTCAACGCTCCGCCTTGCGCCAGCAGCTTAGCCCGTGTTGCGCAGCCCCGCTGCAATGCCGTTGATGGAGATGTGAATGCCACGCTGCACGCGCTCATCGCCTTGCCCGGCCCGGTAGCGGCGCACCAACTCCACTTGCAGGTGGTGTAAGGGGTCGATGTAGGGAAAGCGGTGGCGAATCGAGCGTTGCAGCGCGGCGTTATTGGCCAGTCGCTGCTTGTCACCGGTAATGAGGCCCAGCACGGCGGCCGTGCGGTGCCATTCGGCTTCAATCGCAGTGAAGATTTTTTTGCGCAGGCGTGAATCACCCACCAACTCGGCGTAGCGCGAGGCCAGCGCCAAGTCGCTTTTGGCCATGACCATGTCCATGTTGGAGAGCAGGGTCTTGAAGAACGGCCACTGCTTGTACATCTGCTGCAGCAAGGCCAGCTTGTCTTTGCTGGTTTTGGCGCCTTCTTCTTGCATGAACGCCTCCACGGCCGAGCCAAAGCCGTACCAGCCGGGCAGGGTCAGGCGGCATTGGCCCCAGCTAAAGCCCCACGGAATGGCGCGCAAATCTTCAATCTTTTGCGAGGGTTTGCGTGACGCCGGGCGTGAGCCGATGTTGAGTTCGGCAATCTCGCGGATGGGGGTGGAGTCAAAAAAGTACTCGGTGAAGCCCGGGGTTTCATACACCAGCTTGCGGTAGGCGGCCATGCTGCTCATGGACAACTCAGCAGCGGCTTTCAAGAACGGCTGTGTGGCCGGTTTGGTGGGCTGCAACAGCGTCGCCTCTAGCGTGGCAGCCACCAGGGTCTCTAGGTTGCGGCGGCCAATTTCGGGGTTGGCGTATTTGGAGCCGATAACTTCGCCCTGCTCAGTCAGGCGAATCTGGCCGCGCACCGTGCCGGGGGGCTGGGCCAAAATGGCTTGGTAGCTGGGGCCGCCGCCACGTCCGACCGTGCCGCCACGGCCGTGGAACATGCGGAGTTGAATGGGTTTCCCACCCGCCTGGTCCTGCAGGTCATGGTTGAGTTGGTCAAACAGCTCGACCAGTGCAATTTCAGCCCGATAAAGCTCCCAGTTGCTGGTGAAAATGCCGCCGTCCTTGTTGCTGTCGGAATAGCCCAGCATGATGTCCTGCTCACTGTACTGCTCAGCACCGCCGCGCTGCACCAGCTGCGCAATGCCGGGAAGCGCGTAGTACTCGCGCATGATGGGCGCGGCGTTGCGCAGGTCTTCTATGGTTTCAAACAGCGGCACCACGATCAGGTCGCACACGGCTTCACCGTCGAGCGTGCCGCGCAGCAGGCCCGCTTCTTTTTGCAAGAGCAGCACTTCCAGCAAGTCGCTTACGGTTTCGGTGTGGCTGATGATGTAGTGGCGAATGGCTTGCGCGCCAAACCGCTCACGCATGAGCTTGGCTGCCTCAAAAATGGCGATTTCACTCTGGGCATGGGCCGAGTAG
>CANBUY010000023.1 GCA_947372745.1 Comamonadaceae bacterium | reverse complement strand
CCTCACGACTAAACACGGTGGTCACACCCATTTTTTTCCCCTCACGGGGTGCACCATGCTCTTTACGTAAACGGTTCCGGACTTGGGCGAGCAAGGGGTCATGGGTGCAGGTCGCAAGATCGGCAATATCAACCAAATGAGCAAATCGTTTTCCACCTGCCGCACCGACCGAAATAAAGTGCAGCTTTTGCTTACGAGACCAAGCAGCCATCGCTGTTTTAGCCCGTACTTGATCGCAAGCATCAATAACAGCATCAACACCAGTTGGAAGTAGAGCGGGCCAGTTGGATTCATCGACAAATTCATCAATGCAATTCACTTCACAATCGGGATTAAACGAGTGGATTCGATCCCGCATGGCCAAGACTTTAGCCTGGCCTATTGTGGCGTTCACCGCATGAATCTGCCGATTGATATTGGATTCAGAAACATGGTCCAAATCGATCAGAGTCAAACGGCCAACGCCGCTTCGAGCAAGTGCCTCGACAGCCCAGGATCCAACGCCACCCATGCCAATCACAGCAACATGTGATTCGACTATTTGACGAGCACCCATCACGCCGTACAAGCGTGCCAAACCACTAAAGCGGCGTTCAATCTCTGGCATTGTTTTACTTGAGCTTTAACAAGCGTTCTTTTGCAGCACTGGCCGCCTCAGATTGCGGGTAATTTTTTACCAAATCCTCGAGGGTTTTTTTAGCGCCACGTAAATCTTTAAGCTCAACCTGACAATTAGAAACTGACAGAAGTGCTTCAGCAGCTCGCATATGCTCAGGAACACGCTCAACAATGGCATGAAAATTAATCATGGCCTCTTTGTAGTTGCGTGTCGCGTATTGGGCATTACCTAGCCAGAAAAGAGCTGAGGTTTCGTACCCACTCGATGGGTAGCGGTTGATAAAGTTCAGAAAAATATTCTGCACGCCCGCAAAATCACCTTTTCTAAAAACAACTAAAGCCGATTCAAAATCCTTCTTTTCAGTCGGACTCGCCATGAACTCTCGCCCATCAACACTGACCTTGACGGGTTCAAACTGACGGAATCTCTCATCAACCGCTTGACTGATGTCTTTTTGTTTACGCTGCGTTTCAGACAACTCTTTTGAAAGTTGCTCATTCACCCCACGCTGCTTAGCAGCATCTGATTTCAGAAGCTCAATTTGGTTTTGAAAATCAAGCAAACTTCTGCGCAATGAGGCGCTCTCCTCCGCTGATCGGACTGAGCTTTGTTCTGCCTCGGTACGAAGCGTCTCAACCCGCTGGCGAAGATCAAGAATTGCGCGACGCGCCTCCTCGTCATCAAACAAACCAGCTGTTGCAGCCGCAGAAAAGGCTGCCACCAAAAGGGCAATGGAAGTTAATCGAAAGAGTTTCAAAGCGTCAATATTCACAAAAACTAGCGGTAGTTAATTTCAGCTCTACGATTTTTAGACATAGCGCCCTCGTCAGCGCCTGAAACTGCGGGCTTCTCTTTTCCGAAACTGACCGCTTCGAGCTGGGCTTCTGGCACACCGAGCAAACTTAAAGCATTTTTGACGGCTTCTGCACGCTTTTGACCCAATGCAAGGTTGTACTCACGACCTCCGCGCTCGTCAGTATGCCCCTCGAGCGCAACTTTACGCGCTTTGTCTTGCTTGATAAAGCGTGCGTGAGCTTCAATAGTGGTTTGAAACTCAGGCTTGATAACAATGCTGTCGTACTCAAAGTAAACGACTTTAGGGAATGCTGGCGCAACAACTTGCGGGTTTGATTTGCCCATATCTACGGCAGAAACGCCGCTCTTTGCTATTGCATTGGATTCACCATCTTGAGTTTGCTGGCTTACCGCAACACCAGATTTATCTTCCACAGGGACTGAATCAAGTTTGACTGCTGAACCACAACCAGTCATCAAAACTGCTGTACCGATAAACCAAAAAAGTTGTCTCATCAAATGTCCTTGTAAATATCGTTATTTGGAAAAAGGGCCCCAAGCTGGCTCACGAATATCACCATTTTGACCGGCTAGCCTAGCTTTAAGTTTACCGTCTAAGGTTGTCGTCATCAGTGCTTCACGACCCTGAAATTGGGTTGCATAGACAATAAGTTTGCTGTTGGGTGCAAAGCTGGGGCTTTCATCCGACAAAGTGTCAGTGATTGCGCTGACAACACCACTTGAAAGCTCCATAACATGAAGCTTGAAGGCGCCGTTTATTCTAGAAATGTAAGCCATCAGTCGACCATCAGGGCTAAGGGCCGGTGAAATGTTGTAGTTACCGCCAAAAGTAACTCGCTCAGCACTGCCTCCAGAAACCGACATTTTGTAAATTTGAGGGGCTCCGCCTCTGTCACTGACGAAATAAATCTGCTTTCCGTCTGGGGAATAAGCAGGTTCTGTGTCGATGCTGTTGGATTGGCTCAAGCGACGAGGTTCACCACCCGTGGCGTCAAGGGCAAATAACTGTGAGCCCCCATCGCGACTAAGCGTCACGGCCAGTGATCGGCCGTCTGGTGCCCAAGTGGGCGCACTGTTAGAACCCTTAAAGTTAGCCAGTAGTCGACGCTTGCCAGTAACTATATCGTGGGTATAAATGACCGGCTTTCTGGATTCAAATGAAACATAGGCCAGTTGCGTCCCATTGGGGGACCAAGCGGGAGAAATAATCGGCTCAGGGCTTGCAAAAGCAGACTGCGCATTCTCGCCATCCGCATCAGCCACCCAAAGTTGGTAACGCTGTGAAGCCTTGGTGACGTAGGCAATACTGGTCGAAAAAGCACCTTTTTCACCTGTTAATTTTTCATAGGCAAAATCGGCAATTCGATGGGCGGAAAGACGCAGATCAGCCTGAGTAACGGCATAGCTCTGCCCTCCCAGGTCCTGGCCTCTGATAACGTCCCAAAGTCTAAATCGAACGTCAAAACGACCATCCGCCAAGCGTACAACACTCCCTGTTATCAAGGAATCTGCTCCTTTTTGCCGCCAAACAGCCATGTCTGGCCGAGACAACTCATCAAGACCGATCAAAACACCTTCAACGCCTTTGAACTGGCCGCTGCGAACAAGATCAGCCTGTACGATTGAAGAGATTTTTTGAGGTGATGATTCTTCACCCCGAAAAACAGCAATCGCAATGGGCAATTGATTCATCCCGATGCCAGACACATCGACGCGAAACTGGGCGAATGCGGACAGGCTAAAGGTGCACGCCAGAAGACACAATAAACAAAGCTTTTTCATCATTTCTTGATTATCCATATCTTTCTGCATCGATTGACCCAAGATGAGTCGGAAGCGCGTTAATTGGGATCGAACCAAACTTGACCTTAAACTCCTTCACAAAGTAGCGATCGCCCCATGAAATATCTTTTCAAAATAGACCGTAAATGAACAATATTTCCGTATACATCATTGCCTTCAACGAGGCTGAAAAAGTTGCATCGACCATCGAGAGTGTGTTGTGGGCGGACGAAATCGTGCTCATTGACTCCTGGAGTACCGATGGAACGCAAGAAATTGCATCAAAACTTGGCGCCAAAATAGTGCAAGTCGATTTCAAAGGCTTCGGTGATCTGCGCAACCAAGCATTGGCCGCTTGCTCGCACGAATGGATATTCAGCCTCGATGCAGATGAACGGTGTACACCTGAAGTGGCAAAAGAAATCCGGGAAATAGCGAATTCAAAAACATCGCTGGATGCGTATTGGTTGCCAAGACGCAATTTTTTTATGGGTCAGTGGATCAAGCACTCTGGTTGGTACCCAAACTATAGACAGCCGCAACTGTTTCGAAAAGGCTGCATGAGCTATGACCAAAAAGAGGTTCATGAAAACTACATTCTTCATTCTGACAAACCGATTGGGCATATCAAGAATGCCATTTGGCAGTTCCCATTTAAGAACATGGGCGAAGTCTTGCACAAGGCAAATCGCTACTCCACACTAGGTGCTCAACGCATTGCACAACGTCCCGTCTCCATGCGAACAGCATTGACACACGGTTTATGGGCATTTGTGAAGCATTACATCTTCAAGCGCGGTTTCTTGGATGGCTGGGCAGGATTTGTCATTGCACTTCAAAGTTTTGAAAGCACGTTTTACAGGTATGTGAAAGCGGTTGAGATTCAGAAGGGTGTTGAATGGAAGGCGCCAAAATAATCACTTATTGATGGAAATATGAAAACTGCTCCGCCACATTTTCACAACTTAAAGCCTATGAGTTCAATCAATAAAATTTTAATGATCAAGTCGCACAGCATGGGCATTGGTGATTTACTGCGAAGCTCATCTGCGTGGCGTGCTTTGAAAGATAAGTGGCCTGAGGCGGAACTACACCTACTATTCCTCAGTAAACATCCAGGCTATGCGGTTGAAGAGTTAATCAAAAACCACCATTTACTCAGTAGCGCCACCTTTTTAACGCTGCGCGAGGGAAGCCCGCATATTGCGGGAGTAAAAAAAGTCCCTCATACAGAATTAAAAAATCAGGTTTGCGAATTGGCGAAACGAATTAATCCAGATTTAATAATTGATTTTGAAGCATCAGGAATAAGAACAAGCTTGCTTACTCGTGTTGCTGCAAAGGCATGTGCGGCTAAAACGGTGGGGATTGCACAGTTTCTAGGTCGAGGCCTTTTATATGATTTATCGTCGCCAAGCACAGCTTCTTTTGCAATGGAAAGAGGACTGACTCTACCAATGGACTACACGAATCGAGACTTTGTCGCACTGAGTGCCCTTGGAATTGAGCGAGAGAATAGACCTATTGAATTAGAAGTATCAGCAATGGGGGAGTTGTATGCTGAACAATTAAGAAAAAGATTGCCACCGAATCTACCTATATTGGGTCTGAACATCGGATGCGGAACACCTGATGCCATTCATAAAAGACCTGACATGATGAATTTGGTTGAATGTATTGGTAACGCAGTAAAAAACTACAAGCACAGTCTCATATTGTCAGGCGCCGAGTTTGAGCGTGACGTTAACCTTGAATTCATTTCTGCTTATGCTGCGAGATGGGGAGATACTTCCCACATATTTAATCTTGCAGGTGAAACCTCAATGAATACACTGAGCGGTCTGATTAATGTGTGCCAGCTATTTATTTCGACAGACTCGGGACCTTATCACATGGCTGTAGCTATGAAAAAACCTACCATCGTTTGGTTTACATACGAAGAAGTGACATCATTCCATAACTATCCATGGTGCAGGCGTGTAGTACAACCGACTCCAGATGTTTTTTCAAAAGCAGTAAATAGGCTTCTAAACTTGGACTGAAGAAGCGTTAAGAAAATATTTTATTCAACGTCATTTATCTATTCAACCAATTTATTTAGTAAATTAAATAGCATTAAAAATTTACAAAATAAATTCCTCTGCCAAGTAAATTAATCATATATTTTCTCGATCAGGCATCCTCAGTTACACCAAGTATTTTTAAATTATTTCTAATATAAATTTATTGAACCATTAAAAATATCAATTTCCATCTATTTTTTTATGAAAAAATTTCGTGAATTTTTCTTACGATTGAGTCGAATCTGGCCTTTCTTTCGTCCAAGCAAAGGAGCAATGGCACTTGCACTTTGTGCGACCATAACTGCATCATTTACTGAGCCCTTGGTTCCGGCCTTACTACAACCTCTGCTTGACAAAGGATTTAAACAAGGTTCCTTCAGCCTATGGGTGGTGCCTGCTTCACTATTGTTGCTATTTGGCGTACGAGGTTTCGCAGGGTTTGTCGCACAATATGCCTTGGCTAAATTTACTAACGCCGGTTTGTTAAATTTACGGCAAGCCATGTTTGAAAAAGTTCTGACGGCCAGACTGTCTTTGTTTTCAAATCAGTCTTCCAGCAGTTTAACGAATACGCTGGTATATGAGGTTTTTAATGGCTCCGCCATGCTGACTCATGCCTTAATGAGTTTGGTTAGAGATTCGTTCACCTTATTGGCATTGGTTGGGTATTTGTTTTACCTGAACTGGAAATTGACCTTGATCGTAGCTTGCCTTTTTCCGGCTGTTGCTTTTGTCATGCATGTCTTGTCCTCACGTTTGTACCGCTTAACCAAAGCCAGCCAGACTGCAACCGATGATTTGGCTTATGTGGTGGAAGAGAATGTGCTTGCCCACCGCGATATCAGGCTTCATGCCGCTCAACCAGTGCAGTTTGAACGGTTTAAGGCACTTAGCGATTCACTTCGTCGTTTATCGATCAAGTCGTCGGTGGCCTCAGCAGCGATGACACCCATGACCCAGATGCTGGCTGCCATAGCTTTATCGGCCGTGATTTCAATGGCCTTGATTCAAAGTGAAAGCAACAACAACTCCGTTGGTTCTTTTGTAGCATTTGTCACAGCAATGCTGATGCTGGTGGGACCCATAAAACACTTATCAGAAATTGCAAGTCCAATCACCCGTGGATTAGCCGCTCTTGAACGGGGCATGGAACTTATTGAAACAACCGAAAGTGAGTCTGAAGGTAATTTCTCCAAACAACGAGCAACTGGTGAAATTCAGTTCATTGGGGCAACCGTTGATTTTGGCTCTGACTCATCGCCTGCAGTTAACGAACTGACCCTGACAATTCATCCTGGTGAGACAGTCGCCTTGGTAGGATCTTCAGGCGCGGGTAAAACAACCTTGGTAAACCTACTGCCACGCTTTATAGATCCGAGTGCAGGCCGCGTTGAATTGGACGGACATGATTTAAGAGAGTGGAAGCTGGACTCGCTTAGAAATCAATTTGCGGTGGTGAGTCAGCATGTTGTGATGATCAATGGCACTATTGCCAGCAACGTGGCCTTGGGTCAAGATGTGAATAGGCAGAAGGTTGTCGATTGCCTTGCTTCTGCCAATCTTTCAAATTTCATAGCGGACCTTCCAATCGGTATCGACACAGAAGTTGGCCACAATGCCATGCAACTCTCAGGCGGACAACGCCAGCGACTAGCCATTGCTCGAGCATTGTACAAAGATGCGCCAATTTTGATACTTGATGAAGCAACGTCCGCATTAGATACGGAATCTGAGCGCGCGGTGCAAGATGCACTTGAACGTCTGATGCGCAATAGAACTACATTGGTCATTGCACACCGACTCTCTACAGTTCACCATGCCAATCGCATTGTCGTGATGGATGCTGGGAAAGTCATTGAAATAGGTAGTCATTCAGAGCTAATGGAACTGGGTGGCCAATACGCTCGACTTTATCAACTAGGCTTAAGAGATATTTCTAGCGATTCAATTTGATACGTAAATTGACTCCTGCCCTAAGGCAAGGGCAGACCAAAGGTAGGAGCGAGCAAACGACAGAGCCTTTGTAGACAGCGCATCTCCTAACGCTTTATTTTGAAAAATTGTGGTCAAAGCCAATACTAAAGCGCTTGCATCGCGAGGATTAGCTAGCAGCAAGGCGTTTACGTTGTCAGTTAATAATTGCGCTAGACCGCAATATTGGGCTCCACTGACCACAACAGGCAACCCATAAGCCATGGCCTCCAGGACGACCATAGCAAAGGTATCCTCCAATGTGGGATGAGCCAAGCAATTTGCGGCAAGGTAAGCATCGCGCATATCGTGAAGCGATCCGAGAAAAAACACAAACTCGCCTAAGCCTAACGCTTTAACAGCTTCTTTAAAAAAGGGTATTTGCGACCCATTTCCTACAACCGTGAGAAAAAAATTACTTGGTAATTTTTTTAACGCTTCCAGCAATGTGGGAAGACCTTTTTTCCGGTAGTCATTACCAACAAATAAAATACATGTCCCATCCAACGGAAGACCAAGCCGAATTCGGGCCTCGCGTCGTTCATCATCACTGGCCAGCCCCGGCACGCTTTTCACACCAGGCGTTACCACCGTCATTGTGGGCACCGCTTTAGGATAGGTTTCAGCCATGATGGCCATCAAACTCGGCGAGGTCAGCACAATCGTTCGACCATCGCTTACGTCATAGCGCAGACGCTCCATGAGCAGGTAGCTTAGCAAGCGCGGGCTAGTGGCAACCTTGAGCCAGCGCAGCGCCAGTCGCCAACCCAACCGGCCGTTAAACAGGTTGTATTTAATGGGTAGCACATGCACCGTTTGAACTTGTCCGTGCCAAGTGTTTTCATGAGAATGAACTACATCAAACCCTTGCCGGGTAGCCCACCAGGAAGTCAAAGCAAACCAGATTTGGTTGATCCAGCGCGGCTTGCTAAGAGGTGTCCAAAGCTTGTGGTAGGTGACACCCGGCCATTGGTGCTCTATTTTTTGTGCAAACACATGGATCTCATGACGCTGCGCCAACTCTTCCACCAAGGCGATTGAGTAACGTTCTGCACCACCACCGGTAGGTGAAAAATTGCGGTTAAGTACCGCAATCCGAAGTCGTTTGCATGGTTTTTCGTCAACCATCATTGCCTTTTCTTATCTTCATAGGCGGTGAAGAGTTTGAGCCCAAAAGACAGCAAACTAGTTGTCCGAAGAACAGGAACTCTGGGCAGTTTCATGAAGTCTTCGCCTGCATGGCATCGACTGCGCTGCGTGGTGGTGGCAGATTGAAACTCGGCCCTTTCAACCATCAGGGCAGTCTCGTCATTCAAGTCACCATAGGGGTAACAAAAATGGGCAACTGGTGCGTGCGTCGTTGATTCCAACTCGGTCTTGCTCAGTCCGATTTCATCTTGACAGCCTTGATCATCTGTTTGTGTAAGGTGAACGTGGTGCCTTGTATGCGCCCCCACCTCCTGCCCACCTGCTACCCACGCTTGAAGTTGGGCGGCGGTCATCAGTGGTGTTTGCGCAATGCCGATGCGGCGATCCCATTCGTTGGTCTTGCCGAGCAGTTGACTCACGGCATAACAGGTCGATGAAAATCCATATTTTTGGAGAACAGGCAATGCATTCGTCAGGTTATTCAGATAGCCATCATCAAAGCTGATGCCAACTACCTTGCCTTGCAACTCCCCTCGCAAATAGGGCATCAACCCAGACAAGGACAAGCCCCGGTAGCCCAACATGCTCAACAAAGCCATTTGTCGTTTGAATGAACCAGGAGAAACGTACAGCCCGCGATATGGTGCACCTTTAGGCGGCGCAAGCTCAATCTGGTGGTACGTCAGAATAGGGATAGGCGCTAAATTGGCCGTATGAAAACTTGGCATAAAACTCAACGACAAGTGGTTTTAGAGCAAAATAATATCGTACTGCTCTTGCCCCATGGCGCTCTCACTTTGCAGCGACACGGGCTTTCCTATGAACTCGCTCAAGCCCGCCAAATGTTGGCTTTCTTCATCCAAGAACAATTCGATCACCTTGGGTGAAGCCACCACACGGAATTCACGTGGGTTGAACTGACGTGCTTCGCGCAAAATTTCACGGCAAATGTCATAGGTCACGCTACGGGCCGTTTTGACAATACCTTTACCATCGCACATAGGACAAGGCTCACACAGCATGTGCGCCAGTGATTCACGGGTGCGCTTGCGCGTCATCTCAACCAGACCCAGCTGAGAAAAGCTACCTGCGTTTGTTTTGACACGGTCGCGCAGCAACTGCTTCTTGAACTCGGCAAGCACTGAATTTCTGTGGTCTTCTCGCACCATGTCAATGAAATCGACAATGATGATGCCACCCAGATTGCGAAGTCGCAGCTGACGCGCGATGGCCTGCGTGGCTTCCAGATTGGTTTTAAAGATGGTGTCATCAAAATTGCGTGCCCCCACAAACCCACCGGTGTTCACATCGACCGTGGTCAGGGCTTCGGTCTGATCCACGATCAGATAGCCACCAGACTTCAAGTCAACCCGTCGACCCAAGGCTTTGGCAATCTCTTCATCAATCGAATACAAATCAAAAATGGGCCGCTCGCCCTTGTACAACTGCAACTTGCTGACAGCAGCAGGCATGAATTCAAGGCCAAAATTTTTCAGTGCTTCAAATTGTTCACGCGAGTCCACCTTGATGGTTTGCGTGCGCTCGCCTACCAAATCACGCAAGACCCGTTGCAAGAGATTCAAATCCTGGTGCAAAATTGAAAGCGGTGGCAAGCGCAGCGATGCACTCTTGATGCGTGCCCACGCCTTACGAAGGTAGGCAATATCCTCTGCCAATTCCTCATCCGATGCATCCTCGCCATTGGTACGCAAGATGAACCCGCCACCCTGAGCGCCTGCCAGTACTTGCAACCGTGCTTTTAACTCATCACGTTGATGCTGAGGAATTTTTTGGGAAACGCCCAAATGATCATCCTGGGGCAAAAACACCAACATCCGACCCGCAATGCTGATTTGGGTAGAGAGCCGTGCGCCTTTGGTTCCAATCGGGTCTTTGATGACCTGCACCATCAAGGCCTGGCCTTCAAACACCTGTTTTTCAATTGGCACAATCGGCTGGGTGTTGCGCACCATACTGGGCATTTCACCATCCGGTTGGCGGTGCCACACATCGGCTACATGGAGAAATGCAGCGCGTTCCAGGCCAATATCAATAAAGGCCGACTGCATACCCGGCAACACGCGCGAGACCTTGCCCAAATACACATTACCGACCAAGCCGCGCTCCAGGGTGCGTTCGACATGCAACTCCTGGAGTGAGCCGTTCTCGATAATGGCGACGCGGGTTTCCTGGGGCGACCAGTTGATCAAAATATCTTCTTGCATGGTGCTGCGCTTAAACTTAAAAGCCAAAAGTGCTCAGCAATTGAGCGGTCTGAAACATGGGCAGGCCCATGATGCCAGAGTATGAGCCACTCATATGTGAGATGTACGCCGCTGCCCTGCCCTGCACAGCGTAGGCTCCTGCTTTGCCCATCGGTTCACCGCTTGAGACGTAGGCTTTTATTTGAGAAGCACTCATCTCGGCAAAGGTCACACGCGATTCACATAAATCCTGCATGCGCTTGCGTGAGGTCCCCATCGCCACCGCGGTCAATACCCGGTGCGTTTTGCCAGATAGCTGGCTCAGCATCCGAACTGCATCGGCAGGGCTCTCTGGCTTGCCCAAAATGATGCGCCCGAGGGCGACGGTGGTGTCCGAACAAAGAATGGGCGCTGGGGGCAAGCCTCTCTTTTTGAGACGATTCAAAGCGGCGTCCAACTTGAGTTGCGTCACGCGTTGCACATAGGCTTTCGGGGCTTCGTTGGCCAAAACCGTTTCCAGCGCTTCAGCATCTTCATCGGCATGGGGCAAAAGGAGCTCATGGCGCACACCCAACTGATCCAGCAGTTGGCTTCGTCGCGGACTTTGTGACGCGAGGTAAATAAACTTATTCACGGTGGTAGGGATGATTGGCGTTGATGGACCAGGCGCGGTAAAGTTGCTCAATCAGCACCACGCGTACCATGGCATGGGGCAGTGTCAGGTCAGACAAGCGAATGCGTTCGTGAGCCGCTTTTTTAAAAGCGGGGTCCAGCCCATCAGGCCCACCAATGACCAGAGCCACATCATCACTCTCCAACTGCCAATGTTGAAGTTTCTGGGCCAATGCCACGGTGGTGAGATTGGTGCCGCGCTCATCGAGTGCGACGATACGGCAACCTTTGGGTATGACGGCCTCAATCCGGGCGCGCTCAGCCGCGTAGAGGGTTTCAAGCGACTTGGACGAGCGTGGCTCAGTTTTAACGGTTTTGAGCTCTACCTTGAGCTCATAAGGGAAACGCTTGGCATAGTCGTCCCACGCCGTTTGAGCCCAATCGGGCACGCGCTGACCCACTGCCACGATGATCAAGCGCATGAAAACCTTTATCAGGCTTTACGAACCACTGCTTTTTTAGCCGGTGCTTTTTTAGCAGCCGCAGGCTTTTTGGCAGCCAATTTAACGGGGTCGTTGATGGTGACCCGTTTGACCGCTATTTTTTGAGCAGGCACTTTCTTGGCTGCTACTTTGACAGCTGGCTTGGCTGCGGTCTTCGTCGCTGCAGGTGCTTTTCTTGCGGCCTTGACTGGCTCAAGTAAAGACACGGGCGCTTCTGGGGCCGGGAGCTTGGAGGCCGGCTTTTTGGCAGCCGGTTTAGCCGCTGATTTGGCCGCAGTTGACTTGGCGGCTGATGACTTGGAAGCCGTTGTTTTTTGCAACTGGGCTTTGGATGGGAAGGCTTCAGCCACGCCCTTCTTGGCAGCGTTGGAGCGGCGCAGAGTTTGCTCGGGCTCAGCACCCTTTTTCAAGGCTTTGACGGGTTCGTCTTCTTCTGCTTCTACAGACGCTGGCTTGGCAGAACCAAACTTCAAGCGCACTGGCTTCTCACCCCAGAGCTCTTCCAGGTTGTAGTAGGTGCGGAAGTTGGGTTGCATGACGTGAACTACGGCAGCACCGCAATCCACAATGATCCATTCGCCGTTGGTTTCACCTTCAACGCGGGGCTTGGGGAAACCTGCATCACGCACGGCATCGCGAACGCTTCCAGCAAGGGCCTTTGTTTGGCGGTTTGAGGTGCCAGAGGCAATAATGACGCGCTCAAAAAGAGCGGAGAGATGTTCTGTATCGAACACCTGAATATCTTGGGCTTTGACGTCTTCCAGACCATCAATGATGGCACGCTGGAGTTTTTGTACGTCTTTTTTTGCAACGGTAGAGTTTGTCATCGAGTAGTCTGGTAAAGGTGATGGTCTTCAATATAACGCGCAACCGGTTCGAAAACCAGCGGGGCAACGCTTAGGTGCGCAGCAATTCGAATCCGAATATCGGTTGCACTGACCGGTAAGGCGGGTATTTGCAGCCGCCTGAAACGTGATTTATACGCTTGGGGAGCTGTAAATCGGGGCCTGTCACCCCCAGAATCATCGCGCTCAGCTACGCAAATTATAGCAAGTCGCAAAATCTCTTCCCATTGATGCCAACTCGTCAGAGCTAAAGCCTGGTCTTCACCCATGACAAGAAACAGTTCAGCCCCTGAAAACTCGGCCTTTAGCTCGGTCAAGGTATCTACCGTGTAGGTCGGCCCTGAGCGATCAAGTTCCCGGGGATCGACGATCGCTTGGGGCAAGGTGGCAAATGCCAACTTGGCCATGGCCAAGCGATGCTCTGGGGCACTCAAGGTTCGTGATTTATGCCAGGCTTGCCCGGTTGGGAAAATACGAAGCGCATCCAACTCAAAAGCATCAATCGCCGCCCGAGCCAACTCAAAATGGGCCATATGAGGCGGGTCAAAGGCACCGCCAAACACACCCAAGCGATGAATCATTGGAGGCGTAGTCACACCCAATCTTTGCGCACCAGAAAATTCTTGTACAAATCAGCCTCGGGCGAGCCAGCCTCTGGCTCGTTTTGATAAGACCAGCTCACAAGCGGTGGCATCGACAACAAAATCGACTCGGTACGCCCCCCCGACTGCAAGCCAAAGTGCGTGCCGCGGTCCCAAACGAGATTAAATTCAACATAGCGCCCGCGCCGATAGAGCTGGAAGGCGCGCTCGCGCTCCCCATAAATTCGATCTTTATGGCGCTCAACGATAGGCAAATAGGCGCTTAAAAACGAGCTACCCACCGACTGCATCATGGCCTGACTTCCCTCAAATCCCAGCTCTGAAAAGTCATCAAAGAAAACACCGCCCACGCCCCGCTGCTCAGACCGGTGCTTTAAATAAAAATACTCATCGCACCAGGTTTTAAAACGGGGATATTTATCTTCGCCAAAGGGCTGCAAGGCTTCTTTGCAAGTGGCGTGAAAGTGAACGGCGTCTTCTTCAAAACCGTAGAAAGGCGTTAAATCCATGCCGCCACCAAACCAGCAGACCTCAACACCGTCACGGCCCTTAGCCACCAGCATGCGCACGTTCATATGAACCGTTGGAACATAGGGATTGCGGGGATGGAACACCAAGGACACGCCCATCGCTTCAAAAGGGGCGCCCGAGAGCTCTGGGCGGTTATGGGTGGCCGAGGGCGGCAACTTGGGGCCGCGCACATGCGAAAACCCACAACCGGCCCGTTCAAAAACAGCACCGCCTTCAAGAATCTGCGTGATACCACTGCCTTGCAGCGTCTCACCAGGCTCTTTTTGCCAGGCATCAACCAAAAAACTGCCGCCATCGATGTCTGAAATCGCCGCCGTAATGCTGGCCTGCAAGCCCAACAGGTAGCTTTTTACAGAAGCTGTTTGCGGGCTCATGGAATGCGTGAGGGACATAAAGCTTAGATTTTTACAGCACGGTGACCGATATCGGTGCGGTACTGCATGCCATCAAAATGAATGCCCGAAGCCACCTCGTAAGCTCGTTGCTGGGCTTGTCTGACGTTATCGGCCAACACCGTCACGCACAAGACGCGACCGCCGGTGGTCACGACTTCACCGTCTTTCAAAGTTGTCCCCGCATGAAACACCATGGCGTCTTCTTCGTCTTTTGGCAAGCCGGTGATGACATCGCCTTTTCTGGGTTGCAAGGGGTAACCGTGCGCCGCCATTACCACGCCGAGGGCGGTGCGACGATCCCACTGCAATTCAATTTCATCCAACTTGCCGTGTGGGCCGGGTTCGGTCGCGGCCATCATCACATCCACCAAATCAGTTTTCAGGCGCATCATGATGGGCTGCGTCTCGGGGTCCCCCATGCGGCAGTTGAACTCCAGCGTTTTGGGGTGGCCATTGGCATCAATCATCAGACCGGCATACAAGAAGCCGGTAAACGGGATGCCGTCTTTTTCCATGCCCCGAATCGTGGGCAAAATGATTTCACGCATGGCGCGTGCATGCACATCAGGCGTCACCACAGGTGCGGGCGAATAGGCCCCCATACCACCCGTATTGGGACCCAAATCATCGTCCAGCAAGCGCTTGTGGTCTTGGCTGGTGGCCAAGGGCAAGACGTTTTTACCATCGCACATCACGATGAAACTGGCTTCCTCACCCACCAAAAATTCTTCAATGACCACGCGTGCGCCGCCTTCGTTGTGGCTCACACCCAAGGTGTTGTCGACCAACATGAAGTCCACAGCCTCGTGCGCTTCAGCATTGGTCAGGGCCACCACCACGCCTTTGCCAGCCGCCAAACCATCGGCTTTCACCACAATGGGGGCGCCCATTTTTTCAATGTAGGCATGGGCAGCGACCGGATCAGAAAAGGTTTCATATTCTGCGGTGGGAATGTCGTGGCGCTTCATGAACGCTTTGGAAAACGCCTTTGAGCTCTCCAACTGCGCGGCAGCCTGCGAGGGGCCAAACACACGAAGCCCATGTTTGCGAAATTCATCGACCACGCCTGCTGCCAGCGGTACTTCAGGCCCGACCACGGTCAGTGCTATCTTATTGGTAACGGCCCAAGCGCTCAGCTCATGGATATCCGTGATGTTGATATTCTCAAGACGAGGGTCAAGATCGGTGCCGCCATTGCCGGGGGCGACATAAATATTTTGGACCTTGGGCGACTGGGCCAGTTTCCAGGCCAGGGCATGTTCACGGCCACCGCCGCCAATTACAAGTACGTTCATAGGGCTGCGCTGTCAATCTCTGCGTTATGGTAAATATTTTGGGTGTCGTCGAGCTCTTCAAGCACGTCCAGCAACTTTTGCATTCGGACGGCGTCCTCGCCAGTTAACTCAATCGGATTTTCTGGGCGCATGGTGACCTCGGCCATCTCGGGCACGAGACCCGCCGCTTCCAGCGCGTTTTTAACGGCTTCAAACTCAGCGTAAGCGGTCAAGACCTCAATGGCGCCATCGTCATGGGTAATCACATCCTCGGCACCCGCTTCAAGGGCCACTTCCATGACCTTGTCTTCGTTGGTACCGGGGGCAAAAATGAGCTGGCCGCAGTGCTTGAACTGAAAGACCACCGAGCCTTCGGTGCCCATGTTGCCGCCATATTTGGAAAACGCATGGCGCACTTCAGCCACCGTACGCACCTTGTTATCGGTCATGGTGTCCACCAAAATAGCGGCCCCGCCAATGCCATAGCCTTCGTAGCGAATTTCTTCGTAATGAACGCCTTCCTGATTACCCGTGGCCTTGTCAATGTTGTATTTGACTCGGTCAGCCGGCATGTTGGCGGCCTTGGCACGCTCCACGGCAAGTCGCAGACGCGGATTTGTGGCCAAATCGCCACCGCCAGCCCGGGCCGCCACCGTAATTTCACGGATGATGCGCGTCCAGATCTTGCCCCGCTTCTCGTCTTGACGACCTTTGCGGTGCTGAATATTGGCCCATTTACTGTGTCCTGCCACTGAGAATCCTTCAAAAGTTCGTTACGCTACGGTGTCAATTGTACTTTTCGAGAACCCCATGCCTGAACCCATCCTGATTGCCCAACACGGTGCCCACCAGAGCTTCCTGCTTCCAGACAAAGCCAACCGCCACGGACTTATCACCGGTGCCACGGGCACGGGCAAAACAGTCACCTTGCAAACGATGGCGGAAGGATTCTCCCGCATCGGGGTGCCGGTGTTTATGGCGGATGTCAAAGGCGACTTGACTGGTATCTCACAGGCTGGGACTTTATCGCCCAAATTAGCGACCGTGCTGGCCGAGCGCGGCTTGACTCCGCCAGTATTCGCAGCCTCCCCGACCACGCTGTGGGATGTTTTTGGCACCGCTGGACACCCGGTTCGCGCCACGGTGAGCGATTTGGGGCCCTTGCTGCTGGCCCGCATGCTCAACTTGAACGAGACCCAGGCGGGCGTATTGCAGCTGGTTTTCAAAATTGCCGACGACGACGGCTTGCTGCTGCTGGACCTGAAAGACCTGCGCGCCATGTGCCAGATGGTGGGCGACAACGCCTCAGACTTCACCACGGAATACGGCAACATCAGCGCCGCCAGCGTTGGCGCCATTCAACGCGGCCTGATGCAAATTGAGGCCCAAGGCGGCGACCGATTCTTTGGCGAGCCCATGCTCAATATTGAAGACTTCATGCAAACCGACGCCCAGGGCCGGGGCATGATCAACGTGCTGGTGGCAGACCAACTGATGAACTCGCCTCGCTTGTACGCCACGTTTTTACTTTGGATGCTGAGCGAATTGTTTGAGACCCTGCCTGAGGTGGGCGACCTGGACAAGCCCAAGATGGTGTTTTTCTTTGACGAAGCCCACCTGCTGTTTGCCGACGCCCCCAAAGTGTTGCTCGAACGCATCGAACTGGTGGTGCGACTGGTGCGCTCCAAAGGTGTGGGCATTTATTTTGTGACCCAAAACCCGCTGGACGTGCCGGACTCGGTGTTGGCCCAATTGGGCAACCGGGTGCAGCACGCCCTGCGCGCCTTCACGCCGCGCGATCAAAAAGCCGTCAAGGCGGCGGCCGACACCATGCGCCCCAACCCGGCGCTTGACATCAACACCGCCATCACCGAGTTGGCGATGGGCGAAGCCTTGGTCAGTTTTCTGGATGAGAAAGGTCGCCCTGGCATCACCGAACGCGTATACGTCTTGCCACCCGCCAGCCAACTCGGGGCGATCACCCCCGCTCAGCGCTCAGCCTTGATGGCCAACTCGCTGGTGGCGGGCGTTTATGAAAAAACAATTGATCGGGCCTCGGCCTTTGAAAAAATCAAGGGGCAGACACAACAACAACCAGCCCAACCAATCACCACCGGCAGCAACGCAAATCAGACAGATGGCAACGCGGCCCCAGCCCCTGCTGCTGGCGGTGGTTTTCTCGGCAGCATTGGCGACCTGTTTGGCGGCGGCGTTCGCCGCACCCGCGCCAGTGTGGGCGAGCAACTGTTTAAAAGCGCCGCCAGTGCGATTGGCCGCGAGGTAGGCCGACAGATCATTCGTGGCGTGCTGGGCAGTATTTTGGGCGGCAGTCGTCGCTAGTTCTGCGCGCTATTACTGCGAGACAAGGTGCGCCAACTTTGGCGGCTACTATCGCAACATAAGCTCACCACACGATTTACCCAAAGGACTTTCATGAACACCTTGACACCGCCCGTATCCCAGGTTCACTTGGTGAATCATCCGCTGATCCAGCACAAGCTGTCCTTGATGCGAAAAAAAGACGCCAGCACCAACAGTTTTCGCACCCTGCTCAATGAAATCAGCATGCTGATGGCCTATGAAGTCACGCGCGACATGCCTATGCAGGATGTGGAAATCGAAACCCCGCTGGAAACCATGACCGCCAAAATGATTGACGGCAAAAAACTGGTGTTTGTGTCCATCTTGCGCGCCGGTAACGGCATTTTGGACGGTGTGCTCACGGTGGTGCCCGGCGCCCGCGTTGGCCACATCGGCCTCTACCGCGACCCCAACACGCTGCAGCCAGTCGAGTATTACTTCAAGATGCCCAAAAACATGGAAGAGCGCGACATCGTGGTGGTCGACCCCATGCTGGCTACGGGCAACTCGGCGGTGGCGGCGGTTAGCCGCTTGAAGCAGTTAAAACCCAAGTCGATCAAGTTTTTGTGTTTGCTGACCTGCCCAGAAGGCATCGCCACCATGCACAAAGCGCATCCAGATGTAGAAATTTTCACCGCCGCCATTGACCGCCAACTCAACGAACACGGCTACATCCTGCCGGGCTTGGGCGATGCGGGTGATCGTATTTTTGGCACTCAGTAATTTTTAATGTAACCAGTTAATGCCTGTGGCCCCGTCTCTGCGAGCGAAGCGTGGCAGTCCATCTTCGAGTACCGAGAGTTTTCCTTACTTGTAGGGGGTTGGCTCGGTACGATGGATTGCCGCGCTCCGCTCGCAATGACGAGAAAAGGCTATTTTGCCATATATAACGGGCTAAGCACGCTATTTTATTTATAGCAAATCAACGCCGTCTGGCCGACCGCACGCCATTCAAATCTGCCACCACACTCAGCACTTTGTTCAGCCGCCCTGAATCGGCGACCTCTACCGTGAAGGTCATCCACGCGGTGCCTTTGACAGACTGGGTTTGGACCCCGATCACGTTCATTTTTTCTTTGGTAAAAACTTCCGAGATGTCGCGCAACAGGCCCTGTCGGTCGGCGGCTTCGATACTCACGTCCACCGGATAAACCGAGGTGCTGGCCGAGGCGTTGTGGCCCCACTCCACATCAATCACCCGCTCGCCGTTTTTGGCCACCATCTCGCGCAAATTGGAACAGTCGGTGCGGTGCACGCTAACCCCTTTGCCCCGGGTGACAAAACCGCAAATCAAATCCGGCGGCGCGGGCTTGCAGCACCTAGCCAACTGCGTCATGAGCGAATCCACCCCGACCACCAGCACCCCACCTTTGGCAGAAGACACCGCGCTGCGAGGCTTGCGCAAGAGCGGCATTTCATCGTCAGCGGCCACGGGCTCAGGCGGACGCAGGAGAATTTCGATGTTGCGAAGCGAAAACTCGTCTTTGCCCACCACCTCAAACAACTCATCAGCCGAATTGAATCCCAACTGAGTGGCTAAATCCTCCAGCTTGACCGACGTTTTGCCCAAGCGTTGCAACAGCTTTTCAACCGCTTCGCGCCCTTTGGCCACCGTCTCATGCATGGCCAATGCGTTGAACCAGGCGCGCACTTTGGCGCGTCCCCGGTGGCTGACCAAATAACCCAGCTCGGGGTTGAGCCAGTCACGCGAGGGACCGCCCTCCTTGGCCACCGTCACCTCCACCGTTTGGCCATTTTTAAGCGGCGTGTTCAGCGGCACCATCACGCCGTCCAGGCGGGCACCACGGCAGCGGTGCCCCAAATTGGTGTGAACGCTGTAGGCAAAGTCCACCGCAGTGGCGCCTTGGGGCAACTCCACAATGGCAGCTTCTGGGGTCAGCACGTAAATGCGGTCCTCAAACGAGGCGCCCTCTTGGGCCGCGCCGGACAAGTCGCGCTCCCAGGCGAGCAACTGGCGCAGCACAGCAATTTTGGCGTCGTAAGCGCTACTGGCCGACACGCCGGCGTAGCCCTTGGCACCCGCTTCTTTGTAGGCCCAATGGGCAGCCACGCCATTTTCAGAATGGTCGTGCATGGCTTGGGTGCGGATCTGAATTTCGATCGGTTGCCCGCTGGTGTCACGCACCACCGTGTGCAAAGACTGGTAACCGTTGACCTTAGGCTTGGCAATGTAGTCGTCAAACTCTTCGGTGACGGGCGTGAACTGGTGGTGCACCCAGCTTAATGCGGCGTAGCAATCGGGAATAGACGCCACCACAATGCGCAAGGCCCGAATGTCGTAAACCTGGTCAAACCCGAGCGACTTGCCCCGCATCTTTTTAACGATGCTGTAAATGTGCTTGGGCCGACCCTGCACCTTGGCGTCCATCCCTTGGGCTTTTAATTCTTGCTCCAACTGCGCGCGCAAATGCTCCACATGGGCTTCGCGCTCCGAGCGCTTTTCGTCCAACAGCTTGGCGACTTGGCGGTAGGTGTCGGGCTCCAGAAAACGAAAAGACAGGTCTTCCATCTCCCACTTCAGCTCCCAAATGCCCAGGCGGTTCGCCAAAGGCGCAAACACATTGAGCGCCTCGCTGGCCAGCCCCACGGGCACCGGCAGTTTGGTCGCGGCAAAGTGGCGCAGGGTTTGCAGGCGTGAGGCCAGGCGCAGCATCACCACCCGCAGGTCGCGCGAGAAGGCCAGCAGCATTTTGCGCACGTTCTCAGTCTGCGAGGCTGCCGTTTGAGCCATCGGCACTGCATTGGCCGCACGGTGACTGGCCACTTGCGTTTGTCGCGCCTGTCGTTGCAGCTTGATGAGCTTGGTGGTCTCCACCGCAAGCGCGGCAAAGTTGTCGCCAAAGGCTTTGGCAATCACCTCTTGCGGCTTGTTGAGGTGGTCGCAGGCATAGACCAGATAGCTGGCGGCCTGCATAGCCTCGGAGCCGCCGATGGACTTGAGAATGGCAGCCACAGCGTGCGCATGGGCCAAAATATTTTCACCCGTGTCCAGCGTTTCACTGGCCAGCAGCGGCTCGGCAAAGGCACGGGCACGCTGCAGGGCCTGGTCTTGCTCAGGCAGGCTCTGGGTGGCCGCGGCCATCAAGGGTGAGACGCTTGGGGTAGCTTTTTGCAAAACAGGTGGTGTGCCTTGGGGCTCGTTTAAATGGCTTTTCATCCAAAAATCAGTAAATTCTTAATTAAGCAGGAACGATGCCACGGCTTGCACCTGGTCTGGCGCGACAAACGTGGGTGCATGGCCGACGCCTGCAAACTCGATCAGCTGCGCTTTGGGGCCGCGCTGGGTCATTGCGTGCGCGGTCTCTGGCGACAGCAAATCTGACTGCTCACCCCGGGTTAGCAAGGTCGTCGCCGTGATAGCGTCGTATAAATGCCAGAGCAAAGCCTCGCCCTGCAAGGCCGCCTCAGGCGTGATGCCACTAAAAGGCACGGCAATGGCAGGGTCGTAATGCAGGGCAAATTGCCCACTGCCATCATGAATTGGTTTAATCATGGGGCCTGACAAGGCCCGCCAAGCTTCTGGCGTGTGCGGCCCAAAACTGGGAGAAATTAAAAGCAAAAAATCAGACGCAGCACTCACGGAAGCAAAGTTCAAGGGCCGCCCCAGATACTCGCCAATGCGCTGCAAAGCCTGCCACTCAATGACCGGACCCACGTCGTTAAGGACGAGTCGGCGCACCGGCGTGCTTAAAGGCAGCTCGGGCTGGCCACTGATGACCAAACCAATCAAGCCCCCCATGCTGGTGCCCACCCAATCCAGCGTTTTGGGTTTGAGGTCGGCCAAGAGCGCCAGCATATCGGCGGCATAGGCAGGAATCTGATAACCCGCCGGGTCGGCCAGATAGTCACTTTGACCACGCCCGACCACGTCCGGGCAGACCACTTTAAGCTCAGGTGATTGCGCGATCAGGGCGCGTGCCAAAACGTCAAAGTCCCGTCCCTGACGCGATAACCCGTGCACACACAGCACCACATGCTCAGCCTGGGGATTGCCCCATTGCCAATAGGCCATGCGGTGACTGCCTTGGGCATCAGGACAATTGACAAAATGAAGCGTGGGTTCAGACATAGTGGGCTCAATGCTTTGATACAGTCGGAGCATCCACATAGTCGGGATGCCGTTACGTCGATTACATCCTATTTCAATAGCAGTTCCCACTGCGCTCTTACGGAGAATTTCATGCTCAAAGGTAAAACAGCCCTCGTCACCGGGTCCACCAGCGGGATTGGCCTTGGTATTGCCAAGGCTTTGGCCAAAGAAGGCGCCAACATCGTCATGAACGGCTTCGGCGACATCGAAGGTAGCCAGGCTGAAGTCGCGGCTTTGGGTGTCAAAGTGGTTTACCACGGCGCTGACATGAGCAAACCCGCAGAAATTGAAGCCATGATGGCCTTTGCTGCCGCCCAGTTTGGGCAGGTGGACATTTTGGTCAACAACGCCGGCATTCAACATGTGGCCCGCATTGAAAACTTCCCGGTTGAACGCTGGGACGCCATCATTGCCATCAACCTGAGCAGTGCTTTTCACGCCACGCGTTTGGCGCTGCCTGCCATGCAAGCCGCCGATAACGGCAAAGGATGGGGACGCATCATCAACGTGGCCTCTATCCACGGCTTGGTGGGTTCAGCAGAAAAGTCAGCTTATGTGGCCGCCAAACACGGTGTGGTGGGCTTGACCAAGGTCACCGCGTTGGAAAACGCCACCTCGGGCGTGACCTGCAACGCCATTTGCCCTGGTTGGGTGCTGACTCCGCTGGTTCAAAAACAGGTTGATGCCAAAGCACAGGCCCAGGGCATTTCAATTTCAGACGCGACCAAGCAGTTGTTAGGCGAAAAAGAACCTTCCATGCAGTTCACCACCCCTGAAGAACTGGGCGCTTTGGCCGTCTTCTTCTGCTCACCCGCAGGCGTTAATGTGCGTGGCGTGGCATGGAATATGGACGGCGGCTGGACCGCCCAATAAGGCACATTAATGAGAGCAGGCAACGCACAGTGGTTGGGCTGTTGAGGGCGAAAACCCTTTAACCCAAACGTCGTCGCCTGGGCGGGTTACAAAAGTAATAATTTGTAAGCACTCGCGCTCACTTGCGGTCAATCACTAACGCCGCCGCCATGGGCACGCAGAATGGGACGTGTTACCAACTATGCGGTGCCTCCATGAGCCAAGTGTCTGTGCGAAATGACAAAATATTACTCGTCGATGACGATATTCGCACCCGTGAGTTGTTGAAAAACTACCTGCGTCAAGAAGGATTTGAGGTCTTACAAGCCGACGACAGCAAGGCAATGTCTCGCATTTTGCAGCGCGAGTCGGTCGACATGATCATTCTTGATTTGATGCTGGGCGGGGAAGAAGGCTTGTCGGTCTGCAAGCGTCTGCGGGCAGCCAACGACCTCACGCCCCTCATCATGCTGACCGCCAAAGGTGACGAGGCAGACCGCATTGTGGGGCTGGAACTGGGTGCCGACGATTACCTGACCAAACCCTTTAACCCACGCGAACTGCTGGCACGCATCCATGCCGTAATGCGGCGCAGCCCCATGCCCGAGGTGCCCGGCGCACCCACTGCGGACAATGAAATCGTTAAATTTGGGCACTTCACCCTTAATTTAGGCACGCGGGTACTGCGCAAAGATGGCAAGGACCTGCCCTTGACCTCAGGGGAGTTCGCCATGCTCAAGGCCTTGGTCCGACACCCCAGACAGTCGTTGTCACGCGAAAAACTGGCCCACATGGCGCGAGGCCGGGATTTTGAAAGCTTCGACCGAAGCCTGGACGTCCAGGTGTCACGCCTGCGCAAACTCATCGAGGAAGACCCCACCAACCCCCGATTTATCCAAACCGTTTGGGGTGTAGGCTATGTTTTTGTGCCTGATGGCGGGGATTGACCCGGATACACCCTAAGCCATTACAGCCTGGGTGAACAAAATCAACGACGAAACTTCGCCGCGCCTTTTGGCTTTGTTTGCCCAGAGCCATTGTCTCGGGGCGGCAAGCCGGTGTGCTGGGTCAAGATGCGGCCTGGTTGCGGGCTGCTCACCGCTTTGACTGGGCTGCTGGGCTTGACGCCCACGGTGGTCGAGTTTTTGCGGCGGGCACTGGTGTAGTTGCCATCGGTCAGCGGCTGAAATGTCGGGATCAAATGGTGTTTGCCATTGCCAATCAAGTCCGCCCGACCCATCGTTTTGAGCGCCTCACGCAAGAGCGGCCAATTGTTGGCATCGTGGTAGCGCAAAAAGGCTTTGTGCAGACGGCGGCGTTTGTCACCGCGCACGATGTCTACGGTTTCGCTGTCGCGGGTAATCTTGCGCAACGGGTTTTTGTTGCTGTGGTACATCGCCGTGGCGGTGGCCATCGGCGAGGGGTAAAAGGTTTGCACCTGGTCGGCCCTAAAGCCGTTTTTCTTGAGCCAAACAGCCAGATTCATCATGTCTTCGTCGCTGGTACCGGGGTGGGCGGCGATAAAGTAGGGAATCAAAAACTGCTTCTTGCCTGCCTCCAGCGAGTATTTGTCAAACAGGGTTTTGAACTTGTCGTAAGAGCCAATGCCCGGCTTCATCATCTTGGTGAGCGGACCTTGCTCGGTGTGTTCGGGCGCTATTTTGAGGTAGCCGCCCACATGGTGCGTGACCAGTTCTTTGATGTACTCAGGGCTTTTCACGGCGAGGTCGTAACGCAGACCAGAGCTAACCAAAATCTTCTTCACGCCACGCAGCGCCCGCCCCCGGCGGTACATCTTGATCAGGGGGCCGTGGTCAGTGGTCAGGTTTTGGCAAATACCGGGGTAAACGCAACTTGGTTTGCGGCAAGCGGCTTCAATCTCGGGGCTGCGGCAACCCAAGCGGTACATATTGGCCGTGGGGCCACCCAAGTCGGAAATGGTGCCGGTGAAGCCTTTCACCTTGTCTCGAATGTCCTCAATCTCTTTGATGACCGAGTCTTCCGAGCGACTTTGGATGATGCGGCCTTCGTGCTCGGTAATCGAGCAAAAGGTGCAGCCGCCAAAGCAGCCACGCATGATGTTGATGCTGAAACGGATCATCTCCCACGCGGGGATTTTGGTCACGCCGTCATGGCTGCCGTTCTCGTCGGCGTAAATAGGGTGCGGGCTGCGGGCGTAGGGCAAGTCAAACACGAAGTCCATCTCAGCCGTGGTCAGCGGGATGGGCGGGGCTGTAATCCAGACATCGCGGGCGGTCACGCCCTCGCCGTGCGCCTGCACCAGGGCTCTAGCATTTCCGGGGTTGGTTTCCAGGTGCAGCACGCGGTTGGCGTGGGCATAGAGCACGGGGTCAGACTTGACCTGCTCAAAGCTGGGCAGGCGAATGACCGAGCGGTCACGCGGGGGCACGCGCAGCTTGCCGCTGCCTGAGGGCAACATGGGGTTCAACACAAAGGTCAGCGGCTTGATCGCCGGGTTGACTTCAATTTTTGGATCATTTTGGCCTGCAATGACCGCAGGGATTGCTGTACCAGCTACTATTTCAGGAGCACCAGCCGCGCCGTCTTCTTTGCTGCAAGTAGTGCCCTGCTCGGCCGCTTGCTCGCTGGTGGTCATGTAGGGGTTGACGTGGGCTTCGACGCGACCGACTTCATCCACGCTGGTGGAGTCAATTTCGAACCAGCCTTTTCCGGTGACGTCATCCGGGCGGCGCACAAAGGCGGTGCCGCGCACATCGGTCATTTGGGCTACTGGCTCGTTGGCGGCCAAGCGGTGGGCGATTTCAACAATGGCACGTTCGGCGTTGCCGTAAAGCAGCAGGTCGCACTTGGCATCCACCACGATGGAGCGGCGCACTTTATCAGACCAGTAATCGTAATGGGCAATGCGGCGCAGCGAGCCTTCAATGCCGCCCAAAATAATGGGCACGTCTTTATAAGCTTCGCGGCAGCGCTGGCTGTACACAATGGCGGCGCGGTCGGGGCGCTTGCCACCGATGTCGCCGGCGGTGTAGGCGTCGTCGCTGCGGATCTTGCGGTCAGCCGTGTAGCGGTTGATCATGGAATCCATGTTGCCTGCCGTCACGCCCCAAAACAAATTGGGCTTGCCCAGCACCTTGAACGGGTCCGCGCTTTGCCAGTCAGGCTGCGAGATGATGCCGACCCGAAAGCCCTGCGCCTCCAACATGCGGCCAATGACGGCCATGCCGAAACTGGGGTGGTCGACATAGGCATCGCCGGTCACCAGAATGATGTCGCAACTGTCCCAGCCCAGTTTCTCCATTTCGGCGCGGCTCATCGGCAAAAATTTGGCCGTGCCAAAACGGGCAGCCCAGTATTTTTTATAACTGGTCAGGGGTTTGGCAGATCGCGCAAAAAAGGAGACGTCAACGGGGGCGTTCATGGAGGAGACCAAAAAGAGACAACCTAAGAGTGTAAGGTTTTACGCTTTCCAGCGCCTCTTGAATGGTTACTGAGTCCAGCCATGGTGCAAGGCTTTATAGCGCTAAAAACCGCCCTTCACGCGCGCTTTGCTCACCCAAAGTCAGAATCGCCATCACTTGGCGCACCTGCTCTTGGGTGACAGGAACAGGGCCTTGCCCAGCCAAATGATCGCGTAACTGGCTGTAATAAAGCAGGTAGTTGCCGGGAACATCGGGCGCAGCACGCACCACGCGCTGAGTATCTCCCCCGTCTGCATCCATCGCTTCGTGGCGCACCACCTGCCCCACATTGGGGTCGTGCCCCCAGTCCTGCAAGGCAGTGAGCTGCGGGCGGCGACCCGCCTTAAGCGCGTCTTCCTGCGGGTCCAGCCCGTATTTGATGAACGAGCCTGACGTGCCATGAACCGTCCAACGCGGCCCGATCTCGGGCACCAAGGCGCTGCCGTGCAAGATGACGCGCAAACCAGGGTGACGGCTCTCAAACTTAAGCTGCGCATGAAACCAGTCATTGACTTGTGCGCCCTCACGTTGTGTCGCCAGATCAACCTGCACAGCATCAGGCGGGCCAAAAAGCTGCAGCACTTGGTCCACCAAATGGGCGCCCAGGTCAAACCAAAGCCCTGAACCGGGCAGGTTTTCATCGCGCCAGCGCCCCGGCACTTGGGGACGGTAGCGGTCAAAATGCGACTCCACATGCACCACCCGCCCCAGTTGTCCACTGGCCAGCACTTCTTTAAGCACCAAAAAATCCGAATCAAAACGGCGGTTTTGAAAGACGGTGAGTACCCGGTTTTGCGCCAAGGCCGTGGCCAGCAGCTCGTCAGTTTCAGCCAGCGTGACGGCGCAGGGCTTGTCCACCACCACATGTTTGCCAGCCAAAAGCGCCGCTTTGGCCAAGGGGAAATGGCTTTCGTTGCTGGTGGCAATCACCACCAAGTCAATTCCGGGGTCGGCAAACACGGCCTCAGGCGTGGCGACCACGCGCACGTTCGGCCAATCGGCGAGCACCGCGTCGGGCTTGCTGGAGCAAATGCAGGCCAAGTGCAGGCCGGGCACGCCGAAAATTAGCGGTGCGTGAAAAATGCGGCCGGCGTTGCCGTAGCCGACCAGGGCAACTTGCAGGGGCTTTTGGGCGGGCGTCATTGTGGGTTGGGTGTCTGTCGTCATGCCCTAATGATGCTTGAAATTGAGCCTAAATGGTTACAAAGGCGTTACTAAACGCAAACCCAAGTCCGTCGCTGAGAGCGAAAATATGGGCTCGGTATGATTCAGTCAACTTCCAAGAATCAAATTTCAGCCCATGCTCAATTTTTTACCCCCGCTCTTGGTGGGCTTGATCTCCACCGTCCTGATGGTGTTGAACGCCCTGTTCTGGGTGCCCATCTTGCTGCTGTTTTCTACTTTGAAACTGGTCATGCCCTTGAAGGCAATGCGGCTTCTGATTGACCCGGTGTTGCTGCGCATTGCCGAGGCCTGGATTTCTGGCAACAGTGGCTGGATGCGCCTGACTCAGCGCACGGTATGGGATGTGCAGGGCTTGGACGGGCTCAATAAAAAAGGCTGGTACCTGGTGAACTGCAACCACCAGTCCTGGGTGGATATTTTGGTGCTGCAGCACTTGTTCAACCACCGCATTCCCTTGCTCAAATTTTTCCTCAAGCAGCAACTAATTTGGGTGCCTGTGATGGGCCTGGCCTGGTGGGCGTTGGACTTTCCGTTCATGCGCCGCCACAGTGAAGCTTTTCTGAAAAAGCACCCCGAGATGCGCGGCAAAGACCGGGCCACCACCCGCAAAGCCTGCGAAAAATTTGCGCTCATCCCCACCAGCGTCATGAATTTCATGGAGGGCACACGCTTCACCCCGGCCAAACACGCCCGCCAGCAATCGCCCTACCCTCATTTGCTCAAACCCAAGGCGGGCGGCATGGCGCTGGCGCTCAACGCCATGGGCGATAAATTTGAGGCGATTCTGGATGTGACGATTGTTTACCCCGACGGCCCGGTGAATTTTTGGGCATTCCTTCATGGCAAGTTGCACCACGTTATCGTGCGGGTGCGGGCCTTGCCGGTCCCCCAAGATTTGGTGCAAGGCGACTACGAAAACGACCCCGCCGTGCGCGAAGCTTACCAACGCTGGGTGCAAGATTTGTGGCAGGCTAAGGAAGCAACTATTAAGAGCCTAATCAGGTCTTAGCCATTTAAGGGCTTGCTTGAGCAGCTCACATTTTCATCGCCTATTCTCGCATCCGTCACTGCGAGCGCAGCGCGGCAGTCCATCGTGCCGAGCCAATAACAAAGTCATGGACTGCCACGCTACGCTCGCAGTGACGGCGCAAAGGTGTTTTCAGCGCAAGTGCTTGAACATCTTGGCGTTAAACGCCTCTTTCAAACTTAAGCGACGCGGACCAGGCACCCAGGTAAATGACTCACCGGCCCGCAGCCGCCCAGGCTCGTCAACCGCCAGATAAAACCCACAGTTACCCTGCAAAGCCATGGTTTTGGAGGCGCCACTAAAACCCATGGCGGCGTTGAACTTGTAGCAAGGCTCGCGCGGCTGGGTCACGCGCAAGGTGCAATGCTCAAATTTGAGCTCGTCGCCAATCCAAACCTCGCCCTCCAGCACGCCTTGCAAGCTCAGGTTCTCGCCAAGTGAGCCAAACGGCAAGGCGTCGTCAATGTCAGCCAAGCCCGCCTGGCGTCTGGCCGCCTGCCAAAACGGGTAGTGCTCGCTGGGGTAGGCGTAAACGGCTTTATCCAGTCCGCCGTGGACCGACAAATCAGCCTGCTCATCGCCCATCAAACCTAGGGGCATCACCGGCACATCGCCTTGAATGGCTTGTTTGTGGATGGCCGTCAAAACGCTGCGGCCGTTGATTTGAACGCGACGCGCTTGAGAAACCTGAACGCTGAGAAGTGTGGGCATGGCAGCTAGAGTCAAAAAGGGGCTATTTTCCACCCAAGCCCATCGACCGGGTGATGACCTCTTTCATGATTTCGTTGGTGCCGCCATAAATACGCTGTACGCGGGCATCAGCGTAGGCGCGGGTAATGGGGTATTCCCACATGTAGCCGTAGCCGCCAAACAGTTGCACGCAGTCGTCCATGACCTTGCATTGCAGGTCGCTGCACCAGTACTTGGCCATGCTGGCAGTGGCGGTATCCAGTGTGTTGGCCATCAAGAGTTCGGTGCATTTATCCACAAACACGCGAGCAATTTGCACCTGGGTTTGCAACTCGGCCAATGTAAAGCGCGTGTTCTGGAAGGACGCCACGGGTTGCCCGAAGACCTTGCGCTCTTTCACGTAGTCCACCGTCCAATCAATGGCGGCTTGGGCGGCGGCGATGGCGCCAATGGCAATTTGCAGGCGCTCCCAGGGCAGTTGCTCCATCAGGCAAATAAAACCCTTGTTCTCAAGCGCTGGCCCACCCAGCAGGTTGGCCGCAGGCACCACCACCTTGTCAAAAAACAACTCCGAGGTGTCTTGCGCTTTAAGCCCCAGCTTTTTAAGACGCTTGCCCACCGAGAAACCCGGCATGCCGCGCTCAACAATCAACAGGCTGGTGCCTTTGGCGCCCGCTGCCGGGTTGGTTTTGGCAACCACCAGCACCAAATCAGCGTGCCAGCCGTTGGTAATGAAGGTTTTACTGCCGTTGAGCAGATAACTGCCATCCGCCTGCAGCAGCGCCGTGGCTTTGATGCCCTGCAAGTCTGAGCCTGCGGCGGGCTCGCTCATGGCAATCGCGCCAATCATCTCGCCGCTGGCCAACAGGGGCAGGTATTTCTCCTTTTGCGCAGGAGTGCCGTAATGCAAAAGATAGGGCGCCACGATTTCACTGTGCAGGCTAAAGCCGATGCCGCTGAAGCCCGTGCGCGAGATTTCCTCCATTTGCACCACCGAGTAGAGCTTGTCTGCGCCCGAGCCGCCGTATTCTTCAGGCAGGCTCATGCACAAAAAGCCGTTGGCCCCCGCCTTGTGCCAGACCGCCCGGTCCACGTAGCCCTGCTCTTCCCACTCGGCATGAAAGGGGGCAATTTCTTTGTCGATAAATCGTCGAAAGCTGTCTCTAAAAGCTTCGTGCTCTGCGGTGAAAAGCGTGCGCTGAATCATGGTGTCGCCTAGGTGAAATCGGGGTGGATGAAAGCCATGGTTTGGAATTGTTAAAAGAATACACTGTATTTGAGGGCGTAAAAATCGCCCACACAGCCACCCCAAACCACCCTAACTTGAGTCCACCATGACCGAAGCATTTGTGTTTGACGCCATCCGCACCCCGCGCGGCAAAGGTAAAAAAGACGGCCGTCTTTTTGAGGTAAAGCCCGTCAACTTGCTGGCCGGCGTGCTGACTGAGTTGCAGCTGCGCAACCAACTCGACACCTCACAGGTGGACGATGTGGTGATGGGCGTGGTGTCGCCGGTGGGCGAACAAGGCTCGGTCATTGCCAAAGTGGCCGCTCTCAAAGCGGGCTGGGATTTCAGGTGTTCGGGGGTGCAGATCAACCGGTTTTGTGCCTCGGGCCTGGAGGCCGTCAACCTGGCCGCCCAAAAAGTGCGCTCGGGCTGGGAAGACCTGGTGGTGGCCGGTGGCGTAGAAAGCATGAGCCGCGTGCCCATTGGCTCAGACGGCGGCGCCTGGGCCAACGACCCCGAAACCAACTGCGCCACCGCGTTTGTACCGCAAGGCATTGGTGCTGATTTGATCGCTACGCTGGAAGGTTTTACGCGGGATGACGTGGACGCGTTTGCCCTGGAATCCCAACGGCGCGCCACCCATGCCCGCAGCAGCGGCTACTTTGACGCCTCTATCGTTCCCGTGACCGATGCGCTGGGCCAGATTATTTTGGCGCAAGACGAGTTCATCAAGCCCAACAGCACGCTTGCGGGCTTGGCCGCCCTGAAACCAGCGTTTGAACACCTGGGCAGCCTGGGTTTTGATGACATCGCCCTCACCCGCTACCCGCAGGTAGAGCGCATCCACCATGTGCACCACGCGGGAAATTCATCCGGCATTGTGGACGGCGCCGCAGCCCTACTGATCGGCTCGGAAGCGGCAGGCAAAATTCACGGCCTCACCCCGCGCGCCCGCATTGTGTCGGCGGCTTTGAGCGGGGCCGACCCCACCATCATGCTGACCGGCCCCATGCCTGCCGCCCGCAAAGCGCTCTTGAAAGCGGGTTTGCGCATTGACCAAATTGACCTGTTTGAAGTGAACGAAGCCTTCGCCGCCGTGGTCATGCGCTTCATGAAAGAGATGAACGTGCCGCACGATAAAGTGAACGTCAATGGTGCCGCCATTGCCATGGGCCACCCGCTGGGGGCTACCGGCGCCATGATTTTGGGCACCTTGATTGATGAACTGCATCGCCGAAAACTGCGCTACGGCCTGGCCACCTTGTGCGTGGGCGGCGGCATGGGCATTGCGACCATCGTGGAGCGCATCTGATGAAAACCATTCGCTACGAACTTCAAAATGGCATCGCCACCCTCACCTTTGATGAGCCCGACTCGCCCGTCAACACCATGTGCCGACAGTGGCAGGACGACCTGACCGAAGTGACCGCCCAAGTGCTGCGCGACCAAGCGGCTATCAAGGGGGTGGTGCTGGCCTCGGCCAAAAGCACTTTTTTTGCAGGCGCTGATTTGAAAGGCGTGATGCGCCTCAAACCCTCGGACGCCCCAGCCATCTTTAACGAAGTAGAGCTGATGAAGCGAAACTTTCGCACCCTGGAAACCCTGGGCAAACCCATCGTGACTTGCCTGAATGGCTCTGCCTTGGGCGGAGGCTGGGAGCTGGCGCTGCTGGGCCACTACCGAATCGCCATTGATGACCCCAAAAATAAGTTGGGTCTGCCTGAGGTGACGCTCGGCTTGCTGCCCGGCGCCAGTGGCGTGACCAAGATGACCAGGCACCTGGGTCTGCTCGGTGCGCAGCCCTATTTGGTGGAAGGCAAGACCTTCAACTCGCAAACTGCGCACCAACTGGGGCTGGTTCACGAACTCGTCGCACCCAGTGCCAACGCCGCCGCCGAGATGCGCGATCAGGCCCTGGCATGGATTGCGGCCCACCCCACAGCCCAACACCCTTGGGAGGATAAAGATTACAAAATTCCCGGCGGCACACCGGCCAACCCCAAAATAGCGGGCATGCTGGCCGTCGCCCCTGCCATGATCAAAAAGAAAACCCGTGGTTTGTACCCCGCTCCAGAGGCGATTCTGGCCTGTATGGTGGAGGGTCTGCAGGTTGATATGCCCACAGCTTTGCGCATTGAGAGCCGCTACTTGGCCAAGCTGATGGCGGGCCGCAACGTCCAGGCCATGGTCACCACCTTTTTCAACCTGAACGCGATCAAAAGCGGCCAGGCAAGACCCGGACATGCGAGTCGCTTCAAACCGGCAAAAGTGGGTGTGCTGGGTGCCGGCATGATGGGCGCTGGCATTGCCTATGTGCAAGCCAGCCGGGGCATTCACACGGTTTTGAAAGATGTGAACCTCGAGAAAGCAGAATCAGGCAAAACCTACAGCGCCAAGCTGACCCAAGCTCAGGTTGACAAAGGTCGGCTGAGTGCCGATGCCCAAACGCAAGTGCTGGGTCGCATTCACGCCACCGGGCAGGTGGCTGATCTGAAAGACTGTGACCTGATCATTGAAGCCGTGTTTGAGCAGCGCGAACTCAAAGCCCGCGTCACCCAGGAATCCGAGCCTATGCTGGCAGCGGAGGGCTTTTTTGCATCCAACACCTCGACCTTGCCCATCGGAGGCTTGGCCCAAGCCAGCGCCCACCCAGAAAAATTCATTGGCATTCACTTTTTCAGCCCAGTCGACAAAATGAAACTGGTCGAGATCATTCGCGGCCCGCAAACCGATGACGACACCGTGGCACGGGCCTTTGATTACGTGCAATCAATTGGAAAAATTCCAATTGTGGTGAACGACTCGCGCGGTTTTTTTACCAGCCGCGTTTTTGGCACCTTTGTGATGGAAGGCGCCGCGATGCTGGGCGAAGGCATTCCGGCCGCCGCCATTGAGAATGCAGGCATTCAGTGCGGTATGCCGGTGGGCCCCTTGGCCGTACTGGACGAAACCGCCCTCACCCTCAGCCTGCACGTCATGGAACAAACCCGCGCCGACTTGGCCGCCGAGGGCAAAACCTACGTAGCCACCCCCGGCGAGTTGGTGGTGGAACGCATGGTGAAAGAACACCAGCGACCCGGCCGCGCAGGCGGTGCCGGCTTTTACGACTACCCCACCGAAGCAGGAGCTAAAAAACACCTTTGGCCCCAACTCAAACCCCTGTTTGAGAAAGCCGATACACCGTGGGACATTACCGACCTGAAAGACCGCTTGCTGTATCGCCAAGCCATTGAGACCGCACGTTGTTTGAGTGAAAACGTGCTGACCAGTGTGGCCGAGGCCAATATTGGTTCCATTTTCGGTATCGGATTTCCTGCCTGGACGGGCGGTGCCCTGCAGTTTATCTACGGCATGGGGTTGGACGCTTTTGTCAAACGGGCCGATGAGTTGGCCCAGCGTTTTGGGCCAGGCTTTGTGATGACGGACGAGGTCAAAGCCGCCGTGCGTCGCTACCAACCAGTCTATTAACCCCATGCTCGCCAAACTGCTTCGCCGCCTGTTGGCCACACAGCTGCTCTTGGGGGCCGTGCTGGGTTGGTTCCTTGGTCATCAAACCGCGCTGGGCTACTGGCTTATTCCTTTAGCAGCCTTGTTGGCACCCTTTGCGATTAATCTGATTTTGATCGTCAGCTATGCCGTGAAGTCCCGCACACCGGGGCAAAGTGCGCTGTGGTGGCGCTCGGTGCTGGGTGAATATCTGGCCTGCTGCCGTGTTTACCTGTTGCAACAACCGTGGGCCAACAAACCCAAGCTCACCATGCCACCAGCTGGCATTCACTTAAAAACGCCTGTGGTGCTGGTGCATGGTTATCTGTGTAACCATAAGGTGTGGGACAGGATGGCCGAGCAACTGCGCCAAGCGGGCCATCCGGTGCTGGCCGTGGATCTGGAACCCTTATTCACCTCGATTGACCGCTACGCACCTATCATTGAAGAAACGGCCTCAGAGTTGTGCCGTCAAACCGGGGTTGACCAAGTGGCCTTGGTCGGGCACAGCATGGGCGGCTTGGCGATCAGGGCCTGGATGCGGTCCTGCGGCACGCAACGGGTTGCCCGCATCGTCACCCTGGGCACGCCGCACCAAGGCACCCAGATTGACCCCCACCCCAAAACCCCCAATGGCCAACAAATGTTTTGGCACAGCGACTGGCTGAAGGCACTGGAGACGAGCGAAACACCTGAAACACGCAGGCTCATGCACCTGGCGCTCGCCCCACAAGACAGCATTGTTTACCCTCAACGTGAGCAGCTACTTGAAGGCGCCCCAGTGATGATCTTTGAAGGCCTGGGACACTTGGAACTCAGCCAAAACCGCGCGGTAGGCGACTGGGTGCTTTCTCAACTTCGTTAACCGACATAAAAATTAATTTATTCACGCCAAGTAATCAAGGCGCGACGATCTCATAATTAATCAATGTCAAGTTTCGATCCCACCCCAAGTAGGCCTCAGCCCACCTCTTTATCCGATTTGTTTTGGTCTTTTACATTTCTGGCCCTTCAGGGTTTTGGTGGTGTTTTGTCGATCGTTCAGCGTGAGTTGGTTGAAAACAAGCAATGGCTGACACCTGAAGAGTTTTTGGAAGATTGGGCTGTGGCCCAAATTCTGCCCGGCCCCAATGTCGTCAATTTATCCTTGATGATTGGGGACCGTTATTTTGGGCTTCGGGGCGCTTTGGTCTCGGTCTCGGGCATCTTGCTCTTCCCCTTGTTATTGGTTTTGGCGCTGGCTGCGATCTTTGCCGGCATTTCTGATGTGCCCGGCGTTCAGGGCGCGCTGCGTGGCATGGGCGCCGTCGCCGCAGGTCTGATTGCGGCGACCGGGCTCAAACTGACACAGGGTTTAAAGGCAAATGTCATGTCAGCCATTGCCTTTTCAGCTATAGCAGCTACAACTTTTATAGCAATTGCCTTCTTGAGAATTCCGCTGTTTTGGGTCTTGCTCAGCATTGGCACTCTGGCGTGCGCATGGGCGTACCGCCAACTCGGCCAGTTGACAGCGCACAAGGTCACCTCATGACGCTTGATCTGAGCCACACGGACTGGCTGACCTTGCTGACTCATTTTTTATCGCTGTCGCTGCTGTCCGTTGGTGGGGCGGTCACCACAGCGCCCGATATGCACCGGTTTTTGGTCGATCAGCACCACTGGCTAAGCGATGAACAGTTCACCACCTCCATCGCCCTGGCCCAAGCGGCACCCGGACCCAATGTGATGTACATCGCTTTGGTCGGCTGGAATGTGGGCATGAATGCCGGGGGCGGTTTAGCCGCAGGCTTGGCCGCCTGGCCGTCCGCCCTGCTGGGCGTTTTGGTTGCGCTATTTGGTATTTTGCTGCCCAGCACCACGCTAACGTTTATGGTCGCCCGCTGGGGGCACCAAAACAAGGAGCGCCGGTTTGTACGCGCCTTCAAACAAGGCATGGCCCCCGTGGTGATCGCGTTGCTGGTGTCAACCGCCTGGATTTTGACCGCCTCCCACGGCAGCGGATTGCACAACTGGCCCCTGTGGCTGGTAACCGCCCTCAGCACCGTGCTGGTGTGGCGCACCAATATACATTTGCTCTGGCTGCTGGGTGCGGGTGGGGTGATGGGCTGGATGGGTTGGATTTAATGCGGGGTCGCAGAATGGCTGGTTAAGGCTAAAAAAGCGATTGATGTTTACTTTTGGGAATCGGCAGCTTAAGACCCTTTGCTGCCGATCACGACAGGCTGCTTACGGGTTGCCCATTTCATTGCCCGTCAGCAGTCGGTTCGTGGTGAGCTTCTGCGCCCCACCCCTGTCAGCGGCAGTTGATTCAATCATTCGAGCAGACACATAAAGAACAATAAGCTGACGATACTCAAAAGTAAACATCCAGTATGGCAATGCCGTAGCGTATAAATACGGCAATGCCGTACAATACTTTCAATGCATACCGTTTCAGAAACTCCGATTTTTCAAAAATATGCTGATGAAGTATGGTCAGAATCTGAACGTTCCGAATTCATTAACTGGATCGCGGCCAACCCGCTTGCGGGTGATGTCGTACCTGGCTCCAGTGGTTGCCGCAAGGTACGTTGGGCACGCCAAGGCATGGGAAAGCGTGGTGGTGCAAGAGTGATTTACTTCAATGAAGTTGAAGGACGTATCTGGTTACTCATCGTGTATGCCAAGGCTAATTTTGACAATCTTCCGGCTGAATTTTTGGCCCAACTTAAACGTGAGGTGGAAAATGGTTAAGTCAATTGACATGGAAATGGCGCAATTTCAGGAAGACCTTCTGGCATCGGTACGGCAAATGAAGGCGGGGAAAGCGGCGAGGACCACGGTTGTTGCATTGACGCCTGCAGCCGAAGCCAGGTCAAAAGTAGGCGTATCGCAAATGGAATTTGCAACACTACTGGGGGTGTCCGTCCGTACCTTGCAGGATTGGGAGCAAGGCAGGCGCGCCCCTTCAGGCGCTGCCAAGACCCTACTTCGTATTGCCGCGCAATCGCCTGAGGCCATCAGACTCGCGGTCTGAGGGGGCACTTAGGCATGTTCCGAACAGTTTTCGGATAAACACATCGCGTAGTTGATGACTAAGCGGCAAATGGATTTTTGATGTTGAACGATCGCATTTTTTGGATCCTCAACTTTATGACCGCTAGTCAAGACATGGACCGAGCGACCCAATCTTTCAGTCGGCCCATCGGTGCCAATGTCTGGTATCTGGCGGGCAATTTGAAATTCTGTAGACCCGCTTACGCTGCCTATGCACAGTTTGAAACTATGCACAGTTGGTAGGCTGAACAGATTCGATTCACGAGCTACAGAGGCATGGCAAGCCGGGGTAATACCTTTTCATAGTTTCTGGCTTTTTGAGGCTGTTTCAAAACCGCGTCCATACAGT
>CANBUY010000022.1 GCA_947372745.1 Comamonadaceae bacterium | reverse complement strand
AACCACGCGCCAACACCGAGCCGCGCTCCATCACCACGTAGTCGTCGGCCAGCTCTTGGGCAAAATCGTAATACTGCTCCACCAGCACAATCGCCATATCGCCCCGGTCAGCCAGCATGCGAATCACGCGGCCAATGTCTTTGATGATGCTGGGCTGAATACCCTCGGTGGGTTCATCCAGAATCAGTAATTTGGGGCCCGCGGCCAAGGCGCGCGCAATGGCCAGCTGCTGCTGCTGCCCGCCCGACAAATCGCCCCCCCGGCGGTGCAGCATTTGCTTTAGGACTGGAAACAACTCAAACAACTCAGGTGGAATAGGGGTGCCCGCACTTTTGTAAGCCAGCCCCATGCGCAGGTTTTCTTCGACCGTCAGGCGCGAAAAAATCTCGCGCCCCTGCGGCACAAACCCGACACCGGCACGGGCACGCTCATAGGGCGTTGTTTTTTCTATGGCCTTGCCATCAAACTCAATGCTGCCGGTTTTGATGGGAATCAAACCCATCAGGCTTTTGAGCAAGGTCGTCTTGCCCACGCCGTTACGGCCCAAAACCACGGTCACTTTGCCCTGTGTGGCCTGCAGGCTCACATCACGCAAGATGTGGGAGCCACCATAGTATTGGTTGATATTTTTAACGTTCAGCATGGTCATCGCCCTAAATACACTTCAATCACGCGCTCATCGGCCTGCACTTGCGCCAGGGTTCCTTGCGCCAACACAGAGCCATCGCACAGTACGGTGACGATGTCCGAGATGGTGTTGATGAAGCTCATGTCGTGCTCCACCACCATCAGCGAGTGCTTGCCCTTGAGTGTCAAAAACAACTCCGCCGTGCGCTCGGTTTCTTCGTCGGTCATGCCAGCCACGGGCTCGTCAAGCAGCAGCAGCTTGGGCTCTTGCATCAGCAACATGCCAATCTCAAGCCACTGCTTTTGACCGTGGCTTAAATTTCCAGCCAAGCGGCCCACACTCTCAGCAAGGTGAATGGTGTGCAATATTTCTGCCAGGCGGTCGCTCTGGCGCGAGTCCAGCCGAAAGAACAGGGAGGACGTCACCGCCTTGTTGGTTTTAAGCGCCAGTTCCAACTTCTCGAACACCGTGAGCTGCTCAAACACCGTGGGTTTTTGAAACTTGCGCCCAATGCCCAGTTGGGCAATTTCAGGCTCGGTGTAGCGCAGCAAATCAATCGTGCTGCCAAAGTACACCCGGCCTTCATCGGGGCGTGTCTTGCCCGTAATGATGTCCATCATCGTGGTCTTGCCCGCACCGTTGGGGCCGATGATGCAGCGCAACTCACCGGGTGCAATATCGAGCGAGAGCTTGTTGATGGCCTTGAAGCCGTCAAAGCTGACGCTCACGTCCTCTAGATACAAAATGCGGCCATGGGTGACATCGACTTCACCAGGGGTGTTGACACGGGAGAATCCCGCTTCACGCCCGCCTGATTCGGTTTGGCCCGTTTTGAGGGATTGGGTTGCCATGCGCTCTTCAACGCGCCGGGCGCCTTGCGCTAATAAATCAGGCGTCATGTTTCGCCCCCTTCAATTTTTTGACCAAGCCCACAATCCCCTGCGGCAAAAACAGCGTGACACCAATGAACAAGGCACCCAAAAAGTACAACCAATACTCGGGGTAAGCCACCGTCAGCCAGCTCTTGGCGCCGTTGACGATGAAGGCGCCCACGATGGGGCCGATCAAACTGGCACGCCCACCGACAGCGGCCCAAATAGCGATCTCAATCGAATTGGCCGGGCTCATTTCGCTGGGGTTGATGATGCCCACCTGCGGCACATACAAGGCCCCGGCCACGCCACACATCATGGCCGAAATCGTCCAGATGGTGAGCTTGTAGCCAATCGGCGAGTAGCCTGAGAACATGACGCGGGTTTCCGCATCGCGTACCGCCTGCAGCACGCGGCCAAACTTACTATTCACCATCCAGCGGGCAAACAAATAGAAACCCAGCAACGTAACACCAGTCATGACAAACAGCGTCATGCGCATACTGGGGGTGGCGATAGGAATACTCAAGATGCGCTTGAAATCGGTGAAGCCGTTGTTACCCCCAAAGCCGGTCTCGTTGCGAAAGAACAGCAGCATGGCGGCAAAGGTCATGGCCTGCGTGATGATAGAAAAGTACACGCCCTTGATGCGCGAGCGAAAAGCAAAGTAGCCAAACACAAAGGCCACCAAGCCGGGTACCGCCACCACCAAAAAAAGCGTGGCGATAAAGCTGTCGCTGAAAGCCCAGTGCCAGGGCAGCTCTTTCCAGTCCAAAAAAACCATGAAATCAGGCACCGTGCTTTTGTAGTTGCCGTCCGTGCCAATCTGGCGCATCAGGTACATGCCCATGGCGTAGCCGCCCAGTGCAAAAAACAGCCCGTGGCCCAAGCTCAAAATGCCGGTATAGCCCCAGATCAAGTCCATCGCCAAGGCACAAATGGCGTAGCACATGATCTTGCCCACCAAGCCCACGGCGTAATCACTCAGGTGAAACAGGCTCTCAGTGGGCAGCATTAAATTGAGCACCGGCACCACCGCACACACCACAATCAGTGCGGCCATGTAGGCAGACCAACCGGAGCGCGTGAGAATCGGTGCTGGTGTGGGCAGCAGCTGGTTGCGCTGCGCACGCACGGAAGAAGTAATCGTCAGACTCATTATTTAAGCCTCCGCTGAGCGGCCCTTCATGGCAAAAATACCTTGAGGACGTTTTTGTATAAAGATAATGATGATCACCAGCACGGCAATCTTGGCCAGTACGGCACCGGCCCAGCCTTCAAGAAACTTGTTCAAGATGCCCAAGCCCATCGCGGCATACACCGTGCCCGCCAGTTGCCCCACACCGCCCAGCACCACCACCATGAACGAGTCCACGATATAGCCCTGGCCCAAATCAGGCCCCACGTTGCCCACCTGGCTCAAGGCACAACCGGCCAGCCCGGCAATGCCCGAGCCCAAGGCAAAGGCGTAGGTGTCAATGCGGGCGGTGTTCACGCCCATGCACGAGGCCATAGCCCGGTTTTGCGTCACGCCGCGCACAAACAATCCTAGGCGCGTTTTACTGATCAACCAGGCCACACTTAGCAGCACAAAAGCAGCAAACGCGATGATGACCAAACGGTTGTAGGGCAATGACAAATTGCCCAGCACTTGCACGCCGCCACTCATCCACGAGGGGTTTTCAACACCCACGTTTTGCGCGCCAAACAGGGTGCGTACCAGTTGCATCAGCATCAAACTGATACCCCAGGTGGCCAGCAAAGTCTCCAGCGGGCGACCATACAAATAGCGAATAACCGAGCGCTCCAGCGCGGCCCCCATCAAGGCCGAAGCCATGAAGGCCACCGGCACCGAGGCCAGCAAATACCAGTCAAATGCCCCAGGCAAATATTTTTGAAACAAGCCTTGCACCACGTAGGTGGCGTAGGCCCCTACCATCATCAACTCACCGTGGGCCATGTTGATGACCCCCATCAACCCGTAGGTGATCGCCAGGCCAAGGGCCACCAGCAACAAAATGGAACCCAGACTGATGCCGCTGAACAAGGCGCCAAGACGGTCGCCCCAAGCCAATGAAGCCTCCACCTGGCGCAGCGTGTTTTGCAGGGCAGACTTCACGTCCGGCTCGGTCTCGATTTGCAGGCGTGCCAGCAACACGGTTTTGGTGTTGGCCTGTGTGCTGGTGCCCAGCAGCTTGGCTACTTCCAGACGTTTGGTTTTATCGGCACTGTTGAGCAAGGCCGCCGCGCGCACCATGCCCAGTTGTTCTTTGATTTGCGCGTTGGGCTCAGCGGCAAAAGCCTTTTCAATCAGGGGCAACTTGCTTTCATCGGCGTCACTTTGTAATTGCTTGATGGCGGCAATGCGGGTTTTGTCGTCTTTGGAAAATAATTTCAACGCCGCCAGCGCCGAATCCAGTTCGCCGCGTAGGCGGTTGTTGAGCATCACATCTTCAGCGCCTTCAGGCACCGGCATGGACGCACCACTGACCGGGTCAAACCCTTTGCCATCCTTGACTACCACCAGGATCTCGCCGGCTACTTTGACGGCATCGTCGGACAGGGCTTGCAGAAATGCGGCTGTTTTATCGTCCGCATTGGCAACCGCTTTATTCAAAGCCTCAATGCGTGCATCGGGCTCACCCACTGCAATGTCTTTTAGCTCTGAAAGCACTACGGAATGTGCTTGACCAGCTATAAATAATATAGCAAATGTCGTCAATCTGATTAATCGTCGAAGCATTGACAGACTCTCTTAAATAATAAAGGGGGCTTATGGCGTCCCCACCTCCTCGTCACTGCGAGCATCGCGCGGCAGTCCATCTTGACCTGCCAACACCTAGGCATTCCTCGCATGGATTGCCGCGCTTCGCTCGCAATGACGGGGATAAGTAACTCGCAATGACGGGGATAAAGAACTCGCCATAACGAAGTTATCTCGTCATGGCGGCTTCTACTTACTTCTTCGCAGGCTCGTCAGGCTTGACTGAATTGCCTTCGATGTAGGGTGACCATGGCTTGGCTTTCACGGGGCCAGGTGTTTTCCAGACCACGTTGAACTGGCCGTCAGCCTTAATCTCACCAATGAACACCGATTTGTGCAAGTGGTGGTTTTTCTCATCCATCTTGCTCACGATGCCGCTGGGTGCCTTGAAGGTTTGGCCGGCCATGGCTGCAATCACTTTGTCGGTGTCGGTGGACTTGGCTTTCTCAACCGCTTGCTTCCACATGTTGATACCGATGTAGGTGGCTTCCATCGGGTCGTTGGTCAAGGCCTTGTCTTTGTGACCGGCAATGCCCTTGGCCTTGGCGTAAGCAGACCATTTCTTGATGAACTCGTCGTTGCTTGGGTTCTTGATGGACTGGAAGTAATTCCAGGCCGCCAAGTGGCCCACCAGCGGCTTGGTATCGACACCGCGCAACTCTTCTTCACCCACAGAGAACGCCACCACAGGCACGTCTTTGGCTTTCAAGCCCGCGTTGCCGAGTTCTTTGTAGAAAGGCACATTGGAGTCACCATTGATGGTGGACACCACGGCGGTCTTGCCACCTGCGGAGAATTTCTTGACGTCAGCCACGATGGTTTGGTAATCAGAGTGGCCAAACGGGGTGTATTTTTCGTCGATGTCGCTGTCTTTCACGCCTTTGGATTTCAGGTAGGCGCGCAAAATTTTGTTGGTGGTGCGGGGGTACACATAGTCGGTACCCAAGAGCACCCAGCGCTTGGCAGCGCCGCCCTCTTTGCTCATCAAATAATCCACCGCTGGAATGGCTTGCTGATTCGGGGCGGCACCGGTGTAAAACACATTCTTGGACAGCTCTTCACCCTCGTACTGCACAGGGTAGAACAGCAAGCCGTTCATTTCTTCAACTACGGGCAACACCGACTTGCGGGACACCGAAGTCCAGCAGCCAAAAATGACGGAGACCTTGTCCTGACCAAGCAATTGCTTGGTTTTTTCGGCAAACAAAGGCCAGTTGGAAGCGGGGTCCACAATCACCGGCTCCAGCTTCTTACCCAACACGCCACCCTTGGCGTTGATCTCGTCAATCGCCATCAAAACGGTGTCTTTCAACACGGTCTCAGAGATGGCCATGGTGCCCGAGAGGCTGTGCAAAATGCCAACCTTGATGGTGTCAGCAGCGAATGCGGGCATAGCTGACAAAGTGGTGAGCGCTACGGCGGCAGTAAGCGCCTTGAGCGTGAAACGACGTGAATTCGTGCTTTGCATGTGAGACCTTCCAGAGTTGATAAACCATTTCGCAGCTTGGGCCCTGTTAACTAGGACGGGCTTTACGCTGCGATGGGTCAACTTTAGGGAAAGTCGGGGTTTTGGGAAATACGCCGGACGGCGTAGACAGACCCTAGCACTCAATAATGTGGCGGCAAATCATCCAACGGGTTGGGGGCGACGCCCATGGTGGCGTCGGTGCCTCGCTGACGCAAATGGCCTATTTCTCGAATGAGTTGATCGATCTGAGATTGCTGGCGTACGACGACCTGATTGAGTTCATCCAGCAGGTCTTCCGAAAAGCTGGCCTTGATTTCCAGCTCGGTCAGGCGCTGGTCGGTGTTATCACGGGTCATTTGTTGTTCCATTCCCCTATTGGACCTTTAAAATGCCGAGTTCAGAGGATCAGCGTGCCCTCGACTTCCACGCTTGCTGACAAAGTGTGCTGACTTGCGGTATGAATCAAAATGTCCAACAAGTCCTCCACTTGGAGCGGCTTGACCAAATGCCCCACCATCCCCGCCAACCGTGACTTCTCGCGGTCTTGCGGGCGCGCATGAGCGGTCATTGCAATAATGGGCAAATCAAGCAGGCCCAACACCTCTCGAATCTGGTGAGTGGCGGTGTAGCCGTCCATCACCGGCATCTGAATGTCCATCAGCACGGCATCAAACCGGGCACCAGGCGCCTGCAAAGCAGCCACGGCGGCCTGCCCATCAGAGGCCAGCACCACCTGTGCGCCGGCCAGGGTCAGAATATGTTCGATCACCTCTTGATTCAATGCGTTGTCCTCGGCCACCAGCAAGCGCATGAGATTCAGTCGCGGCACGATGACTGGCGTACTTGGCCTCACCTCAACGCTGTTGGCAGACCGTGCGGCCAGAGCGCTGGAAGCGGCTTCCAACAAACTACGCGTCATCATCGGCTTGGCGAGTATGGCTTGTGGGCTGAACTTTGCACTGCCCGCCACGACCTGCTCCATATCGACGATGGGCGTCATCAAAATCAGCGCCGGCACGCGACAACTCGGCACAGATTGAGCTTGGCGCAGCATGTCCGCACCGCTTGACTCGGTCATTTTCCAGTCAAGCAGCAGCAGGTCATAAGGACCTTCTGTGGCGCTTCGCAGCAAGGCCTGTAAACCGGCTGCGTCTGAATCAAGCACGGTGGCCTGCCAACCCAAGCGCTTAGAGGTCTGGGCTAAATACTGCCGTACCTCCGGGTGACGAGCCACCATCAAGACGCGTAAACCGGGGGCGGCCAGCGTTTGTATGGGCAGCGCAGCGCTGTTTCCAAGCGTCAAAGGCACGGTCAACTTAAACTCACTGCCCCGCCCCAGCGTGCTACTGACCTCGATCTCCCCGTCCATCAGGGTGGCCAACTGGGTACTGATGGTGAGTCCCAAGCCCGTGCCCCCGTACAAGCGACTAATTGATGCATCGGCTTGGGTAAAACCGTTAAAAATGAGTTGACGTGTTTCATCCGACATACCAATGCCGGTATCCCGGACACTGAATTGCAAGCACACCTGGTTGGCGTCTTCCAGCGCAGGCGAAGACAGTCGCTGCACCGACACCACAATAGCGCCCTGGTGGGTGAACTTGACCGCATTGCTGATGAAATTGAGCAAAATTTGCTGCAAGCGCAAGCCGTCACCTATCAGTTCATCAGGCACATCGGCCGCCACGTCCAACAAGGGTTCAATGGGCTTATGACCGATACCCACACCCAACACTGAGGTCAAACTGGCCAAAAGAACGTCCAATGAGAAAGGGACTGGGTCCAGCTTCAACTCTTTGGCTTTGATTTTTGAAAAATCCAGAATATCGTCGATTAGGGTTCGTAAAACCTTGCCTGACAACTGGATTTTTTCAAGGTAGTCACGTTGTCGTGGGTTCAACGTTGATGCCTCCAACAGACGGGTTAGCCCCAGTACCGCATTCAAAGGGGTGCGCAACTCGTGGCTCAGGTTGGAGATAAAGTCATCCTTGGCGCTGTTGGCCACATCCGCTTCCTCCCTTTTACGGGTCAAGTCAAGGTTAAGCACTTCGATCTCCTGGGTCCGGGCCTGCACCAGGACTTCGAGATGCGTTTGGTGTTGAGCCAAATCAGTCTGGACGCGCAGGGTCTGCAGACCAAAGGCCATCTGGCGGGAAATTTCCTCCAGCAAGCGCACGTCCGCCTGGCTGAAGCGCTGCGGGCTTGACGCATGAACCACCATCACGCCCAGCACGTGCGCCTGATGCACCACGGGCATCGACACCACCAAGCGGTCGATTTGGGTGAGCGCGGTTTGCAGCGCCTTCTGGGTGGAACCCATCTCGCCCCCTTGCACGACCGCCCATGCGGCCTGGATGTTATGCAAACCATCACCAGCACTGCCGTAACGCGTAAGGGGGTCAGTGCATGCGTCATCACCTGGTTTGATCAAACCTATCCAGGCACATTGAAACTGACCTTTGCGGCAAATCACTTCACACACGTTATCGAGCATTTGCTGTTCATCTCTGGCAGACACAATGGCCTTGCAGCTCTCGCTAAGCAAGGCCATGAGCCGGGCGATTTCGGCGCCCTGCCGCTGGGCTGACAAGACTTGCTGTTGCGCCGCCAGTGCCAATAATTCCGAGTTGGACTTTTCTCTTTGTTGCTGTCGAAGCTGGGCCACCAGCAGTGCATGCATGGGCAACATCAAAATCATGTAAGCCAGCTTCCTGATGTCAAAGCCCCAGTCAATCATCGGCATCAAACCAAGTTGCGACAGAATTTGAATCTTGTCGAAAACGGTGAACAGCAAATAAGTAATGCAGATCGATATCGTCTGCGAAGATCGAATCTTCCAGGCTTGGAAGGCACTAATGACCAGTAACAGCAACCCCACCAAAAGATAACAAAAAGCATTGATCTGCAAAAGACGGGGTACCCAGGGCAGGTAAAAAACGATCAGGTTGCTGATAATCAATAACCAAGCCAGCCCCTGCAGTCCCCGCGCTAGACGCGGCATATGCACCTCAAGTTGCATGATCTTCAATGAAAATAAAACCATGCTTGCCACCACGCAAGAAGTGCTCAGTTTGAGCAGCAGCAAAGCCAATACCGCTTGATCCGGCAACACATAGGCCGCAATGTAATTATTGGACAAGAGAAAAAATGCGACTGTACTGGCCAGGAAACCTGCATACAAGCGGTAGATCACGTCCCGCATCCAGACCCAGTTAAGCAAGCTAACCATCAACATCAGAAACATCACGCCGAAGAATAACGCATTCACCTGAGCGGCCGATAACTGATTCCTGTCCAAGGCCGCGTTGGACAGAAGTTGTACTTTTGCAGTGTGAAGGGCAGCGCCGAAGAGGCGCAAGTAAACCCGTGTCGAAGGCTGGTGCAAATCAACAGCAAAGGTCGGTACCAAAGTTGCCACGCTTTGCGCTGAAAAATTTTGACCAATGCCGCTGCGCTGCTCAGCAGTACCCGCTTGGTAGAAACGCACATCATAAATATAGGGAGGCATCACTTCAAGCCAAGCGACTTGACCGACCAAAGTGATCGGAACCTGAAGGTCAATACGCAGCCAAACCGGATGAAGTTGGATAGGCTGAAAGAGCTTGTCAGACAAGGGGGTGAAGTCGGTGCGACGATCTAGCGCTAACAGATCGGCCTGACCGCTTTCATCTTCAAGCACCGCCACCGTCGCGCTAACCCCGGCCAAGCCGCTCACGTTGAAACGAATCGCGTTGTTGCCATAAGCTTTAGTCGAGCACATCAAAAGAATGACCAAGACCAAACCGCCCAGCCACCGACTCATCACGGCGTGCCTCTCAAAACAAGCTGGCATGATTAAACGAAAAATAAAAGCGACACCCGCAGAGTTGTTCGGGCAGATTAATGCACCCATAAAGTCCAAGTATTTATCTAAATAAAAATCTTATTTAATACTAAAACTTCAGACATATCCCCTGACTCAGATCAAGTAATTTGGGCAGTTGGTCAATCCACAAAAGCAAAATCAATAAAGCCCCGCTCCACGTTGGTGGCGATGAGTTTGACGTGAACGAGCGCCCCAATTTTGAGGCACAGCGCCCCTTGGGCCAGCGCGTCTTGCATGCGCAGTTGGGCGTCCATCCCCGTCAACCCGGGCGAGGTCGTCCACCGGCGTGCCTTTTTTGACCAAGGCATTGACATCGGCAATGACGACCAAAATTTTGACAGCACCACCGGCCTCTTAAAACACCCGTGCCGTTTCGGCCAGGTGGTCGAGGTCTTTCACACGACAGGCGCCTTGGCGTGGCGCTGGTGGTTGCAGGCGTCGTGGCTAATGGCCAGATTGTCCTGGTGGCCGCTGCCGCCTTCGCTTTGCGGCTGGATGTGCTCCAGCGTGGCGTCTGCAAATGCCACATGACCGCCGCACACCCAGCACGGCACCACGCCGTGCAGTTGGCGAGCCACAGTTTTATAAATTTTGACGCGAATCAGCGAGAGCGAACTCATGCGGTCAAGGCCCCATAGGCCTTGCCGGTGGCGGGGGCCACGGCGGCCAGTAGCTGGGCATAGGTCGTTTTGTGCCGCGCCCACAGCCGTGCCGAGGCCACGGTTTTTGAGCGGCAAAACCAGTGGCAGGTGTGCTGCATCAAAAACAGCTCGCTGGTCATGGTGAAGGCTTTGTTTTTGGGTGACTGGTTGAGCACGTTGTCAGCGGCATTGGCAATACCGTGGGCGTGAATGCTCAGGAGCTTGCGCAAATCAAAGGTGGTGGCGGGCAACCACTGGCTGGCAAAAGGAATGGAAAACGCCAGCTTGCTGACGCGTGCGCTCGCTTCGTCAACCGACGCAAACTCTTTGGCCAATTGTTTGAATTGCGTGGCGAGTGCTTGCTCGGCCGTGGCCAGCAGGTTCCAGATCTGGCCCTGGCGCTCCAAGTCCGCCTCACCCAAGGCACGCATATAGCCCTGCGTCAGGTCTTCCATGAGCTTTTCGATATTTTGCTGGCCCAAATAGCTTTGCAGCAGGGCAATGCGGCGCTTTTGGTCGCGGGCGTTGATGAAGTAGGCCACAGTGGCCACAGCCATCAGCAGGGTAAGAGGTTCCATAGGGCAATTTATTGGGGGAAAGCAGAGTGAATTGGGTATTTTCGACGATTACGAAGTACCAACAACGCCACTTTTAGGCATTTCAAGAACTTTTAGAATTCAACTTCACCACATTTTTTAAAGTTCATCGAATGACAGATTTATTTGACAACCCCATGGGCCTGCTGGGCTTTGAATTTGTGGAGTTCGCTTCGCCCACGCCCGGCCTGCTGGAGCCTGTGTTTGAGCGCATGGGTTTCTCGCTGGTGGCTAAACACCGCTCCAAAGACGTGGTGCTGTACCGCCAGGGCGAGATTAACTTCATCGTCAACCGCGAGCACAAAAGCGTGGCCGGTTACTTTGCCGCCGAACACGGACCGAGTGCCTGCGGCATGGCGTTTCGCGTCAAGGACGCGCACCTGGCCTACAACAAGGCGCTGGAACTTGGTGCCCAACCGATTGAAATTCCCACCGGGCCGATGGAGTTGCGCCTGCCCGCCATTAAAGGCATTGGCGGGGCGCCGCTGTATTTGATTGACCGTTTTGAAGACGGCAAATCGATTTATGACATTGACTTTGTCTTCATCGAAGGCGTTGACCGCCACCCACCCGGCCACGGCCTGAAACTGATCGACCACCTGACGCACAACGTGTACCGGGGCCGCATGGCGTTTTGGGGCAGTTTTTACGAGAAGCTGTTTAACTTTCGGGAGATTCGCTACTTCGACATTCAGGGCGAGTACACCGGCCTGACCTCGCGCGCCATGACCGCGCCTGACGGAAAAATCCGCATCCCGCTGAACGAGGAAGCCAAACAAGGGGGCGGACAGATTGAGGAGTTTTTGCTCAAGTTCAACGGGGAAGGCATCCAGCACATTGCCCTGATTTGCGACGATTTGCTGGCCACGGTAGACCAACTGGCACTGGCTGGCGTGCCGTTGATGACCGCGCCCAGCGACAGCTATTACGAGATGATGGATGCACGCCTGCCCGGCCACGGCCAACCCGTGCCCGAGTTGCAAACACGCGGTATTTTGCTGGACGGCTCGACCGAGGGCGGCACCCCGCGCCTGTTGCTGCAAATTTTTTCTCAGCCGCAGCTCGGCCCGGTCTTCTTCGAGTTCATCCAGCGCAAGGGGGACGAAGGGTTTGGCGAAGGCAACTTCAAGGCGCTGTTTGAGTCGCTGGAGCGCGACCAGATTCAGCGTGGCGCACTCAGCGTTTAAATCATGCCCGAAGTCCAGCCCCGCTTACCCCTTGGTCGATCGATCCCGGACGACGACCTGTCGCCTTTAGCGCCCTTTGGCCAACCGGTGTTTCGCATGCTGTGGATCACCTGGCTGATGGCCAATGTGTGCATGTGGATGAGCGACGTGGCGGCGGCCTGGATGATGACCTCGCTCACCGCCACGCCCTTGTGGGTGGCACTGGTGCAAACAGCGGCGAGTTTGCCGGTATTTTTACTGGGTATTCCCAGCGGGGCTTTGGCTGATATTCTGGACCGCAAACGCTATTTTTTATTCACCCAAATCTGGGTGGCCGGGGTAGCGAGCCTGCTGAGTCTGGCGATTTTCTTGGGGGCTTTATCCCCCCTCGTCCTGCTGCTGCTCGTTTTCGCCAACGGCATTGGCCTGGCCATGCGCTGGCCGGTGTTTTCCGCCATCGTGCCCGAATTGGTGTCGCGCGCGCAGTTGCCGGCGGCACTGGCCCTGAATGGCGTCTCCATGAATGCCTCGCGCATTATTGGCCCACTGGTGGCCGGCGCCCTGATTGCCAGCGTGGGCAGTGCCTGGGTGTTTTTGCTCAACGCCGTGTTGTCCCTGGTGGCAGCGGTGGTCATCACGCGCTGGCGACGAGAGCACAAACCACACCCGCTAGGTCGTGAGCGCCTGGGCAGTGCCATGCGTATCGGATTGCAGTATGTAGCGCAGTCCAGCCACCTCAAAGGGGTGCTGGTGCGCATCTCCATCTTCTTTGTAACCTCGACCGCGCTGGTGGCTTTGCTTCCGCTACTGGCACGCAATATGGAAGGGGGCGGCGCGGGGACTTTTACGCTGCTGCTGGCGTCCATGGGCTCGGGCGCGATTGTGGCCACTTGGTTTATGCCCCAGCTGCGCCGGGCCATGTCGCGCGATGCGCTGGTGCTAGGTGGTGCGGCCACGCAGTCGGCGGCGATGCTGGCGATGGCCTTCACCGCCCACCTCTGGGTGGCAGTGCCCGCCATGCTACTGGCTGGAGCGGCCTGGATAACAACAGCCAATACCTTGAGTGTGTCGGCCCAAATGGGCTTGCCGGACTGGGTGCGGGCGCGCGGGATGTCGATGTACCAGATGGCGATCATGGGCTCAAACGCATTGGGTGCCGCCGTTTGGGGCCAGGTGGCGACCGTGGGCAGCTTACGCACAAGCGTTGTGCTGGCGGCGCTGACCGGCGTCGCCGCCATGGCTTTGGCCAATCGCTTGATGCCTGGGCAAGGCATGGTGGAAGACCTGACACCTTCCAAAATATTTGGCGTGCCGCAAGCCACAGAGCCGCCCGCCCAAGGGCATGTGATGGTCACGATTGAGTACCGCATTGACCCAGCGCGTGCCCAAGAGTTTCGCCAACTCATGGCCGAGAGCCGTCGCAGCCGCCTGCGTCACGGCGCGCTGTCTTGGGAGTTATTGCAAGACATCAACGAGCCGGGCCGCTTTGTGGAGATGATTGAAGACGCCTCCTGGACCGAGCACCAGCGACGCTTTGACCGCGTCACCACCGCCGACGTCGCCCTGCGCGACCGCAAGCTGGCGTTTCACACGGAGGAGTCACCCCCGCTGGTGACGCGCAGCGTGATGGAGTCAACGCTGAAGGGTTGAGGCACCAATGGCTTGGTCAAGCAGCAAGAAATACAGCTATTAATTTAGGAGCTGGTTAAGCAGGTTTTTATTGACCTAGAGGCAAAATGGCTTGTAACTAGCACACAAAGGGATAAGCTTAATCTCCATTTTTTTGGGCGCTTCGACGGGGAAAGTCGGAGGTCTTAAATTAATCCATTGGATTACAATCGCATTGATGTTGACCATTGCAGAGTTACCCGAATACATTCGTCGCGCCGACAAGCTGATGAGTGCATCTGAGCGCTTGGACATCGTCAACTATTTGTCCGCACATCCCAAATCAGGTGACCTGATAGAAGGCACCGGCGGCATTCGCAAGTTGCGCTGGGGGCGCGGTGCACAGGGAAAGTCTGGTGGCGTACGGGTCATTTACTACGTTCACAGCGACTTGATGCCGCTTTACCTGCTTACCCTATTTGCAAAGAACGAACGAGCCAACATCAGCAAAGCAGAACGCAACGACCTGGCTGAACTGGTGCATCTGCTGGTGCAATTTTGGCTTGAAACCTGAAAGGAAACCCCATGAGCAACGCATTCGACAGCATCAAACAAGGCCTGACTGAGGCACTGGTCCATGCCAAAACAAAAGACAGTAAAACCGCTGGCGTCAAACTGTACCAACCACAAGCAGTTGACGTGTCCGGCCTGCGCGAGCGCTTGAGTTTGACCCAAGAACAGTTTGCCGCGCGCTTTGGCTTCTCGGTGGCCACTTTGCGCCATTGGGAACGCGGCGACCGCTCGCCCAGCGGCGCATCACTGGTTTTATTGAACGTCATCAACCGCAACCCCACGGCTGTTTTACAAGCCTTGCAATAGTCCATCAAATTTGATAGCTGCTCCAGCACGTATTCAGGACGCTAGAGTCCAAAAACTCTCGAACCTAGCCCTCAAACTGCGGGTGCAGTTGCCGGATACGGCTCATGGCCATGCCGGCGGCGGCAGTGCGGGTCTCGACACCTAGTTTGGCAAAGACGTGTTCCAGGTGTTTCTTCACTGTCATGGGGCTGCTGCCCACAATATCGCCAATGTCGCGGTTGATCTTGCCTTTAACCACCCAGTACAGCACCTCGGCCTCGCGCGGGGTGAGCTTGAAGCTCAGGGCGATGGCCTCCATCACACTTTCATCGGACTCTTCACGCATGATGATGAGCCAGTCGCCCCCGCCTTCTGAGTCGCCAATTTGCTGGTGCAGGCGAAAGGTCAGGCGCTTGGGACCAAGTTCAATACTCAGGCGCGGCGGCTCCATCACAATTTGAGTTTCTCCCACATGGCGTCGCAGCCACTGGCACACCGCCTCGGGCGTGTGCGGGGCACTGGTGCCGTAGTAGCGCAGCAGTAAATCCCGGGCCAGCGGGGTTTGCCACATCAGCTTGCCGTCGCTCACGCGCACGGTGATGCTGGCGTAGCCAAAGGCGTCCAGTGCCGATCTGGCTTGGCGCCTTTCGCGCGCGCCTTGCAAATGCACTTGCATGCGCGCCATCACTTCTTTGGGTTTGATGGGCTTGGTGACGTAGTCCACCCCACCGGCCTCCAGTGCGGCCACCAAATACTCGGTCTCGGTCAACCCGGTCATAAAGATGATGGGAATGTGGGCGGTAACCGGGTTGGCTTTGAGTCGGCGCGCCACCTCAAAACCGTCCATGCCGGGCATCATGGCGTCCAACAATACGATATCGGGCAAAGCCTGCGCGGCGCGATTCAGGGCCGCCTCGCCGTGCGTGGCCACCAGCACGGTGTAGCCCGATTCGTCCAGCGCGTCATGCAACACCGCCAGGTTGTCCGGCACGTCGTCCACGATCAGCACCACGTCGCTGTTGGCTCGGTCCAGGGTTTGGTCGAGTGAGGTTTTAGGCTTGGGGGCGTTCATAGCGTGCTTAATTTTTGACTCAGGGCTTCAAACTGGAACTGCTGGGCCAGGGGGCGCAGCTCAGTCACGAAGGGGCGGCAGCTGGGCTCGTTGGCGTCCAGGGCGTCGAGTTGGTTCATGATGCCGCGGTAATACCCCAGGGCCACCACTTCGCGCAGCGCCTCAAGAGCGGCTGGACTGGGGCGCATGGACGGTGCGGGCATGGTGGCAAGCGCAATGGGCAGCGCCGCAGCGCCAAGGGCCAGGGTTGGCGCTTCATCAGGTGCGGCCTCCAGCCACACCAAGGACAAACGACGCTCCAGCCAGTCCAGCAACTCGGAGTGGCGCACGGGTTTGAGATGGAAATCTTCCGGGGGAATGCCCACGTCGTTGTCCAGCCCCTTGTCAAACGCATTAGCCGAGACGATGGCCACCAGCGGCTTGCCGCCTGCGCCGTGGCGCCCCAGCGCCCGCAAGCGGCGGATGGTTTCCCAACCGTCAATGCCGGGCATGGCGAGGTCCATAAAAATTACATCCGGCTGGTAACCGCTGATGAGAAGGTCCAGGCAATCGTGGCCGCTTGCGGCGGTGCGCAACTCAAAGCCAAGGGGTTGGAGCAACTGAATCAACAACTCGCGGTCGGCCTCCTCGTTGTCCACCACCAGCACCTTCAGGCGTGGACCGAGGTAGCCCAGGCGCGCCTTGCGCTGGTGGGTGCGCGGGCTGTTGACTGATGAGCCCGACAAGGACAAAGCCCCCACCGCACCCGCTGTCTCCCGAACGCTGGGCAAAAAGAGCTTGACCTTAAACACCGAGCCCACGCCGGGCGTGCTGGCCACAGTAAGCTCGCCACCCATCAAATCGGCCAGCATCTTCGCAATGGTGAGGCCCAAGCCCGAACCCGGCGCCGTGCTGCCCGCCGCATTGGCACGGGTGAAGGGCTCAAAAATACGCTCCAGCGCCTGGCGGTCCATGCCCGGCCCGGTGTCTTCAATGTCGATGGTGGCCATTTCACGGGCGTAGCGAATGCGAAACGTGACTTGACCGGTGCTGGTGAATTTGATGGCGTTGCCCAGCAGGTTGATCAAAATTTGGCGCACCCGTTTTTCGTCAGCCCGCACCACCTCAGGCATGACACCCAACTCCTCAAATTTAAAGGCCAGCCCCTTGGCCTGCGCTTCCAGCTCAAACATGCTGGCCATGTCTTGCACAAACTCGGCAAAGTACATGGGCTTCACGTTGAGCGTGAGCTTGCCACTCTCAATGTGGGCAATGTCCAGCGTGCCTTCAATCAAGGAGAGCAAATGCTCGCCACCGCGCTTGATGACGCTGACCGCCTGTTTGCGGTGCGCGGGAATGGCGGGGTCTTCGCCCATGAGTTGGGCGTAGCCCAGAATGCTGTTGAGCGGCGTGCGCAGCTCGTGGCTGATGGCGCTGATGTAGCGGCTTTTGGCTTGGTTGGCCATGTCGGCGGCATGGCGGGCTTGATCGGCCACGACTCTGGCGTTTTGCAAGGCCTCATCGGTTTGGCGGTGCAGCTCTATCTCGCGCATGAGCAAGTGGGTTTGGCGGTTGGACTCTTCTTGCGCCACCTGGCGGCTTTTGTGCGCCAGCACCACCCACCAGGCCACCAGACCGGCAATGACCAGCAGCGCCATATAGGCTTTTAAAAAACCAGAGCGCAAGGCATCTTGCGGGGCTGGCAACAGGTCCAGCGCGTCGCCGGTCAGAGTCTGCAACTCTTGGTGGTACAGCAGGCCCAGCACGCCCGCCAACACCGGTACGATGACCACCATGAGCAGCAAAAAGTAACCCAGCCCGTTGTCCAACGTAGACCAAAGGCGGCGTGGCAGCAGCCAGTGCAGGGCCGCCGCCCACTGCGATTTGAGCGAGGCATAGGGCTTGCACAGGTCATCGCAGCGGGCGTCCAGTGTGCAGCACAAGGAACAAATAGGGCCTTGGTAGGCGGGGCAATGGGCCATGTCAGGGCCTTCGTAGTCGTGCCCGCAAATCACGCAGCGGTGTACGGAGGTGTGGGCACTGTGTTGGGCACTGGCCGCATTGGGGGCGGCGGGTTTGATCTCAATGACACTTTGGCGGGCAATGTAGTACTTGCCTTGGGTTGCCCAGGCAATCAGCGGTGCGCTAATAAATGCGGTGCCCAGGGCAATCAGGGCTGAGAAAGCCTGCGCCAGTTCGCCAAAAAATCCGAGGTGCGCCGTGACCGAAAGCAAAGAGGCCAGCCCCATCGCACCGACCCCCACGGGGTTGATGTCATAAAGATGGGCGCGCTTGAATTCAATGCCGGGCGGGCTCAGGCCCAGCGGTTTGTTGATCACCAAATCGGCCACCACCGTCATCATCCAGGCAATGGCGATGTTGGAGTAAAGCCCCAGCACGTCGCCCAGCGCCTGAAACACATTCATCTCCATCAGCATGAAGGCAATCAGGGTGTTGAACACCACCCACACCACGCGCCCCGGATGGCTGTGCGTGAGGCGTGAGAAAAAGTTGGACCACGCCAACGACCCCGCATAGGCGTTGGTGACGTTGATTTTGAGCTGGGAGATCACCACAAACAAGGCGGTGGCCGCAACCGCCCAACCGTAGTTGGGGAACACATACTCATAAGCAGCCAAATACATCTGGTTCGGATCCACCGCGCGATCAAGTGGCACGGCGTGGCTGATGGCCAGGTAAGCCAGCAAAGCGCCGCCCAGCATTTTCAAGACCCCCAGCACCACCCAACCTGGCCCACCGACCAACACACTCCACCACCATCGTCGGGCGTTGGCCTTGGTTTTGACGGGCATAAAGCGCAGGTAGTCGGCCTGCTCGCCCATTTGCGTCATCAAGGCAATGCCCACGGTTAAGGCTGCACCAAACAAGGGCAAACTAAAACCTGCATCCACCCCGCGCTCCCCGATGTAGTGCACGATGCCCGAAAAAGCACCAGGATCGCGCGCCAGCACATAGCCAAAAGGCAGCACCAGCATCACCAGCCAGATCGGCTGGGTCCACACTTGCAAGCGACTGATGGTGGAGACGCCGTAGGTAACCAAGGGAATCACCACGAGCGCACAAAGCAAGTAACCCCAGCGCGGCGGCACGCCCAGCGCCAGCTCCAGCGCATAGGCCATGACGGCCGCCTCCAGCGCAAAGAAGATGAAGGTGAAGGAGGCGTAAATGAGCGAGGTGAGCGTGGAGCCGATGTAGCCAAAGCCCGCGCCCCGGGTGAGCAAGTCCATGTCCACACCAAAACGGGCGGCATAAATGCTGATGGGCAAACCTGCCAAAAAGATAATGAGGCCAGTGGCCAGAATGGCCCAAAAAGCATTGGTAAAACCGTATTGCACCAAGAGCGTGGCGCCCACGGCTTCCAAGATAAGAAAGGAAGCCGCCCCAAACGCGGTGTTAGCCACGCGCCACTCAGACCACTTGCGAAAGCGCTGGGGCGTAAAACGCAGGGCATAGTCTTCCAGCGTTTCGCTGGCCACCCAGGCGTTGTAGTCGCGGCGCACCAAGGTGATGCGCTGGCGCGCTTCGGCGGACGCTTCGGTGGGGATGAGGGCTGCGGCGTCTTGGGTCACCCTGTCGTGGTGCAGTTTTCATGCCACGGTGCGATGCTTTGTGCGGACGGCACGGGTTTTGCATTGATTGATTCCATGGAACTTACCCCCCGCGAAAAAGACAAGCTGCTCATTTTTACCGCCGGTTTGCTGGCCGAACGCCGCAAAGCCCGTGGCCTGAAACTGAACTACCCCGAAGCCCTGGCTTTTATCAGCGCCGCCGTGATGGAAGGTGCCCGCGATGGAAAAACCGTCGCGCAGCTGATGAGTTTCGGGCGCACCCTGCTCAGCCGGGATGACGTCATGGACGGCATTGCCGAGATGATCCCCGACATTCAGGTGGAAGCCACCTTCCCCGATGGCACCAAACTGGTCACCGTGCACCAGCCGATTGTTTGACCCAGGAAACCATTCATCATGCAAAATAATTTTTTATCTACTCTTAAATTAATAGCTACTTACGCTATCTCCACGGCCGCTACAGCCGCTTTGGCCCATGATGGCCACGGTATGGAAGGCTCGCATTGGCACGCCACGGACGCCGGGAGTTTTGTGGTCTTGGGGGCGGTTGTCGCGCTGGCTATTTGGTTGTCGCGCAGTGGCAAGTGAGGCCCTCATGATCCCTGGCGAACTCATCACAGACGGCCCTGACCATGTGCTCAATCCCGGCAGGCGTACCCACACATTAGTCGTGCAAAACACCTCGGACCGGCCCATTCAGGTGGGTTCGCACTACCACTTTGCCGAGACCAATGGCGCGCTGGGTTTTGACCGATTGGCAGCACATGGCATGCGCCTGAACATTGCCTCAGGGCTAGCAGTTCGGTTCGAACCCGGCCAGCAGCGCACGGTGGAATTGGTGGACTTCGCGGGTGACCGCTTGGTCTATGGTTTTAGGGGTTTAACCCAAGGCCCGATTGACGCAAGCAGCAAGGAAACTTTGTAATGGCCACGATTGGACGACGCGCTTACGCCGAGATTTTTGGCCCCACGGTAGGCGACCGGGTGCGCCTGGCCGACACCGACTTGATTGTCGAGGTGGAGCAAGACTTCACTTTGGGCGCAGGCGGATACGGTGAAGAAGTGAAGTTTGGCGGGGGCAAAACCATTCGTGACGGCATGGCGCAATCCCAGCGCACCCGCGATGGCTCGGGCACGGGGCCAGAGCGTGGCGGCGCGGTGGATTGTGTGATGACCAACGCGCTGATCATGGACCATTGGGGCATTGTGAAAGCCGACATTGGTTTGAAGGGCGGACGCATTGTGGCCATCGGCAAAGCCGGCAACCCCGATGTACAACCGGGCGTGGACATCGTCATCGGCCCCGGCACGGAAATCATCAGCTGCGAGGGCAATATCGTCACCGCTGGGGGCATCGACTCGCACATCCACTTTATTTGCCCCCAGCAAATTGAAGAGGCGCTGGCCTCGGGCATCACCACCATGATGGGCGGCGGCACCGGCCCCGCCACCGGCACTTTTGCCACCACCTGCACGCCAGGGCCTTGGAATATTGAGCGCATGTTGCAAGCCGCCGATGCTTTCCCCATGAACCTCGGGTTTTTGGGCAAAGGCAATGCAAGCCTGCCCGCCGCCTTGCACGAGCAGATCAACGCCGGGGTGATTGGCCTGAAATTGCATGAAGACTGGGGCACAACGCCCGCCGCCATCAGCAACTGCCTGGACGTGGCCGATGAGGCCGATGTGCAGGTAGCGATTCACTCTGACACGCTTAATGAGAGTGGCTTTGTCGAGAACACGATTGCCGCCACCAAAGGCCGCACCCTGTGCGCCTTTCACACTGAAGGCGCAGGCGGCGGCCACGCACCTGACATCTTGCGCGTGGTGGGCGAAGCCAACTTTTTGCCGTCGAGTACCAACCCGACCATGCCTTACACCGTCAACACGCTCGATGAACACGTTGACATGCTGATGGTCTGCCACCACCTGGATGCCAGCATTGCCGAAGACCTGGCGTTTGCCGAAAGCCGTATCCGCAAAGAAACCATTGCCGCCGAAGACGTGCTGCACGACCTGGGTGCGATCAGCATGATGAGCAGCGACAGCCAGGCCATGGGGCGCGTGGGCGAGGTCATCATCCGCACTTGGCAAGCGGCGCACAAAATGAAAGTACAGCGCGGCAAACTCCCCGAGGACAACGCCCGCCACGACAACTTTCGGGCCAAACGGTACATCGCCAAATACACCATCAACCCCGCCATCGCGCATGGCATCAGCCATGAGGTGGGCAGCATTGAGGTGGGCAAATGGGCCGACTTGGTGGTGTGGAAACCGGCTTTTTTTGGCGTCAAACCAGCGCTGATCTTGAAAGGCGGCTTCATCGCCATGGCCGCGATGGGCGACCCCAACGCCAGCATTCCCACGCCCCAACCTGTGCACTACCGCCCGATGTTTGGCGCCTATGGCGGCGCCCTCAGCCGGGGTTCGCTGACCTTTGTGTCGCAAGCGGGCTTGAACGCTGGCATCAAGGAGCGCTTCGGTTTATCCAAAACCCTGAGTGCGGTAAAAAACACCCGCCACATTCAAAAACAGCACATGGTGCACAACAGCTACCTGCCCAAAATGGAGATTGACGCCCAAACCTACACCGTGCGCGCCGACGGCCAGCTGCTGACCTGCGAGCCCGCGCTAAGCTTGCCGATGTCTCAACGCTATTTTTTATTCTGATGATTCAAATCTCCAAACTCATGCTCCAAGGCGCCGGACTGGCGCCGGTGCTTCTCAAACGGGCTGCCACCGTGGAGCTCGACTGGGACGTACGCCAGAAAAGCCGCTTTGATGCCACGGACTCACAAGGTCGCAGCTTAGGCATATTTTTGCCCCGCGGCACGGTGGTGCGCGGCGGCGACGTGCTGGTGGCCGAGGACGGCTCGCTCGTCTTGGTGATTGCAGCGCCACAGCCCGTGCTGGTCATCACGCCCTGCCCCACGCATGGCAGCGCCTTTGATTTGACCCGCGCCGCCTACCACCTGGGCAACCGCCATGTGCCGATTGAACTTAAACCCGACCACCTCAAAATTGAGCCCGACCATGTGCTGGCCGACCTGCTGCGCGCCATGCACCTGACGGTGGTTGAAGCCACTGTGGCCTTTGAACCCGAGGGTGGCGCTTATTCTGCAGGCGGGCACGGGCACGGGCATGCCCATGAGCACGCCCCAACCGCTCAAAAGCTCAGCAGCATCCCCATCGCCATCGAAAAGCCCCACGTTCACGGGCCAGGCTGCAACCATGATCACGGCCACGGCCCTCATGCCCACTGAAATAAACCCAAACCAGCACGACCTGGGCTTGATGCAGCTGATGTGGCTGGCCTCCCCGGGCTTGCCCATCGGCGGTTTTTCATACTCAGAATGCCTTGAAGCCGCCGTAGACCGTGCTTGGGCAGCTACTGAAAAAGAAGCATCCGCGTGGCTGTTGGATCAGCTGAATTTAAGCCTGGCCCGAAGCGACCTGGCCGTGGTGGCGCAAGCGGTGCCGGCTTGGCAAGCCGGCGATACTGCACGCATCTCATCGCTCAATGCCTGGGTACTGCAAACCCGCGAAAGCAGCGAACTGCGTGCGCAAACAGAGCAAATGGGCCGCTCGCTGCTGGAGTGGTTGCGCAACCACACCACCGCCCTTCCCGCACAAATTGAAACACTGGCTGCCTTGCAACCCACTTACCCGCTGGCTTTTGCCCTGGCCGCCTCGGCCACGCAGGCCTCGCTGCGCGATTGTTTGCTGGCCTATGCCTTTGGCTGGGCAGAAAACATGGTGCAAGCCGCCATCAAATCAGTACCCCTTGGCCAAAGCGCCGGGCAACGCATTTTGTCAGCCCTGACCGCTGAGATTCCCGCCGCAGTCAACCACGCCCTGAGTCTGGGGCACGACGATCTGCAAGCCTTTTCTCCCATGCTGGCCATTTTGAGTGCCCAGCATGAAGTTCAATACTCCCGCCTTTTCAGGTCCTGAAAGAACACACCATGTCTGCACTGCACCATATTGCCAACCGCACCAAAAAACTCCCCCCCTTGCGCGTAGGCATCGGCGGCCCGGTAGGCTCCGGCAAAACTACCCTGCTGGAGATGCTGTGCAAAGGCATGCGCGAAAAGTACGATCTGGTTGCCATCACTAATGACATTTACACCAAAGAAGACCAGCGAATTTTGACCGTGAGCGGCGCGCTGGACGCCGAGCGCATCATGGGCGTCGAGACGGGCGGCTGCCCCCACACCGCCATTCGGGAAGACGCCTCCATCAACCTGGAAGCCATTGACCGCATGTTGGAGGAATTCCCCAACGCCGACATCGTGTTCATTGAGAGCGGTGGCGACAACCTGGCCGCCACCTTCAGCCCCGAACTCAGCGACCTGACCATTTACGTCATTGACGTGGCAGCCGGAGAAAAGATACCCCGCAAAGGCGGCCCCGGTATCACCAAAAGTGACCTCTTCGTCATCAACAAAACCGACCTAGCCCCCTACGTGGGCGCTAATCTGGATGTGATGGCCGCCGACACCACCCGCATGCGCACCACCGCCAAAGGCCTCAAACCCTTTGTCATGACCAATTTAAAGACAAATTCAGGCCTTGCCGAGGTGATTGCCTTCATTGAAGCCAAAGGCATGCTGCAAGCCAGTTAGAATACGCAGCTTGGAAATGTGGCAGAGTGGCCGATTGCACTAGTCTTGAAAACTAGCAAACCGAAAGGTTTCGTGAGTTCGAATCTCACCGTTTCCGCCAATACAAAAGCCCCAAGTGATTGATTCACTTGGGGCTTTTCTATTTGCGCGAGCCTTTGCGCCGCCCTTACCCCTCTCTGACCCCACACTGCAAGTCAAGCCCTGCACTTGTCGGGCCGCTGTCCGGACGTTATGATCAAACCTCTTTTTACAAAGGACCCCGCATGACCACTGTTATACGTTCCAAGTCCGAGCGTATTGACGTTCGAGCCAGCATGCCCGTCAAGCAGTTGCTTCAGGAAGCGGCGCGTGTGGCGCACAAGAATGTGAGTGAGTTTTTGCTTGATGCGGGCATCCTCGCTGCGAATCAAACTTTGGCTGACCGCACCCGATTTGAACTGAGCGACGAGAAATGGCTGGCGTTTCAGACAGCACTAGACCAACCCGTGAGCGCAAAGCCAAAGCTCAAGCAGCTTTTGTCTGAGCCAGGGTTACTTGGTTGAATGCGCAGGCTTACCAGCCCGTTCGCAAACTGGCCGCCTCCGACGCTGTCGAGTCCTTTGATTGCGGTCAGCCAGCACTGAACCAGTTTCTACAGCGCTTTGCGCTCGTCAACCAAAAATCCAACAGTGCGCAGACTTACGTGAGCTGCCATTCAGGCACGGTTGTTGGGTTTTACAGCTTGGCCGTTGGCAGCGTTGAGCCATCAAAGGCAGCCCCGCGTGTGACCAAGGGCATTCCACAACACCCAGTTCCGGTCATGATTCTGGCCAGGCTTGCTGTCGACCTTCAGCACCAAGGCGCAGGGCTTGGCAAAGCCTTACTCAAGGATGCACTGATGCGCACCGCACAGGCCGCAGACATTGCCGGAATTCGCGCACTGCTGGTGCATGCCAAAGACGAGTCAGCCAGGCAGTGGTACCTCAACTGTGCGTTCGAGCCCAGTCCATCTGATCCATTTCATCTCTTCATTTTGATGAAAGACATCAAGGCCATACGCCCCCCACATTAGGCCCAACTATCCCCCAGCACCTGCGCCTGCTGCAGCACCAGCTCCACGGCGGCCTCTTGCAAATCCGGGGGGTATTTGTATTTGCGCAAGATGCGTTTCACCATCAAGCGCAGCTTGGCCCGCACACTCTCACGCTCAGACCAGTCCACGCTCAGGTTTTGACGCAGGTTCTCAGTCAACTCATGGGCAATCTTCTTGAGGGTTTCATCGGTCATCAGCAGCACTGCTGATTCGTTGTTGGCCAAGGCGTCGTAAAACTTCACTTCATCTTCGGTCAAGCCCAGCTCGGCGCCACGGGACGCAGCATCTCGAAACTTACCCGCCATCGCCACCAGCTCAGACATGACCTGTGCGGTCTCGATGGAGCGGTTTTGATACCGGGTGATCACGCTGGTCAGCATCTCTGAGAACTTGCGGCTTTGCACCACGTTGCTGGCAAAGCGGCTTTTGATCTCCCCTTCCAGCAGCCGCTCCAGCAGCTCCACCGCCAAGTTTTTTTCCGGCAAGCTCTGTACCTGGGCCAAAAAACCTTCATCAAGCAGGCCGATGTTGGGCTTGTCCAAGCCCACCGCGTCAAAAATATCCATCACGCGCTCTGACACCACCGACTGGCTAATGATCTGGCGAATGGCCAGCTCGCGCGCCTCGTCCGTGCGGCGTTGGGCGGTCACCTCCCGCTTGGTCAGCATCACTTTGACGCCTTGCAAAAATGCCACTTCTTCGCGCACTGCCTTCGCCTCATCCAAGGTGCAGCACAGGGTAAAGGCTTGGCTCATGGCCAGCGCGGTATCGGCAAAGCGTTTTTTCCCGTCGCGGGTTTCGCCTGTTTTAATGCCGAGCACATGGTTGGCTGCACCGGCCAAGGTTTTGTGGCCTCCCGTCAAGAAACCTGCGTAATCAAAGCCATGCAGCATCGCGTGCAGCACATCCATCTTCTCCAGCACCACGCTGAACGCCTCGTGCGCATCCACCGTGGGGCGACCCCGGCCTTTGGCTTGGGTGTATTCCTTCATCGCCGCTTTCAGCTCATGGCCGATGCCGATGTAGTCCACCACCAAGCCGCCTTGCTTGTCCTTGAACACCCGGTTGACCCTGGCAATCGCCTGCATCAAGTTGTGCCCCTTCATGGGCTTGTCAACATACAGGGTATGCACGCAGGGGGCGTCAAAGCCGGTGAGCCACATGTCGCGCACGATCACCAAGCGCAGAGGGTCTGAAGGGTTTTTAAAGCGCTTCTCCAGTCGCTTCTTGGTTTGGGCGCTGTAGATGTGGGGGCGCAGCAGGGCTTTGTCGCTGGCGCTGCCGGTCATCACCACCTTGATAGCGCCTAACTCCGGGTCTTCGCTGTGCCAGTCGGGGCGCAGCTTGATGATCTCGTTGTACAAATGCACGCAAATATCCCGGCTCATGCCCACCACCATCGCCTTGCCGCTCTGGGCGGTGTTGCGTTGCTCAAAGTGCGCCACCAAGTCAGCCGCCACACTGGCTACACGGGGTTCGGCCCCCACCACTTTTTCTAATGCAGCCCAGCGGCTTTTGAGCTTGGCTTGCTGGCTTTCTTCGTCGTCTTCCGCCAGCTCGTCTACCTCGTCATCGAGCAAGTCGAGGTCGGGTACCTTGAGGCTGAGCTTGGCCAGGCGTGACTCGAAATAGATCGCCACCGTGGCCCCGTCTTCTTTCGCCTGCTGCATGTCATAAACGTGGATGTAGTCGCCAAACACCGCTCGGGTGTCACGGTCGGTGCTGCTCACGGGCGTGCCGGTGAAGGCCACAAAGGTGGCATGGGGCAGCGCATCACGCAGGTGCTGGGCGTAGCCCACTTGGTAATGCTCGGTACTGCCCGCCACCCCATAGGCAGGGGGCGCAAACTCAGCCCGATGAGGCGTCAACAGGCCGTCGCCAGTTGCTATTACTTTAGTAGCTGGTGTAGCAAGTTCATCGTGCGCCAGAGGCTTGTTTTCCTTAAAGTTGGCCTTGCGCGTTTTCAGCTTGGCTTCAAAGCCGTATTGGGTGCGGTGCGCCTCATCCGCAATCACCACGATGTTGTGGCGCTCACTTAGCACCGGGAACATGTCCTCGTCTTCGCCCGGCATAAATTTTTGAATGGTGGCAAACACAATGCCGCCCGAGGGCCGGTTGCCCAGCAAAGTGCGCAACTCCTGACGCGTGCGGGCCTGCACCGGCTGCTCGCGCAGCAGGTCTTGCGCCAAGCTGAAGACGCCAAACAACTGCCCGTCTAGGTCATTGCGGTCGGTGATCACCACGATGGTGGGGTTCTCCATCGCGGCCTCCTGCATCACACGGGCGGCGAAACAGGTCATGGTGATGCTCTTGCCGCTGCCCTGCGTGTGCCACACGACCCCGCCCTTGTGACTGCCCCCCGGACGCGACGCAGCCACCACCTGGCCAATCGCCAGCCGCACCGCATGAAACTGGTGGTAACCCGCGATCTTCTTGACGATGCCGCCATCATCTTCAAACAACACAAAGTAACGCAGGTAGTCCAACAAGTAACTCGGTGCCAGAACGCCCCGCACCAAGGTTTGCAGCTCGTTGAACTCGCCCAGCGGGTCCAGGGTTTCGCCGTCAATCGTGCGCCAAGCCATGAAGCGTTCAGGGTCCGCCGAAAGGGAACCCATCAGCGCCTCGGTGCCGTCAGAGATCACCAAGATCTCATTGGTCTGGAAGACGTCAGGGATCTGCTCCTTGTAGGTTTGAATCTGGTCGTAAGCGCGTCCGATGTCGGCGTTCAGGTCTGCCGGGTTTTTGAGTTCAATTAGCACCAGCGGTAAGCCGTTGACGAACAAAATAATGTCGGGCCTGCGGGTGTGGCGCGGCCCCTTGATGGAGAACTGGTTGACCGCCAGCCAATCATTGTTTGATGCCTCAGCCCAATCGATCAACCGAACAAAGTCGCCGCGCGTCTCGCCGTTCAGTTGGTACTCAACCGGAACCCCTGCCACCAGCAGACGATGGAAGTGGCGGTTGGCAGTCAATAAAACCGGAATGCCCAAGTCAAGCACTTGCTTGAGCGCTTCTTCACGGGCTGCTGTGGGGATCGTTGGGTTGAGTTGGCGAATCGCCTCACGCAAGCCCGGAGTCAAGATCACCTGCACGTAGTTCGCCCGCTCAGGCTTGTCACCATCGGGAGCGATGTCGGGGCCATAGACATGGGTGTAGCCGACATTGGTCAGCCAAGCGAGGGTTTCTTGTTCTAGTTGGTCTTCGGTCATTTTTACACGTTCCTTTTCAAGCGCATGGCTCTGCGAAAAAAGCAAAAGCGGGGATCTGGGCAGGCCGCGCGGCAATAGGTTAAACTCAATATCTAGTGGATTGGGGGTTCTCGATCGGCGCTATAGCCTCGGTGGGTTCATCGGGGCTTTTCGCTTTTTGGGGTGGTATGCAATTAATCATCCGCTGCAGTTACCCGACGCGAAAGCCTTTCAATATCTAAAGGCTTCAGCCCCATACTCTTCTCAGCCCAAACACCATACAAATCAGAGCGGCCATAGCAGCCCTTGAGAGCAGCTTCTAGGGTGGTAACGGATGTATGGAACAACCGCAAACCCACCCAAGAAGGGTGTGCGTAATCTGTTGGCGCAAAAGAGTAGTTAAGGTCTAAAAAGCGACTTTTAATTTGCTCACTGACGAGCCGACAATCCAAAACGCTTTCTGCGATCAACCGGTCGCGCAGACTGAACGCCAATCGATCAAGGAAGACGAGGTCTTGTAATTGAACGTCTAACTGCACTTGGTCATATCGCACGTCTGGCAAACCAAGTATTGCTATGCGTTCAAGAAAACCATCCACAGTCAATTTCGGCCACAGAGCGACCCCCTGCTCCGACCAACCATCAGGTATCGTCATGTCAATATCAAGTCGTTCTGCATGTGACACCCTTAGCGCAAATGCCAGCTTGGTGTGATCATGCGTTCTCTTGACGCTCCCACTCCCGAGAAGCAGGATGTTGGCTTTTAGGTATTTTTCAATAGCCTGCGCCGCTGACCATAAAAACAAGTGGGGCTGCTTCTGGAAGTACGCAAACCTGGCAGTCAAATAGTCTCTGTCAGCGGTGAAGATGAACGATTCACAAACGATTTCCGTAGCGTACATTTCAAAGCGTTCACGTTGGGCATGAGGTAACCCATTCAGAACTGAAGAATCAATTTTCATAGCCAATCTCATTCAGCTGAAGTTTGCCCGAGATCAGGCGCGGCAGCAGGGTGTCGCGCAGTGCGGCTAGGGTTCTCGCACACTGCTTGTTGCTGACAATTTGTGAGTACAGGCCGTCAGTCAACTGACCAAAAGACGTGAGAACATGATCATCAGGAATCAATATCCTGAAGCGATCAATGTCGTTCTTTCCCAAGTGAATTACCGTTGTGGCAGTTTCCGATGCTTCCACGGCTGCGAGCAGGGGCATGATGGATCGATGGATAAACGCAGCATTCCTGTCGGCTTTTGGCGAAAAAACGCAAACTCGCTGGTTTAACCAAGCAGGTTCACCACCCCACAAGTAAGCGCGGAACTCGCCATCCATGCCAACAACAATATCCCCGGGTTGAACCATGTAGCCCTTTGGATGCACTTCTGGCGTGAAAACTCCGGGTGCCTCATCACGTAAATCACGAATCCGAATGAGTGGAACCCCATCTTTGCTCGAGTTGAATTGCTTCGACGCAAATGCTGCACCGTAAACGAGAGTTGTTACTGCATATACAGAATCTACTCGCCACCCCCTCGGCACCAAGCCCAGCGCCGATTCCTCGAAGCTGTCGGGAAACAGCCGGGCGGTGGCCTCATCAAGCACAGTCCCGTCATTCTCGCGAAGGCGGGAATCCAGTGCTTCGCTGCTACCCATGGCGTCTGGATTCCCGCCTTCGCGGGAACGACGGGCGATGTTGGCGCGAACCGGGTCGAAATCGACAAACCACGACTTGAACAGCGCCTGGGCGATGGCTTCCAGCGTGGCGTTGCTTTCGCGCAGGAGGGTGATGCGGTCGTCGAGCCGCGACAGAATGCCCGAAACTTGCTGCTGTAAATCAATTGATGGAAGGCTGAACTTAAAGTCTCGCATCAACTTGAGTGACACGTTCTTGATAGTCGAGCCAGTGGCTAGATTCTGTATGTAGCCTTGGAATTTCTCGCTAGCCAGTATGTAGCGGATGAAGTACTTGTCAACGCCTTCCACGACGTTGAAATAGCATGCACTTTTACCGAGAACTACTTTTTCACCAGCGTAAAAAGCAACATTACCCAAGGTGCCGTTAATCGAAACCAATATTGTTCTGTCAGTGAGATTCTTCCTGTGCTTTTTAGCCTCGACTGCTGAAACTCGTTTCGTCGAGTCGTTAAAGATTATTTTCCCGTTGCTAAGGTTGTTTCCATTGATGAAGAAGTAATCACCATTTGAATCGTATTCGGGTGTGCCATGAAGACCGTCACCAAGAGCGGACGTCACTTCCAAGAGACTGACTTGGCGCCACTCCGCACTCATACCCCACCCCCTTCGTCGTTCGCACCATCCACAATTTCCCAATAGCCACCACGACTCGGGCCGATGTGGCGGATACGTCCGCTGGACTGCAAAGCCAGCAAGTGATGCCGAATACTGTCCAGACTGGTGTGGTTAAGTTCGGCTAATGCAGCCATGCTTAACCCCGGTTGTTCGGATAGCTGCGTTAGCAAAACATCTTTGAGGTGTCTTTGTGGGGCTTTAAGGGGTTTCGAGGGGTTTTGCGGGGTTTCCTTGGCGTTTAAGCTAAAGGAAGGCCGCATAAAACTGGCGATAAACAGACCGGCTACCTGTCGAAACGCCACACTGGGGGCGCTTTCCAAGATCAAGGGCATGCCACGGCCCCAGCCTTCGACCATTTCTATGCGCCGAAACAGGTCGGCAATCAGCGGGTTACGGCGGCGCGAGACATTGCCTTTGCGCATCTCAGTCAGCGTCAGCCCGCCATAGAGTTTGCCGGGGTTGCGAATTTCGACGCGGTTTTTGAAGATCGCCACTTGCACATAGTCCGGGTCGCGCCAGTCACGGTGGCAAAAGGCGTTAATGATGGCTTCACGCAGCGCGTCCATCGAAATCTCGGGCACGTCCACGCGGTACAAGCCTTCGAGCCGCATGCCGATGTGGATATTTTTGAGGATGTACTTTTGTGCCTCTTCGATCAGCTCCAGAATGTCGCCGTCGAAGTCGTGTCGGTCGATGATGGTGACGGTGTCGGTGGTGCCAAACACGGCGCAGCGCAACTGGATCGGCTCTTTGGCAAAGAACAGCCTCGCGGCGTTGCACAGCTCTCCTTTTTGAAGCAGCTCTAGCTTGTTCAGCGCCTGCTGCTGCCTGCTTTCTTCATCATCCCCCAGCGCATCCCACTGCAGGCCAGCACGTTTGGCAAAGCGCTTTACTTTCTTGATCTCCAGATCGGGCCAGGGTTTGTCCAGCACGCGGGTGTCCCAGCGCAGGGCGTTTTGGTTTTTGTCCACGATGATTTGCTCAAGCTCTGCCGCGCTGAGCTGGCGGTCTTCGTCGGCTACGCGCATGTAGGCGCGACCGTGGGCGAAGTACGGCGCGTTTTGGCCGTCAAAACGGATGTGGATGCAGGTCTTGCCCGCAACCGTTTGCGTGCTGATTTGAGGGTAAATCTTGGGTTCGATGTGAGCAGCAATGGCTTGCGACAGGTCACGCAGGGTTTTGTCGGTCACGTCTAGGCCCGCCGGCTTGCCGCTGGGGGCTATGCCAAACCACAACTCGCCTGCACCGTGTTTGTTCAGAATGGCGGCTACGGACACCATGCCTTCTTTGAGTTCGGCCAGACTTTTTTTAAGCTCAACGGTTTCGCTTTCGCGCAGGAGTTCAGAAATCATACCCCCTCCCCCTCAAACCCATCCGACACCAACGCGCAACCAGCCCAACGTTCGGCGATTTGTTCCGGGCTGGGCAACTCCCCCTGAAAACTGGCGTGCAGTTGCTGGGGGACCGAGTAGGTGGCAATGCCCAGTAGGCGCGCCATGATGAGCAGGTTTTTGGTCCAACTGATTTCTACAATCAGCGATTGGAGTTTTGGTTTGGCGGTGTATTCGTTGACCAACTGGCGCATCAGCCACAGGTTTTGCCCTGAAAACCCATTGCGCCCTGAAAATTCCGTTTGCAACTCCCGCGTCAAATTTTTTACCACGGCCTTGCCCCAGTCTCCCCGACGTGCATCAAACCCGCATCGCCTCCGGCCAGCCCCAACTCCCGCTCAATCGCCTCAATGCTGGGCAGGCTGCCGCGAAGTTCATCGGGAAGCGCGCGGGTGAGTTCGGTTTCCCATTCGGCAACGCTGATAGGGTGCTTCGTTCCACTTAGTGCATATTCCACCAGCACCTGGTTTTTCTCGCGCACCAGCAGCAAACCTAGGGTGGGTTTGTCATCCGGGTGAGCCAGTAGACGATCCACTGCCGTCATATACATGCCCAACTGAGAGCCATCACCTGGTGTGAATTTTCGGGCCTTGAGTTCGATCACGATGTAGCAACGCAACTTCAGGTGATAGAACAATAGATCAAGGTAAAAATCGCTGTCACCGATTTCCAGAGGCACTTGCCACCCCACGAAGGCAAAGCCTTGCCCCAGTTCAATGAGAAATTTCTGGATGTGGTCGATCAACCCTTGCTCCAACTCCTTTTCCCGTCGAGGGGCATCGGTGCCCAAAAAATCAAATAGATAGGGGTCTTTAAACACTTGCACCGCCATGTCCGAGTCGGTGGGGGGCAGCGTGGTGGAAAAATTGTTCTGCGCCTTGCCTTGGCGGCTGATGGCCTGTGCCTCAATTTGCATGGCAAGAATGTTGCGCGACCAGCCGTGTTCCAGTGCTTTACGGGCATACCACAGGCGTTGGCTGGACTCGGACAACTTCTCTAGCAAAGCGATGTTGTGGTACCAAGGCAATTGTGCAAGCAGCGCTTGCACAATTGATTTGTCTGCCCAGGTTGCGGCAAATGTGCGCATATATTTGAGGTTACGAGGTGAAAAGCCTTTCATGTCAGGAAACGCTTGGCGCAAGTCTGCAGACAATCGGTCAATGACGCGGGCTCCCCAGCCCTCGGCGGTTTGCTTGTTCAGCACGCTGAGCCCAATGTCCCAATACATCAGGAGCATGGCCGCATTGCTGCTCAATACAACGCGCAGCCGCTCTTGCCGAATACGTTGCTTGAGCGCCTTGAGCAGCGCTGAGTAGCTGTCTGGCATCTCCACTGACTCGGGCGCAATGGGAAACATGACACTGCGGTCAGTGCGACCACGCTGCAAACGCGGTTGTGCCTCTTCTAACTGAGCAATTTTTTTAGACGGTGGCTTTTCAGAACCCATACCCCAACCCTCCCAGCTTCTGCCGAATCAGCTGGTCCAACTCGGCCCCCTTGGCCATCTGCTCGCCCAGCTTCTCGGTGAGTTGCTGCATCTTGGTGGCGAAGTCTTCGTCGTTGTCTTCTACCTCTTCGGCTCCCACGTAGCGGCCGGGGGTGAGTACGTGGCCGTGCTGGGCAATCTCTGCCAAGGGAACTGAGCGACAAAAGCCCGGTATATCTATATAGGCCGTGCTTGGGCAGCTATTATTTTCTGAGTTTTTGGCCAGCGGTTCACCGCGCCAGTTCGATACGGTTTGGGCGATGCGCTCAATCACTTCATCGGTCAACTCGGACTGAACCCGGCTGATCATGGTGGCCACCTTGCGGGCATCAATGAACAGCACTTCGCCCTTGCGGTGGGTTTTTTGCTTGACCAAAAACCACAGGCAGGCCGGTATCTGGGTGTTGAAGAACAACTGGCCGGGCAGCGCCACCATCACCTCAACCACGTCAGCGTCCACCATCGCAGCACGAATCTCACCCTCAGAGTTTTGGCTGGAACTCATGGAGCCGTTGGCCAGCACGATGCCCGCCCGCCCGGTGGGCTTGAGGTGGTGCAGCATGTGTTGCAGCCAAGCGTAGTTGGCGTTGCCTTGCGGGGGGTCGCCGTAGACCCAACGGGCGTCGCCTATCAAACTGCCATGCCACCAGTCGCTGATATTGAAAGGCGGGTTGGCCAGAATGAAATCAGCCCGCAAATCAGGGTGCTGGTTGCGGCTGAAGGTGTCGCCCGGTTCACGGCCCAGATTGAAGTCAATACCGCGAATGGCCAGATTCATAGCGGCGAGGCGCCAAGTGGTGGGGTTGGACTCTTGCCCGTAGATGGACACATCGCCCAGTTTGCCGCCGTGGGCTTCGATGAATTTCTCGCTTTGCACAAACATGCCACCCGAGCCACAGCAAGGGTCGTACACCTGGCCACTGTGCGGGTTGAGAATGGACACCAAGGTTTTGACGATGCTGGCCGGGGTGTAAAACTGCCCGCCACGCTTGCCCTCTGCGCTGGCAAACATGCCCAGGAAGTACTCATAGACCTGCCCCAAGATGTCACGGGCGGTGCTGGGCTTGTCGCCAAAGCCGATGGTGCTGACCAAGTCAACCAGTTCGCCGAGCTTGCCATCGGGCAACTGGCCGCGGGCGTAGCGTTTATCCAGAATGCCTTTGAGCTTGGGGTTTTCGGCCTCTATCAGGGTCAGGGCGTCGTCAATACGCTTGCCAATGTCGGGCTGTTTGGCGGCGGCTCTCAGGGCTTCCCAGCGGGCAGGCTCAGGCACCCAAAAGGCGTTGACTTCTTTGTAATAGTCGCGGTCTTCCAGCTCAGCCTCAATGTCACCGGGGCCAGCCTCATGAAAGAAATACGCGTCAGCGGGGTCGGTCAGGCGCTTGGTGAGGTCAGCGCGGCGGGCGGCAAAGGTGTCTGAGATGTATTTGACGAAGATGAGGCCGAGCACCAAGTGTTTGTAGTCGGCTGCATCCATGTTGGCTCGGAGCTTGTCGGCAGTGGCCCAGAGGGTCTTCTTGATGTCGTCGAGCATATTTTGCCGATACTCGGCTGATTAATTGTTATTTATAGATTGATGGTGATTATGCGTCCTTAAAATTGAATATTCATGTTTATAAAGACTGTGGCACCCACGCTGGTACGTTTTGTTGGCAGCGATTCGGCTTGACGGTTAAAGACTTCTGTCTTTATTGGTTAGAGGCGGCAACCAATCAGACAAGGGGGGGGGCGCCAGGCATATGGCGGTCAACAAAATATCAGGCAAAAAAACAACTTTGCTGCGGCCGATACAACCGCTTAACGTTGACGCAATGTCATCTGATCTTTTTGAAGAATAACTTCAAATTTAGACAGGAAACTTTGTCCCAAAAGCGCATCGCCAGTCTCGTGCCCAACGAATCCAACAGCGATCCTTACGGCTGAAACATTGATAGGCCCCATTGAGACGGGAACATCAGACACGATTCTGCCGGGCATGTCTCCATTGGCAGTGCTAAACACTGCTGGCAATCCTTGAGATAAACCTGCCTCAAGTGCGAATTTTTCACTCACGGTAACCAGAGATGCCCCAGTGTCAACCAAGAAATTGGCTGGCTTTCCATTGACAGAACCTAAAGCGTAAAAATGTCCATCCCTTGCTCTGGGGATGATCCATTCACCAGATGCAGTCACGACGACAGGCTTGGGGTTCATGTAGTGCTTCATGGCGACATACAGCAAACTCATGAGGCAGGTCCAGAAAACCACAATCCCAAATGTGCCCCATCTCAAAGTTTTTAAAATGGTGCTGGGCGGGTTCCGTATGGCTGAACCGGATGCTGCGGAATTGTTGCCGCGCTTTTCTCGCTCTTTTTGAGCATCTCGCCACCAATCCCGATCGTCCATTCCCATTGAATTTTTCCTTAATGTCAAACCATTGATTGCAGCAGCGAAAAGCTTTTGCAGCCAATGAAGTGGCTAATTTACCTTATCACCCTGATTCCGATCTGCGCTGATACGGGTGAAGCACCACTATTTCACACTCACTTTTCACACCTCATATCTCCTACACCTGTCTGACTCAACTAACTCCGCATGAGTAGCGAAAAAATATGAAAACTTTGATCCGCCCAAGCCTTGATTTGAATCAATTTCAAACCAATCAAGAAGCTCACTAGTCAACCTAAACTACAGCCATGAAATCTCTTCAACATCTGAATTTTGTACATGGGCTGTACAAAGCGATTCGCTTGTTTCGACTCAAAAACAAGGGACGAAGCTTCAGGCAGAAAGTTTTTTCACTAATGCACCCGACACCGACCTCGGGCGGGCTGCACCGGGCGCTCGACAGCTTCATCATCGTCAGTGTGTTGATTTCTGTGGTGAGTATTATTTTGGAGACGGTCCCGGCGATCGCGGCGGTGTTCGGCGGTTACTTTCACATTTTTGAGATTTTTTCTGTTGGCTTGTTTACGCTGGAGTACGTCGGGCGGGTTTACTGCATCTGCGAACTTGAGCATTACAAAGAACCCATCAAAGGCCGACTGCGCTACATGCTGACCATTGGGGCCTTGATTGACCTCATGGCCATCTTGCCCTTTTACCTGGGCATCCTGCTTAAAGAAGCGTTTGACTTGCGGTTTTTGCGGGTCTTTCGACTTTCACGCTTGCTCAAGCTCACCCGCTATACCGGCACCCTCAACACCTTGCTCAAAGCAGTTAACCGTGAACGGCGGGTGCTCTTTGCCTCGGCCTTCATCATGGTTTTACTGGTCATCTTGACGGCCAGTCTGGGCTACGAACTAGAGCACGATGCCCAGCCCGATAAATTCGACAGCATTCCCTCCAGCATGTACTGGGCGGTCATCACGCTGGCCAGTGTGGGCTATGGTGATATTTCACCCATCACGCCCTTGGGCAAGTTCATGACGATGGTGATTAGCTTTATAGGGATTGGGATTTTCGCGGTACCGGCGGGCCTGATGGCCTCGGCGTTTACCGACCAACTGCGCATCGACCGTGAAACCTTTGAGAATGAATTCAGGATCACCCTGATTGAGGGGAAACTGTCACTTCAAGATCAACAAGGCTTGGAGGCTGAGGCTGAACGACTCCATATGTCAACCCAAGACGTGAATCGCATCATGGAAAAGGTGAAGCAGGAAATGCGTATGGCTGAACAAGACGTGACGGAGGGCCTGTCCCCCGACATCTTGCTCGAACGTTACCGCCAACAAATTAGTCATTTAAAAACGCTCGCGCTGGGCAAGAGTTCAAACCCTGTCGATAGCCTGATGGCCCGCCCTGACCTGACCACAGAAGCAGAGCGGGAAATCTGGAAAATATTAAGGCGAACCACACCGAGCAATTAGCCGCGCCCAACATAGGGCATGTTGGTCGCCATCACGGTGGTAAACAGGATGTTGGCTGACAAGGGCAAGCGCGCCATGGTCATGAAGGTCTCGACCACGCCCGTCATGTCCATGCGCGGCTCAGGCTTGATGGTCAAATCGGCTTGGTGGACGCCATTGACCATTTTGAGGGTCATATCGGATGCCACATTGCCAATGTCAATCTGGCCCACGGCAATGCTGTAGGGGCGCCCGTCCAAAGAGGCGGCACGCGTCAGGCCTGATATAGCGTGTTTGGTGGCGGTGTAGGCAATGGAACCTGGGCGCGGCACATGGGCCGAGATGGAGCCGTTGTTGATGATGCGACCGCCTTGTGGACTTTGCTCTTGCATCAGTTTGAAGGCGTATGACAAGGCATAAAAGGCGCCATTCAAATTGATGTCCACTGCACGGCGCCAATCGTCGCCGAGCATGTCGCCGGGCAAGGTGTAGGGCAGGGAAATACCGGCGTTGTTAAAGAGTAGATCGAGTCGGCCAAAGCGCGCGCGCACTTGCTCAAACAACACTTTGACTTCGGGTTCTTTGGACAGGTCAGTAGGCATGGCGTGGGCGTGGTGGCCATTGACCCCTGCTGCAGCAATGGTGTCCTGTAGTGCGTCTGCACGGCGACCAACCAACACCACTTGCCAGCCGTCTTGAAGCAAAGCGAGTGCACAAGCCTTGCCAATGCCGGAACTAGCGCCGGTCACGAGAGCGATTTTCGTCATTAGAAATTTCCTTTATTTGTCGGCGATAGATCAAT
>CANBUY010000021.1 GCA_947372745.1 Comamonadaceae bacterium | reverse complement strand
GGAGGCCAACTCACTGGCCATTCAGGTGCATGGCGGCTATGGCTACACTCGAGATTGTCCCGTGGAGCAATACTGGCGCGACAACCGCCTGAACATGATTCACGAAGGCACCCACGGCATTCAGGCTGCCGACTTGTTAGGCCGCAAAGTCCGCATGGAAGGCGGCCGAGGGCTGGCCTTGCTCGCTTCGCGCATGCATGAGACGGCGGCGCAGGCCAAGGCCGTGCCTGCGCTTGCGGGCTATGCACAAGCTTTGTTGCAGGCCTTGCAAGACGTCAGCCAGGCTACTCAAGCAGCTTGGGCCACTGAGCAACCCACCGAGGCCCTTGCCAACGCCGTGCCCTATCTGCAGGCCTTTGGCCACACCGTGCTGGCCTGGATGTGGCTGGATGTGGCACTGGCAACCTTGCGCCAAGATGCTACGCAATCAGTAGCTGCTCATGCTGGTCGCATAAGGGCTGCAAGCTATTTCTATCATTATGAATTGCCCAAAATAGGCGCCTGGCTTGGGGTGGTGTCACGGCGCGACCCGACCTGCGCCGACATGCCGGAAGACGCGTTCTGAAGTTGGGCGCTAGCGCAAGCTATAGTCAAGGCCCATTCCCAAACGGCCAACCTCTGTGAGTATTCAGACCGATAACTTTGCCCCCGCACCTTCCAAGCGCGTGGTGTCCGCCGCACCGGCCTCGCCGGTTGAGGAGGCCATTGAGCGCGCCCTGCGCCCCAAGCTGCTCGACGAGTACGTGGGACAAGCCAAGGTACGTGAGCAGTTGGAGATTTTTATCAGCGCCGCCAAAATGCGCGACGAAGCGCTTGACCATGTGCTGCTGTTTGGTCCGCCCGGCCTTGGCAAGACGACGCTGAGCCACATCATTGCGCATGAGTTGGGCGTTAACCTGCGCCAAACGAGCGGCCCGGTGCTTGAAAAGCCCAAAGATTTGGCTGCGTTGCTGACCAACCTGGAAAAAAACGACGTCCTGTTTATTGACGAAATTCACCGCCTGAGCCCCGTGGTGGAAGAAATTTTGTACCCCGCTCTGGAAGACTACAAAATTGACATCATGATCGGCGAAGGCCCCGCAGCGCGCTCCATCAAGCTCGATTTGCAGCCCTTCACGCTGGTGGGTGCCACCACCCGCGCCGGGATGCTGACCAACCCGCTGCGCGACCGATTTGGCATTGTGGCGCGGCTGGAGTTTTACACCGATGACGAACTGGCTTTGATTGTGCGCCGCAGTGCCGGCCTGCTCAAAGTACCCACTGACGAGCGCGGCGGCTACGAGATTGCCCGACGCTCACGCGGCACCCCCCGCATTGCCAACCGGCTGCTGCGTCGGGTGCGTGATTATGCGGATGTGAAAGGCGCAGGCAAAATCACACTCGATATTGCCAACAGCGCTCTGGTCATGCTTGATGTTGACCCTAAAGGGTTCGACCTGATGGACCGCAAACTGCTCGAAGCCGTGATCCACCGCTTTGACGGCGGCCCTGTTGGCCTGGACAACATCGCGGCCAGCATTGGTGAAGAGCGCGAAACCATCGAAGACGTGATTGAGCCCTACCTCATTCAGCAAGGCTACCTGCAACGCACCCCCCGTGGCCGCATCGCCACCCATGCGGCTTATCTGCACTTGGGCGTAACGCCTCCCCGTCGCGAGGGCGATAGCGCAGGGGATTAAGGTTTGGACTGATGAACCTGATTGAAATCAAGCATTTCGATGAAGCGGCAACTATCGTGCTTAGTACATTTCCAATGGAAATGGGTGGAATTGATATTCATATTTAAAATTCATTATTCACCTGTATGATCAACTTGTATGCGTAAATGTAACTACGCTCGATCGGGTTTGAATGAGTGATGAATCGAAGGTGACTGTTGGCAAAGCTGAAGCGGAGCGGCGCATTTACGCAGCCCCGGCACTTGAGAAGGGTTTGGACATTCTCGAAATGCTCTGCAAGAGCGAAGGTGCGCTCTCGCAAAAAGAGATTGCCAAGCAGCTCGGGCGCAGTGTAGGTGAAATTTACCGTATGGTGAGCTGCCTTGTTGACAGAAATTACGTTTCTCAAGTCGATGAAAGCTCTTACACGATTACCACTAAATTATTTGAACTTTCGCACATCAATCCGCCAACCCATCGATTGCTTTTTGAGGCCATGCCCGTCATGCAAAGATTGGCCAAAGAACTTGACCAATCCTGCCACCTTACCGTTTATTCGCAAGGCAAGCAATTGGTTCTAGCGAAGGTTGATGCGCCAAGCGGAATGGGGTTTAGCGTGCGTGCAGGTTCGGAACTTGATGTTTTGATCTCAGCATCAGGTCGTGTACTTTTGGCGTTTCAAAGTTCTGAAACCACTAAATTATGGATAGAAGAGTCAATTCAGCGGCGCCCAGTTCAGGCAGATCCTCAAGTCAGCCCCATTCTTGATGTCATTCGGAAGATTGGCTTCGAATCAAGTCCCAGTGTGCAAGTTCGAGGACTCTACGCAGTGAGCTTTCCTATTTTGGATACGCAAGGACGTGCGCTTGCAGCCCTGACCGTTCCTTATTCCGAGCGGATTGACGAGAACCAACGTAAATCGATTCCTGAAGTAACAGCCGCCCTTGGCGCGTCAGCACGAACACTCTCTGAAAAAATAGGTGGCACTGTAAAACGTAGCTTGCCTTCCTAAATTAGACGCTAAAACTCAAACTCTGGTTCAGGCAGAAATCGCCGATCCGGTGGCCAGCAGAGCAGCAACTTCGCTTTTCTCGTAGCCCATCTCTTGAAGCAACTGCTTGGTTTCCCAGCCTTTAGGTTGTGAAGATTCGCGCAAGTGAAGGTAGGCGTCGTTGAATTTGATAGACGCTCGAATGGCAGCCGTTTTCCCTTCTGTCGGGTGTTGTTCGTGCTGTATTAAACCAACCGCTGTGAGGTGCTTGTCATGCGGAAGCGTTTCAAGTGTGTGGCAGGGTTGGGCTGCGATATCGGCTTTTTGTAATAATTCAAGCCATTCTTCAGTTGTCATACCCGTCAGAGGCGTTCCCCGGACTTCAAACCATTCTGTAACGTTTTTCGCTCGGGCTGATACAGAGTTAAATCGTGCGTCATCAATTAAGGCCTCTCTGCCTGTGACACGTAGGAACGCACGAACCTGCGTATCAGTGTTCATGGTGAACGAAATCCAACCATCTGATGTTTTTACGGGCTTGTTGTGAGGACTTAGTAAGCGAAGATCTCCGGGTGGTCCAACAGGAGGATCGAAGCTATGTTGCGCTAGATGTTCTTGCAGGACAAAGGCCGCCATTGTTTCGAACATCGGGACTTCAATGGTGCTGCCATTTCCATTCACCTTTCGTTCAACAATGGCCGCAAGAATAGCGCCTGCAGCTATTTCACCTGCGACATGGTCGCAGATGAGCATGGGCACATAGTTTGGACTTCCATCACGCCGAAGGAATAGTCCGGCCATCCCTGTTGCACCTTGAACAACACTGTCGTAGGTGGGTTGACCGGCGTAAGGTCCGTCGGTGCCGTAGCCCGTGATCAAACAGTAAATCTTGTCTGGATAACGACCCCGTATAGTCTCAGAATCCAAGCCAAGTTTTTTTAAGGCTTGCGGACGCATGTTTGCAACGATAACGTCAGCCGATTCAATTAATCGATCCATCACTTGGGTGGCATCTGATTTTTTAAGATCGAGGCAGATGTTGCGTTTGCCACGATTGAGGTGAAGGTAGGTACCTGAATGCTGTCCCGTGGGTGAACCGCCACCAAGTTCGCGCATCAAGTCACCTTCAGGGTTTTCAACCTTGATTATTTCAGCGCCATATTGTCCTAATCGCCAAGTGCAGACCGGGCCAACGACCACGCTGGTGAGGTCAAGGACTCGAATGCCTTTTAAAGGACTAAAGCTCATGGGTTTCTACCTCTATATCGACGGCAAGGGTTGAACGGTTGTCATAAGCTTGGAGTTGCCACTTTGACTCAATTTTTTTGACGACCATCGTGATGGGACTTCCACAGTACAAGGGCGCCAAGTGACGCGCCTTGAATGAAGAAAGTGTTGCGCCAGTTTTCTGGCGAAAAAAATCAGTAAGTAGCAAGGTTGAAAGACCACCATTCACAACCAAGTCCGGAAAACCTTCCACATTGCGGGCATAGGTTCTATCAAGGTGAATTTTGTGTGAGTTGAACCCAAGCGCTGAGTAGTGAAACAGGAGAGTTTCATTCGGCACCACCGTCTTCACCAGATCCCCTGTCACGATGGGCGGGATACTCGCTTCGGTTAATAACGAAGCGCCTTTGGTCGCTGGCAGTAGCAAGTACGTTTGCGTTTCAATCAGGGCAGGCGGGGCTTCACTGTCAAGCCTTAATTCATGTTGAATTGTGGCAACGACCATGGGTCCCGACTTCGTTGATTTTTGTTTAAGGCTTTGGATGAAGCTATGGCGACTGACTGAGGCACCAATAGGTATGTCCTCCTTATATGCAACAGACCTGCTCCCGAGCATGAGTCGCGGAAGCCCCAGGTCTGGCATAGACACCCCAAGCCCTGGAAAACCATCCGCACGAAGTAGCGATCGTTTCGTATCAGCCCCCAACAAAATAAATTGCCAGCCGCGTGGAAGCGGTGCGCCTTCAACGATCTCATCAGGATTCAGATCAAGCATTGCCGCGACTCTTCGCGCCGCGCTAATACTGCAGATTTCCTTGCGAAGGGTGGCTTCCGGGATGGTTGCCAGCGCTAAATGCTCTTCATTTAATTGATTCATGTATGAATTATTTTATTCATTGGTAATTAATTATTCTAGTTTAAGGCTAAAAAATGCGTGAAAGATTAGGGAAAACCCCGATCAAAATTCATTGGCGAATTATTTACTTCATATGTAAATACATGTATCGTACAGATCCGGGCGAAGTAAAGCTCCCAGCTCAATTATTTGGAGCTGCCTCGCATGGCCTCGGTCATCGAGGGTTCGTAACCTAACCGAAAGAAAGCGCTATGGAATTCAAGTTTCACCACATGAATATTTGCTCAGACAACTTGCCCAGATTGACCAAGTTCTACAAAACACTGTTTGAGCTTGGAACGATTACGGATAACGAACATACCGTGATTAGCCGAGAGCGTGACGATCGTGCGTATACAGGCAAAGTTGATTTCTTGACCGATGGCGACATTGAGTTCCATTGGTCGGAACGTGATCTGGAAACTGGCTTCAAAATGAAGAAGTTCGTCAACCCCATGGGGCATGGTCACTTTTGCTTCCGTACCGACGACATACAGGGCTTTATGCGTAAGTGCGATGCGATGGGCATTCGCTATTCAGACTACGGATGCTGGGCGATCCCTGGTTGGCACCAAGTGTTCCTTTACGACCCAGATGGCCATTGCATCGAAGTTCACCAGCCCAATGTGTTCTAAAAAAATCAGTAAATTACATCAACAGGAGACAGACATGATTTTGATAAATAAAACAAACGTAGTTAGCGAAAATCAGAGCGGTCGTAGAACTGCATTGAAGCGTATAGCTGGCGTGGCTGTAACAAGCTTGATTCCAGGCATGCTGCTTGCGCAAGGTGCTGCAAAATTCAATTTTAAAATTGCAATTACGTTGCCTGAAAGTCATCCAACACCAATTGCACTGAAAGCTGCCTGTGCAGAAATCTTGAAGGAATCAAACGGTCGCCTGAATGTAGAGGTCTATCCCAGTGGTCAGTTGGGTAGTGACACGGATACGCTTTCTCAAGTCCGATCAGGCGCTATTGACTTCATTTGCACCGCAGGCTCCATTTATGGAAATCTGATGCCAACAGCGGCTATAAATTCGATTGCGTTTGCATTTCCTGATTACGCGACCGTTTGGAAGGCTATGGATGGGGAGCTTGGAGCACACATCCGCGCATCATTTGATAAGGTTAATCTGACGCAAGTTGGCCGAGTCTTTGACCACGGATTCCGTCAAATTACACATTCGACCAAGCCAATTTCGACGCCAAAGGATTTGGTTGGAATGAAGATTCGTGTACCTGCAACGCCACTGTGGACATCGATGTTCAAGGGCTTTGATGCTTCGCCCGCAACAGTGCCAATCGGTGAGCTCTACACCGCACTTCAGACCAAGGTGGTGGATGGACAAGAGAATGCGCTTCCAACCATTGATGCAGTTAAGCTCTACGAAGTTCAAAAATATTGCTCTACCACCTCGCATATGTGGGAGTACTTCTCACTTGTTGGGAATAAAAAGAACTGGAATGCCTTACCGGAAGATCTGAGAGCGATGGCAACTCGTATCTTCGACGCGCATGCATTGAAGCAGCGAACAGCGCACGATACCTTGAACGCTACTCTTGAGACCAAGTTAAAAGGATTGGGTATGCAGTTCAATCGTGTTGAGACGAAACCATTCCGTGAAACCTTGCAAAAAGCTGGCTATTACGCTGAATGGCAGAAGAAGTTTGGCCCCGAAACATGGTCCCTGCTTGAAAAGTACACGGGTAAGCTGGTCTAGCCAGTTCATGAAATGGAGTCGGTCCATTTGGACTGACTCCATTCAGGCCGTCTTTAAATTTCAAATTTAGGTTCGAATACTAAAAATATTCGGCGGTCAGTTGATGCCCCTTCTTGAATCGTACAGGTTCCAATCAATTATTTGGAGACGCCCCTTTGGACTCGTCATCTCACACACAAAATTCATCCGGAATTAAAACGAACGGGCTGCCAGATACCGCTTGGTTTCGGACTGTCGCAAAAGTTGATCGGATTCTTGGGTTCGTTACTGAAGTGCCCGCTGCAATTTTGGTATTGCTTGAAATTTTGGTTCTATTCGGGGGTGTCGTTAGTCGATACGTGATCCATCGGCCGCTGACTTGGTCTGATGAACTTGCGGCGATTATGTTTTTATGGCTTGCCATGCTGGGATCGGTCATTGCATTTCGTCGTTCAGCGCACATGCGCATGACTGCGCTGGTCGATAAGGCTTCGCCAGAAAAGCGTGCATTCATGGACCTATTAGGCGTTGTAGCAGCCGCAACATTCTTAGTCTTAATTGGTTATCCATCATTTGAATTTGCGATAGATGAGGCTATCGTCACTTCACCATCGCTAGAAATTTCCAATGCCTGGCGTGCCGCAGCCCTGCCTTGCGGCATTCTGTTGATGGGCGTTGCCGCTGCCCTCAAACTTGCGGAAGTTTCGAACTGGAAGCGTTTGGTGTCTGCATTGGCTGTCTCTGCATTCGCTGTTGTTGCACTTTATTTGATGACCCCAATTTTTCAGACTCTTGGAAATATCAATTTATTCATATTTTTTGTTGTGATTGTGGCGACACTCGTGCTCACCGGCATCCCTATTGCCTTTGCTTTTGGATTGGCAACGTTTGGCTATATTGCCTTGACGACGGGTAAGCCGACAACTGTCATCGTGGGTCGGATGGATGAGGGAATGTCCCATCTGGTGCTCCTGTCGGTTCCGCTGTTTGTTTTTCTTGGCGTCGTTCTTGAGCTCAGTGGCATGGCTAAAGCCATGGTCCAATTTCTTGCTTCGCTTCTAGGCCATGTACGCGGTGGACTCTCCTACGTGATGGTCGGTGGTATGTATCTTGTCTCTGGTATTTCTGGATCAAAGGCCGCAGACATGGCGGCTATCGCACCGGTGCTATTTCCTGAAATGCGCAAGCGTGGTGTTGATGAAGGTGAGATGGTTGCGTTGCTTGCGGCCACAGGCGCGCAGACGGAAACCATTCCGCCCAGCATCGTTTTAATCACGATTGGATCTGTGACAGGAATTTCAATTGCCGCACTTTTTTCTGGCGGTTTAGTGCCTGCGTTGGTTTTGGCGGTGCTGCTCTGTTTTGTTGTCTGGTTGCGCAATCGCAAAGTGGACATGACGGGCGTTCGACGCGCAACGTGGCGTGAAATTGGAAGAGCGCTTCTCATCGCCAGTCCAGCACTGGCATTGCCATTCATTATTCGTGCGGCAGTGGTCGAAGGGGTAGCGACAGCAACTGAAGTGTCGACGATAGGCATTGCATACGCCATCCTCTCTGGTGTCTTTATTTATCGCCAATTAGATTACAAGAAGCTTTGGCCCGCATTGGTCGACACCGCGTCACTATCAGGATCTATTCTGTTGATTATTGGCACCGCGACAGGTATGGCATGGGCATTGACGCAATCCGGTTTTTCTCGCCAACTTGCACAAGCGATGACTCAGTTACCTGGGGGCGCAGGCGGTTTCCTTGCTGTCTCCATCTTGGCATTCATTATTCTGGGTAGCGTACTGGAAGGGATTCCCGCTATTGTGGTGTTTGGTCCTTTACTCTTTCCCATCGCCAAACAGTTCGGGATCAATGATGTTCATTACTCTATGGTCGTTGTGCTCTCTATGGGTATTGGACTATTTGCTCCCCCCTTCGGTGTTGGCTACTACGCAGCTTGTGCCATTAGCGGGGTCAGTCCAAGTCGTGGCATGCGACCCATTGTGGGCTATATCGTTGCCCTCATCATTGGAACGCTCATTGTTGCCGCAGTGCCTGGCTTATCCGTTGGATTTGGCCAGTGATGGCATTTCCAAAAAATATTTTCATCACTGGAGCCACCGGGTACATAGGTGGTTCCATCGCAGTACGGCTGGTTAAAAGTGGCGTCCACGTAAGGGGACTCATTCGAAATGAAGTAAATGCCGACTGGCTTGTTGCCCATGGAATTGAGCCGGTTCTTGGTGAACTGTCGGATTCAGACTTATTGGAGCTCGAGGCGCGGAAATCAGATGGTGTCATTAATGCCGCCAGTGCAGATCACGCTGAATCTGTACAGGCTTTGATCAAAGGGCTGTCCGGAACTTCCAAGCCGCTCTTACATACAAGTGGTTCAAGCATTGTGGGGGACGATGCGCGGGGAAGTCATCAGTCAGGCACGATTTTTGATGAATACACCCCAATTGTTGTGTCAGAGTTAAAGCTAGCACGTCGAAATATCGATTTGAAAGTTCTTTCTGCTTCGGCAATGGGTATTCGTTCAATAGTCATTTGTCCAAGTCTCATTTATGGACAAGGAGAAGGCTTAAACCCGAACAGCGTACAAGTTCCGTTTCTTGCGAGCAATGCCAGGCAGCAAGGTCGCGTTCAAATTGTTGGCGCTGGACTTAACGTGTGGTCGAACGTGCACATTGATGATGTGGTTAATTTGTATATGCTATGCCTAGAAAAAGCACCAGCAGGTGCGCTGTATTTTGCTGAAAATGGCGAGGCGTCGTTTAAAGAAATTGGAAGCGCATTGTCAAAACGACTAGGTCTGCCTGCTGTTGAGTCGTTGAATCCTGATGTCGCTGCCAATCTATGGGGAATTCCAAGAGCGCACTATTCTTTTGGAAGTAATAGTCGAGTTCGCTCAGTACGTGCAAAGAATGAGCTTGGCTGGGTACCCCGCCACGATTCAGTGGTGGATTGGATTCTTGGTGAAATGCCAACTGAAAAAATAATGTGCAAGTTTAAAACTAAAGGGCTTTATGTTGCTTAAGGATAAGATTTGTGTCATCGTGGGTGCCGCGTCACTCCGAAGCATTGGATACGCCACAGCAGAGTTATTTGTGGAACATGGTGCAAAGGTTGTCGTTGTCGATGTGATGATGAACGATGAGGTTCTTCATGAGGTGAAATCAGCCATTGAAGCTCGAGTGACAGGGCCGGTTTCTGTTCATGGACTACGTTGTGATATCAGCAAGCCAGAGGCTTGTGATGAAATGGTTGGTCAAGTTCTGGCCTTGCATGGCACGATCGACTGCTTGGTTAATTCTGCAGGTATCGTCCGCTCGCAGCCAATCCTTGAAATCACTGAAAAAGAACTTGATCACATGTTCGATATCAACCTCAAGGGTGCTTTTTTCTTATGCCAAAGCGTACTCAAAGTTTTTAAGGAAAACCGCTCTGGCGCCATCGTTAATGTGGCCTCACTGGCAGCGCAGCGCGGAGGTGGGCTAGTTGGTGGTTCACACTATGCTGCCTCCAAGGGCGGAATGTTGAGTTTGACTAAAAGTATTGCGCGAGAGTTTGGTTCGCTTGGTATTCGTGCAAATGCCATTTGTCCGGCAATGATAGAGACCCCGATGCTTGACGGTTTGTCAGAAGATCGCCTGCGTGGCATCATTGATGCAATTCCTTTGAAGCGCACGGGAACTACCCGTGAAATGGCCGGCGCATGTCTGTTTCTTGCCTCTGAGCTTTCCGGTTTCGTGACAGGCGCCACGATTGATGTGAATGGTGGAACACACATTCATTAAATGCCTTCGATGGCACATCGATTCTTAAATAGGACCGGCCATGCAATCTATCTTTTTCACGACCCAAGCCGATCGAGTTGCACTTGCTCGGGAAAAGTTTTTTGAGAGCGGTGAGCTTCCTTCCGGGATTGTGAGTGAGGCCGTTTTCCAGTCCTGGTCAAGATGTGTTAGGCTGAAACTAGACCCGCGCAGCCGCTTGGAGTTTCAGCCGGTATCCGTCAGCAGGGCGCAGCTCGCGCTGCAAAAAAACCGCTTGTTACATGAAGCATGGTTGGCTGAGGCCAACGAGCTCCACGCAGTTCTGGGTGCAACCAATTGCAGTGCGATGTTGACCGATCCAAGTGGTGTATTGATTGGCGCCACCCGTACCGATCGTGTACATGAAAAAATTACACCCGTGGCGCACCGCGTAGGTGTAAATTTCACTGAAGAAGCCCTAGGCACTACCGCTCCTGGCATTGTGGCGCGGACGGGTAAACAGGTCTGTGTATCGGGTGCTGAGCACTACTTTGAGAGTGTCAACTTCATGCATTGTGCGGCAGCCCCCATTCGAGATATTCATGGCAACTTAGCGGGTGTTTTGGACATGTCGAGCGAAGGCCTCCCCTTTAATTTTGATTCAGCAACGGTTGTGGGTCTTTACGCCTCGTCCATCGAAAACCGTTTACTGGTGTCGCAATCCAACGAGCACCTCATTGTCCGTTTCCAGATTTCACCTGCCATGCTCGATACCCCCATGGTCGGCCTGATGGGGGTGGATATGGAAGGCAAAATTGTTTGGCGAAATGCTGCCGCCTCCAGACTATTGGGGTTGCCTGAGGATGGTGTGCAGTCTGGACACCGAAAAATTGAAAATGATTTCCAATGCACCTTTTCTGCGCTCGCTTCGATATGTGGCCTCAGCTATGTGTTATTGCGCTTGTCTAACGGATTGCAGGTGCATGTGCGGTGCGAGCTCAAGGCACGTGATGGGCATCACCACCTATTCGCTCATGGACGACCTGCGCAAGAGGCTCTTTCGAATGACGTAAACCAGGATGCTTCTCTATCCCGTGAGCGTCTAATGGATTTCGATTCAGTCGCTCCGACCGTCAACCAAGTTGAGCCTGTAAGTCTTCGGGATGCAGACGAGGATTTGATCGCCAAGACGCTCAAGGAATGCTGCGGCAACGTCTCTGCAGCATCACGCAAGCTCAAGGTCTCTCGTGGCCTGATCTATCGCCGTTCCAAAGGCATGTAGGCATTTTTCTTCAGGTCTTGAGGCCTGTTCTTGGTTTTCTTTTGGTTTTTATTGTTCCGATACGGAACAACTACATCTTAGGGAAATCCCGATGTATTTGATGCAGACGTAATTACTTAAAGTTTGTCACCAGCGGCGAAATTTTCGCGCTTGGCGTTTGCCGCTGGAGACTCCTTTTTTAATCACCACTACTTCAAACTGCATCACTATGACTATTGATTCAAAAACGCCGAATGCGCCCCCCGATAGCTTGCTGGAGCATCTTGAACGGGCACTGATCGCTGACCGCATGAGCCGCCGCGGATTTATGCGCACCGCCACCGCAGCAGGTTTTGCCACCGCAGGGCTGAGCGCTCTGGCGGATGAGCTTGACGCTATCCGTGCCAACCAGAATGAACGCAGTGCCAAAGTGCAAGGCGCTTACGACTACATCGTTGTGGGCACCGGTTCGGCCGCCTCCGCCTTGGTCGGCAGGTTGGCCACCCGCAAGGACGCCTCTATTCTTATGATTGAGGCGGGCGACTGGGATGTGGCGCCCTCGGTGATGGACCCCAGCGTCTGGTTTACCAACCTGGGCTCCGTGCGGGATTGGAAGGATGTCGCCCTGGCTTCACCCAGCACCAACAACCGCGCCATACCCGAGCACATGGGCCGGGTGGTGGGGGGCGGCAGCAGTATCAATGCCACCATCTGGGCACGTCCCTTCAAGGCTGACCTGGAATTCTGGGCCGAAGCCAGCGGTGACCGCGCTTGGGGTTACGAGTCAGGGCTGGAGATTTATCGCCGCATGGAAAACTGGCAAGGTGCGCCAGACGCTCGCTACCGTGGCAAGAACGGCCCGGTCTGGTGCCAGCCAGCGCACAACCCGCATCCTGCTGCCCCCGCTATGTTGGAGGCTTGTCGTGCGCTGGGCTACCCCGTGCTGCCCGACCAAAATGGTGCGCGCGAGGAAAGCGGCATTGGCTTTGCGTTGATGAACCAAATCATCCGCGATGGTCGCCGCCAAAGCATGGCCCGTTCGTACCTCTACCCCGTTCTGTCGCGCTCCAACGTCACTGTTTTGGTCAACACCCATGTGGACCGCCTGACCTTGTCGGGCACCAAGGTCACGGGTGTTGAGATTGCAACAGCCGCTGGTGTCCGGAAAATCAGCGCCAACACCGAGGTCATTGTCAGCGCGGGGGGCATCAATACGCCCAAGTTGTTGATGCTCAGTGGCATTGGTGATGAGGCTCAGCTGCGCCAGCATGGCATCAAAACAGTGGTGAATGCCAAGGAAGTCGGGCGCAATTTTCAGGACCACATCCTTCACGGCGGCTGCATCTGGGAGCCCAAGGAGCACATTCCCCATCGCAACAGTGCCGCCAACGCAGCGGGCTTTCTCAAGAGCCAGGCGTCGCTGGCTTCGCCTGACGTCAATCTGGTTCAAATTGAGCTGCCCTATGCCAGCGATGTGGTGGGCAAGGAATACGCACCGCCCGGCACCAGCTGGGCGCTGTGCGCGGGCTTGATCGCCCCCAAGAGCCGTGGCGAGATTCGCCTGCGCTCTGCCAATGTGGCGGACAGGCCGGTGGTCGATGCCCGCTTCATGAGTCATCCCGATGATGTCAAGGCACTCGCCTTTGGTATCGAGGTATGCCGCGAAATTGGGAACTCTTCAGCCATGAAGGACTTTGTCAAACGTGAGGTGGCACCTGGCAAGAAATTGACCGGCAAGGCCATGGAAGACTTTGTACGCAATGGCGCCACCACCTATTTCCACCAAGCCGGTACTTGCCGCATGGGCAAGGACGCTGAAGCGGTGGTGGATGCCAAGCTGCGCGTGAATGGCGTGCAGGGGCTGCGCATTGCTGACAGTTCCATCATGCCGCGCATTGCTGGCGTGGCCACTATGGCGTCTTGCGCGCTGATTGGCGAGCGCATGGCAGACATCCTGACCGCACGCGCTTGAACGGTGTTCGCTAGAAAAAAAAATTTTTTAACTCACAAATTCTCAAACTCAAGGAATAAACCATGCAATCCCAACTCATTATTGACAACCAATCTGTCGCTGCCAAGTCCGGCGCCACCTTCAATCGACTCCACCCTGAGAGCGGCGAAATCATTACTACCGCAGCGGCTGGTGGCGTAGAAGACGCTGTGGCTGCGGTCGATTCGGCCCATGCCGCCTTTCAGACCTGGCGCCACACACCACCCAGCGAGCGTCGTCGCCTCTTGCTCAAGGCCGCCGATGTTCTGGAATCCAAAACACCTCAATTCATCGAAGTGATGGCCGCTGAAGTGGGGGCCGCCGCGCTGTGGGCCGGCTTCAACGTTCACCTGGCGGCCAACCTGTTCCGTGAAGCGGCCTCTATGGTCACCCAAATCCAGGGTGAAACGATTCCTACCGACAAGCCCGGCGCACTCTCCATGACCATTCGCCAGCCCGTGGGCGTGGTGTTAAGCATCGTGCCATGGAATGGCCCTGTGGTGCTGGCTGCGCGCGCCATTGCCTACCCGATTGCCTGCGGCAACACGGTGGTGTTCCGTGCGTCTGAGGCGAGCCCCAAGACGCATTTGCTGGTGGCAGATGCTTTGGTTGAAGCAGGTTTCCCCCCTGGCGTGCTGAACTTGGTGACCAATGCCCCCAAAGACGCGCCCGAGGTGATTGATGCGCTGATTGCGCACAAAGCTGTGCGCCGCATCAACTTTACGGGTTCCACGCGCGTGGGTCGCATCATTGCGCAAAAGGCCGCGACCCACTTGAAGCGCTGCTTGCTGGAGCTGGGTGGCAAGTCACCCCAGGTCGTACTGGACGATGCCGACATTGACGAAGCCGTGAAGGCCGCGGTGTTTGGCTCGTTTTTGTACCAAGGTCAGATTTGCATGTCAACCGAGCGTCTGGTAGTTGACGAGGCCGTGGCCGACGAATTTGTCGCCAAATTTGCCGCCCGCGCCAAAGAATTGCTCATGGGTGACCCGCGTGTCAATCCGGGCTGTGTGATTGGTCCGATGGTGGCCAGCGAATCCGGCACCCGCCTGAACGCCATGATTGATGACGCCTTGACCAAGGGTGCCACACTGGCCTGCGGCGGCAAAGCGGATGGTGCGATCATGCCCGCCACCATCGTGGACCATGTCAAACCTGGCATGACCATCTATGGTGATGAAACCTTCGGCCCCATCACCACCGTGGTGCGCGTCAAAGGTGTGGAAGAGGCCGTGGCTGTGGCCAACGACAGCGACTACGGGCTATCAGCCGCCGTCTTTGGCCGCGATGTGACACGGGCACTGGGTGTGGCAATGCGCATTGACTCGGGCTCTGTCCACGTCAATGGCTCCACTGTGCAAAACGAGGCTCAGGCACCCTACGGTGGCACCAAAAACAGTGGCTATGGCAAGTTTGATGGCCGCGCTGTGATTGATGAGTTCACAGAACTCAAGTGGATCACGATTGAGCCCTCGGTTCAGCACTATCCCGTGTAAACGGAATGCTTTGAGTTTTTTGGAGCTGTGAGACCAAAAAATTATTGGTGAATTCATTCAATCACATGATCGGCACAGTGAGTAATTTCTATTCATCACTGTGCTTATTTATCTGCATGCATTTCAAAGAGAAGCCCCCTTAACCATTGGTTTGCCGGGTCCTTGTGGTACTTGGCATGCCAAAAGAGATTGATGGCGATTTCTGGCAGCTTCACAGGATGGGGCACATATTTGAGGCCAAATGGCTTGGCCATGTGTTCTGCGAGGCGTTCGGGCACAGTCGCTACAAGGTTAGTCGATTGAAGAATGTGACTGACCGCCACAAAGTGCGGAACCGTTAACTTCACCTTACGCTGGGCTAGATTTTTATCCAGTATGTCATCGACCATTCCGTGCCCTGTGCCTGCTGAAATAATCGCGACGTGATCGGCCGCATAAAAATCAGCTGGGAGAATTTTTTTATTGTCCAAAGGGTGCCCAGCCCTGAACATGCAAACATAGTGCTGCGTGAACAATCGTTGCTGGAAGTAGCCCGCTTTGAGCTGCGGCAGCAATCCGATCGCCAGATCAACATGACCAGCCTCCATCGCATCCTTCAGGTTGATGCTTGTATTTCTCACGGTGCTGATGGAAACAGACGGCGCCACCTGTGGGATTTTCTCCATCAAGCGAGGCAGGAAGTGGACCTCACCGATATCGGTCATGCCGATTGAAAAGCGCCGCTTGCTGTTTGCAGGATCAAATGAATTTTTCACATTAATCGCGCCGTGAATCATGCCTAGCGCATACCCGATTGATTCTGCCAGTTGGTCGGCAAAAGGTGTGGGCTGCATACCGCTTGAGGTACGTATGAAAAGTTCGTCGCCAAGAAGCTTGCGTAGCCGCGCCAACGCGTTGCTAACGGCTGGCTGCCCAAGGCCCAGGTTCTCAGCAACCTTTGAAACATTTCTCTCAACGAGTAATTGGTTAAAGATCACCAGCAGGTTCAGGTCGATGTCCTTGAGTTCCATTCATACGCCCTATGATTATTGATTTCAGTGATATAAAACATTAATGCCATTGTATTGACTGATGATGGTCGGCGTCCGATGATGACGCATGGAAATTTTTATTCAACCACTCCAGCGAACGCTGACCGTTGCCGTAGGGGTAAACCTGCTGGAGGCGTTGCGCGCGAACGATGTGCCGGTGTCGTACAGCTGCATGTCTGGGCGTTGTGGAACTTGTCGCTGCAAGGTGATCGGTGGGCAGGTGGTGGATTCTGAAGACCCCTACGTGTTGGCATGCCAGACCTTTCTTACCGAAGCCTGCATCGTTCAAATACCCGAACCCGACGAGGTCGTTGTCCACACGGCAAAAATCATTAAAACAACGCTCGTCGCGATAGATAACCAGACGCACGACATCAAAAGCATCCGGCTCAAGCCAGCCAAGCCCATTGAGTTTTCATCTGGCCAATACGCGCAACTTCAATTTACCCCAGCGCATATTCGCCCCTATTCAATGGCAGGGCTTTGCACAGATGAAGTGTTGGAGTTTCATGTTCGTCTGGTTCCCGAAGGCCGAGTGACGGGCTATATCGCCAACACGCTTAAGGTTGGGGACACAGTGCGCGTTAGCGGCCCTTTGGGGTCATCTTACCTGCGCCGCAAGCACCAAGGACCCATGTTGTGCGTTGCTGGTGGCACTGGCCTTGCGCCTATTTTGTCCATCATCCGAGGCGTGATTGCTGAGGGCATGAAGAACGATATTCACCTCTATTTTGGGGTGCGCTCGGAGCGCGACATCTATGGCCAAGAATGGCTGGCAGAGCTTCAGCGCCAACATCCCCAACTGCATGTACACATCGTGGTCACGTCTGGCCAAGCGCCAGGTTGTCGCACTGGTTTGGTCACTGACGCCATTGCCAAAGACTGGGCGAGCTTGGATGGTTTCCGCGCCTACCTCTGCGGTGCGCCGCCTATGGTGGAGGCCACCACTTTACTGGTTCGCCAGATGGGTGTGCTGTCCGAACAGATTTATGCAGACGCGTTTTACGCCAGTGGCACTTGATGCCCATGAATACCACCACTAATCATTGAAAAATGGAGACCAAGATGACCCCGCCGACCACCACCTCCGAAGTTGTATTCCCCGACAAGATGCATTGGGAATCAGAGGGCACAAGCCGGATTCCTTTTATGGCGTACACAGATCCAGCGCTACACAAGAAAGAGCTGGAGCGCTTTTTCTACACCAAGCATTGGAACTACGTCGGCCTCGATGCGGAGATTCCCAATACTGGCGACTACAAGCGCACAGTGGTTGGCGAGCGTTCCGTCATCATGGTCCGCGATGCCGATGGTTCAATCAGTGTGGTCGAAAACGTCTGCGCACACCGGGGCATGCAGTTTTGCCGTGAACGCCACGGCAACAAAAAGGAGTTTGTCTGTCCTTACCACCAGTGGAGCTACACGCTCAAGGGCGATTTGCAGGGCGTGCCATTTCGCCGTGGGGTAAAGCAAGACGGCAAGGTCAACGGTGGCATGCCGGCTGACTTCAACACCTCAGACCACAGTCTAAAAAAGCTCAAAGTGGCGACGCGTGGTGGTGTGGTGTTTGCCAGTTTTGACCACGAGATTGAATCACTCGAAGACTTCCTCGGGCCCGTCATTCTCAGTTATTTCGACCGCCTCTTCAATGGACGCAAGCTGAAAATACTGGGCTACAACCGACAGCGTATTCCTGGCAACTGGAAGTTGATGCAGGAGAACATCAAGGATCCGTATCATCCCGGTTTGCTGCACACCTGGTTTGTCACCTTTGGCCTTTGGCGTGCTGACAACAAGTCCGAGCTCAAAATGGATGCGCGCCACCGTCATGCGGCCATGATTTCGACACGAGGTCACTCGGGCAAAGCGGATCAGGTGACTCAGGTATCAAGTTTTAAGGAGAGTATGGTTCTCAATGATCCACGCTTTCTCGAAATCGAGCCTGAGCCCTGGTGGAATGGCCCGACCGCCGTGATGATGACGCTCTTTCCAAGTGTCATCCTGCAGCAGCAAGTCAACAGCGTGTCGACACGCCACATCCAGCCTGATGGCCACGGCTCCTTCGATTTCGTGTGGACCCACTTCGGTTTTGAGGACGATACAGAAGAGATGACACAGCGCCGATTACGTCAGGCCAATCTATTTGGACCCGCCGGCTTTGTGTCGGCCGACGACGGAGAAGTGATCGAATTTTCTCAGCAGGGTTTTGAGCAGAAGCCGTACCACCGCACGCTAGCCGAACTAGGCGGCCGCACGGTTGAAGACACCGACCACATGGTCACAGAAACACTCATTCGCGGCATGTACCAATACTGGCGCGAAGTGATGGAGGCACAAGCATGAAGAACGCTGTCAAAATAAATTTCGAGGACTACCTGGCTGTCGCTCAGTTGTATGCCGACTATGCTCAGGCGGTTGATTCAGGGGATTGGGATCTGTGGCCCGAGTTTTTTGTCGAGGACTGCCTTTACAAGTTGATTCCCCGCGAAAACTATGAGCGCGGTTTTCCCTTGTCAACGCTGGCATTTGATAGCAAGGGGATGCTGAAAGATCGCGTCTATGGCATCCGCGAGACCTTGTTTCATGACCCCTACTACCAGCGCCACGTTGTGGGTGCGCCACTTATTCACAAAGCTGACGAGAACCGCTTTGAGTCAGAGGCCAACTACGCTGTGTTCCGCACCAAACTGTCACAAGAGTCGACGGTCTTTAATGTTGGGCGCTACATCGATGTGATCGTTCGCACGCCTGAAGGCTTGAAGTTTGCTTCACGTTTGTGTGTGTACGACAGCGAAATGATTCCTAACTCCATCATCTACCCGATTTAAACCATGAGTAAACCCCACTGGATTGACGCGACTGAAGAAGCTGATGTACCCGAAGATGACGTCATCGGACTCGCGGTCAGCGGCCGCGACATCGCTTTGTACAAGGTTGATGGCCAAGTGTTCGCAACCGATAACGTCTGTACTCACGGCCATGCGCGTCTGTGTGATGGCTTTCTTGATGGGTATGAAATTGAATGCCCATTGCACCAGGGCAAGTTTGACGTGCGCAATGGGCGTGGCACCTGTGCACCCATCACGGCTGACATACACAGCTACCCGGTGCGCATCGAGGGTGGACGCGTTTTTTTGCAGATGCCTGACTAGGTGATTGAAAACGTCGTGTTGGGTATCAGGGCTTAGCCGCTACATTGCCACGCGCCACATGCAATTTCTTAAAGCTATCGATCAGGCGGTGGTGCCTGTCAAGCCCCTCTAGCTTCATACTAGTCGGCGTTAGTCCAAAGAAGCGCACGCTGCCGTCCACTGAGCCCATGACGGCATCCATGCGGGCATTGCCAAACATCCGTCGGAAGTTGACCGCATAGTCTTGCAAGTCCAGGTCTTCATCGAGTGTCACTTCCAGCACCACGTTCAGTGCCTGGTAAAACAATTTGCGCTCCACCGTGTTGTCGTTGAACTGCAAGAAGGCGCCCACTAGCTCTTGAGCAAGCTCAAATTGCATCAAGCTTAGGTTGATCAATAGCTTCAACTCGAGCACGGTCAGTTGACCCCAGACCGTATTCTCATCAAATTCGATACCGATCAAGGTGGCGATATCAGAGTATTCATCCAGTTCACTGGTATCCAAGCGCTCAAGCAGTGCAGCCAAGCTGGCATCGTCCAAGCTGTGCAAGTTCAGAATGTCGTCTCGAAACAGCAGCGCCTTGTTGGTGTTGTCCCAGATCAAATCCTCAAGGGGGTAAACCTCCGAATAGCCGGGCACCAAAATCCGGCAGGCGATGGCGCCTAACTGGTCATGCACGGCCATGTAGACCTCTTTGCCCATGTCTTCCAGAATGCCTAGCAAGGTTGCGGCTTCTTCGGCATTGGAGTTTTCGCCTTGTCCAGAAAAATCCCACTCAACAAACTCGACATCCGCTTTAGCGCTGAAAAAGCGCCACGACACGATGCCGCTGGAGTCGATGAAATGTTCAACAAAGTTATTGGGTTCCGTGACCGCGTTACTCTCGAAGGTGGGCTGGGGCAAATCGTTCAGACCTTCAAAACTGCGACCTTGTAACAATTCCGTGAGACTGCGCTCCAGCGCCACTTCAAAGCTCGGGTGGGCGCCGAACGATGCAAAGACACCGCCCGTGCGTGGATTCATCAAAGTGACGCACATCACCGGGTAGACCCCGCCCAGCGACGCGTCTTTGACCAGCACCGGAAAGCCCTGTGCTTCCAAGCCTTGAATGCCGGCCAGGATGCCCGGATATTTCGCCAACACCTCATGCGGCACATCCGGTAAAGCCATTTCACCTTCCAGGATTTCGCGCTTTACCGCCCGCTCAAAAATCTCGGACAGGCATTGCACCTGCGCTTCGGCCAGCGTATTGCCTGCGCTCATGCCATTACTCACGAACAGGTTCTCGATTAGGTTCGACGGGAAATACACGACCTCGCCGTCTGATTGCCTCACATAGGGTAGAGAGCAAATACCGCGCTCTGCATTGCCTGAGTTGGTGTCAATCAGGTGCGAGCCACATAACTCACTATCGGGGTTGTATATTTCCAGACAGTACGCATCCAGAATTTCAGCGGGGAGCGCGTCCTTGGAACCTGGTTTGAACCAGCGTTCGTTCGGGTAATGGACGAATGCAGCGTTGGCGATGTCTTCACCCCAATAGGCGCCGGCATAGAAATGGTTGTTGTTGAGCCGCTCGATGTACTCGCCCAACGCTGACGCCAACGCACTTTCCTTGGTTGCACCCTTGCCATTGGTAAAACACATGGGCGAATGCGCATCCCGGATATGCAATGACCAGACATTAGGAATGATGTTGCGCCATGAAGCAATTTCAATCTTGATACCCAGGGCTGCCAAAATGCCGGTCATATTGGCGATGGTTTGCTCCAGCGGCAGATCTTTACCCAAAATATGGGTGCTGGTGTCAGAGGAGAGCGCCAAGGTCAGCAAAGACTGCGCATCGGCATCCAGGCTTTCCACTTCCTCAATGACAAACTCGGGACCGGCTTGCACCACCTTTTTCACGGTACAACGCTCGATCGAGTTCAAAATCCCTCGGCGATCTACCTCCTTGATGTCCGCTGGCAACTCCACTTGGATTTTGAAAATCTGCTGATAACGGTTCTCTGGATCAACAATATTATTTTGCGACAGGCGGATATTCTCGGTAGAAATATTACGTGTATCGCAGTACAACTTGACAAAGTAGGCCGCACACAGGGCCGACGAGGCTAAAAAGTAATCGAAAGGTCCAGGCGCCGAGCCATCCCCTTTGTAACGGATGGGTTGATCGGCAATGACCGTGAAGTCGTCGAACTTGGCTTCCAGGCGAAGCTTGTCGAGAAAGTTGACCTTAATTTCCATGGGATGTATTTAATGAGTGCGCAAAATGAGGAGGGTGGCTATGTGTTCTGCCACGCGGGTGCCCAGTATATAAAGCCCTGTCAAAACAATTGGAATCTGACCCTCATTAATTTACCTACACACCAGTAACCCGCCACCAGCAGCGCGCTCCCCAGCGCTAATTGCTCGCTGGGCAGGCGGTCAGCAAACCACAGCAGGAGGGATACGCCTTGTAACAGCACCATAAAGAGCCCAGCGACTGCCCACTGCGTGGCTCGGCTGAGGGGTGGGTTGTAGGTGCTGATGCTCGAGAGGTCGAAGGGCGATTGGGGTAATCGGGCCTGTACTTCGGCAGGTTGCCAGCCGGGGGGCTTGAACCAAACACGCACTTTGTCTTGCCAGCGCTCAGCATGCCAAGAGTCTTTCAGCAGGCGGGCGTAAATTTGCGCATTGGCCCATAGGGGGTCCCAGCTTTCCAGTGGGGCGCGGGTGCCGTAAAAACAGACTTCGTTTTCTTCGTGGCAGGTACCAAACAGCCGATCCCAAATGATCAGGATGCCGCCGTAGTTTTTATCCAGGTAGTCGTCGTTCACGGCGTGGTGCACCCGGTGGTTGGAGGGGGAGCAAAACACCCGGTCAAACCAGCCCAGCTTACCGATCTGCTCGGTGTGCACCCAGAATTGGTAAAGCAGGTCAACCAGTGCCACGATGCCAAACACAAAAGGTGGCACGCCGGCAAGCGCCATGGGCACATAAAAAACCCAACTCAAAAGGGGACCGCTGCTGGTCTGGCGCAAGGCGGTCGACAGGTTGTAGCACTGGCTTTGGTGGTGCACGCCGTGCGCAGCCCACAAAATGGCGCAGCGGTGCCCGGCGCGGTGCAGCCAGTAGTAGCAAAAATCATAAAACACCAGCGCTACCAAAAAGCCGACACCACTTTGCCAAAACTCTGGCGCTGACCAAAGGGCGGCAGACGTGTAAATGGCGGTGTAAATGCCCAGCGTGAGCAGTTGGGTAAACAAGCCCCCAAGCTGGCTTAAAACCCCCAGACTGATGCTGTTGACCGTGTCGTTGAAACGGTAGGTGTCACGCCCTGTGCCTTGGCGTTGACGCCATCGGCCCCAAGCGAACTCAAGCCCAATGAGGACAAAGAAAATTGGTGTGGCCAGCACGATGACCTGAAATTGATTCATGGTCACATTTTGCAGCAAACAAACTTCTGCTCAAAGCCGGACGTCAAGACTTGGAAACCAAACGATTGAGCCGATCAGCTCAACATGGGGCGCTCGGGCTGGTCCGCTGTGCGCCTTGCTGCGCCACCCACTCACGGAGCACCAATTCGGCGGATCGAGCCGCACCTTCAAGATAACCGTTGAAGTCGTCGGCAAACTCAGACCCTGCTAAGTAAGCCAATCCCTTCCAAGGCGCTGGCAAGTTTCTGGGCTGCTGTGTGGGGTGGTTGTTCACCGGCAAAGCATCGGCCGCTGTCGCTGTGTGCCTGTCCTGCGCCCAGTCTTTGAGTTTGACCCATTCCGGTTGTGCCGCTTGGGGGCCAAACAAATGGGTGAGCTGTTTGAGGCTGCGTTGAATCAATTCAGCCTCGCCCATCTTGACGCGCCATTGGGCTGGGACGCCCACAAACCCAAAGAGCGCAGCCGACCGCCCCGATTCATCACTGGCGTCATGAATTTCAACCAAGGGCCCCGCGCGACTCGATGCATAACCGGACAAACCTGCTTCTCGCCAAAACGGTGTTTTGTAGGCTGCTACAAATTTGGCTTGGCCTGCCATCCATGTGGGTGCGCTTTGCCATTGCGCGGTCAAGCTTGAGGGGAGTGCGGGTTCCCAGCGAATGCGTTCGGCCAATAAACGAGGGGGCAGCGTGACGATGACCGATGCGCCGCGTCGCTGTTGTTCTCCCTGCGGACCTTGCGCAGTGAGGATCACACCGCCTTCGGTCGCATGTTGAATCAGCGTGACCTGTGTGTTGAGCAGCAGTTGGGTGCGTTGGAGACGATCCAGCAATCCATTCAGAAGTGCGATGGCCCCCCCGACCCAACGTTGGGATTCGGGTTCTTGCGCATAGGTGGCTGCATAGCGCCTAACTTGGTGGTCTTGCGTTTCCAGTACGGCGGCGCCGTGCTGGTATTGGGGGAAGAGTTGCAAACCCAGCGTGTCTGTCCATTTGCTAAGCCGCTCGTTCATGCCGGGCCATACCCAGCTGGGACCTAAATCAATGAAGGGTTCAGCTGTGGTGGCTGCATCGCTGAGCACACGCCCACCCATGCGATCACGGGACTCAATCAAAAGCACTGTTTGCCCTTGTTGCTCCAGCAAGTACGCACTGAGCAAGCCGGCCAGGCCTGCACCAACGATGACGACGGCATCTGATGGGGCTTGAAAAGATGTGTTCATCGTGAAGAGGCGTTCTATCGGGCGACTAAAAACTAAAAGCAACTCTCAGAGAAGTTGCCTTCCCCAAGTATTCAGTCATTCAGGTGGTGGTCTCATCCAGCGCGTCATCACCGTCTAGGTGGCGCGTGTCTGACCAGCCCACCAAGGTGAGCCCTTGGGGTGTCCAGAGCAGGCGGTTGATGGCCGCGTTGCCCAGGTGCCAGGTGCGGGGTGCTTGCACGGTTTGGCCTGTGGCTGCGCGGTACAGCGCGTCCATCACGCCGCCGTGGGCCACCAGCACAATTTGTTGTCCTGCGTGGCGTGCAGCCAACTCGGCAGTGGTTTGGGTGACGCGGTCGGTGAGCGCTGCCAGCGATTCGCCACCTTCGGGCGCCCAATGCGGATCACGTTGGCGCCAACGCTTGGCTTCTTCGGGCCAGGTGGCTTCAATTTCAGCAAAGGTACGGCCTTGAAAAATGCCAAAGCCTCGTTCGCGCAGACCGATTTCAGGTTGCGGGATTTGACCGACAGCTTTTGCAATGGCGTGGGCCGTTTCCCAGGCCCGCTGAAGGTCGCTGGCATAAATGGCATGGACCGGCTCACCGGCCAGGGCCTGGGCGGCGCGTTCAGCTTGCCATTGGCCTGTTTCATTCAGGCTGATATCAAGTTGTCCTTGAATGCGGGTGTCCACATTCCAGGCAGTTTCTCCGTGACGAATAGCGATGATGCGGGTGGCCTGCATGGGGTGTCAGCTTAAATATTAATGACCTGCAACAAGGGGCGGGTGTGGGTGGGGAAGGTTTCTTCATCAAAGCCCTTGTCGCCGTCTGCCTCGGGAACGCCGGTGGTTTTGATGTTTTTGAAGTCGTGCCGCGTGGTGTCCATCAGGTGCGAGGGCACCACGTTTTGCAGCGCGGTGAACATGGTCTCGGTGCGGCCGGGGTATTGCTTTTCCCACTCGCGCAGCATGTTGCCAATTTGTTTGCGTTGCAGATTTTCCTGGCTGCCACACAGGGTGCAAGGAATGATGGGGAATTCGCGGTGCTCAGCCCAGCGGATCAGGTCTTTTTCAGCCACATTGGCCAAAGGACGAATCACGATGTGGCCGCCGTTGTCGCTGACCAGTTTGGGCGGCATGCCTTTGAGCTTGCCACCGAAAAACATATTGAGGAAGAACGTTTGAATCATGTCATCGCGGTGGTGGCCTAGGGCAATTTTGGTGATTTTTAGTTCGTCGGCCACGCGGTACAAAATGCCCCGGCGCAGACGGCTGCACAGGCTGCACATGGTCTTGCCTTCGGGGATCACCTTTTTAACGATGCTGTAGGTGTCTTGCGTCTCGATATGAAACGGTACGCCCAGCGATTTAAGGTAGGCGGGCAGGATGTGGTCGGGGAAGCCGGGCTGTTTTTGGTCCAGGTTGACCGCAATCAGCTCGAACTTGATGGGGGCACGGGCCTGTAATTTAAGCAAAATATCCAGCATGGCGTAGCTGTCTTTGCCGCCTGAGACGCAGACCATCACGCGGTCACCTTCTTCAATCATGTTGAAGTCGATGATGGCTTTGCCTACCTGGTGGCGCAGGCGCTTTTCCAGCTTTTGAATGTCGCGGCCAATTTTGGGTTCTTGGGCTGCTTGGGTTTCAGTCGCGCTTTCCAGCTCGGCTTCATCGTTTTCTGTCCAGACTGCACTCATTACATGTTCTCCATAATCACAAATTTCACCATTGCCCGGTTTCAACCCGGATGGCCACTTCACAGTCGTCAAAAATTTCAAGTTTGGCAATTTTGACGCGCACGCCCAATACGCCGGGCAGTTGCATCAGACGGTTGGCCAGTTTACCGATCAGCGTTTCGAGCAAGTTGACGTGTTCGCTGGTGCATTCATTAATAATGATTTGGCGCACCTTGCGGTAATCCAGCACACGGTTGATGTCGTCGTCTTGGGGCAGCAGAGCTTGAGCGCCCAGGCTGAGTTCGGCGTCAACCTGAATTGGCTGGGGAGCAATTTTCTCAAACTCAAGAATGCCCAGGTTGGCGTCAAAGCGCAAACCAGTGAGGGCGAGGGTCTGGTGACCTTGGGTGTGGGGCATATTTAGGGCTAGGTTGGCTGCAGGCATCACAGCATTGAAAAATCGCGCTCGAACTTCATCAAGTGCTGACCACCATCGACCAGGATCGTGGTGCCGGTGAGCGATTGGTTATCTAGCGCAAACTTGACGGTGGCTGCCACATCAGCGGCGGTTGATGAGCGGCCCAGAGGCGAGAGTTTGTGCAGGGCGGCAAACTTTTCGTCGGTCAGCAAATGGCTGGTCAGCGTCAAGCCCGGCGCCACACCGACCACTCGGAGGTGGGGGCTCAGCGCCATGGCCAGCATGGTGGTGGCGGCTTCCAGTGCGGCTTTGGACAGGGTGTAGCTGAAAAAATCAGGGTTTTGGTTCCACAGTTTTTGGTCCAGCAAGTTGACCACCACGCCTAGGGGACCGTGCTCGGCGCTCTCGGAAGTCGCCAGGCGCGACAAAATGTGCGCGTGCAACGCTTGCGCCAAAATAATGGGCGCCCCGGTGTTGGCCCGGAAGTGCTTGTCCATGTTGACAAAGCCAAAGGTCTCGGTGGTGTCGTGTTCAAAGGTGGAGGCGCTGTTGACCACGGCGTCCAGACGCCCCATTTGAGCGATGACCTGAGGGACGAGTTGGCGCACATGCGACTCGTCGGTTAAATCTGAATAAAAAGAATAGCTAGAGCCCGCCAGTCGTGCACAGTCAGCTACTGTTTTTGAAGCATCATCGCGGGAGCCACGGTAATGCACCGCCACTTGCCAGCCGTCTTTGGCCAACGCCAAGGCAATTTCCCGGCCCAAGCGTTTGGCAGCGCCGGTGACAAGAACAGTACGGGTCGAAGGGGAGGGTGACATTCGGGGACAATTGGGCAAGATGAAAACACCCTATAGTTTAACGAACGCCCTCAGTGCCCATATTGCCAAGGGCTTGGCCGCACAAGGTGGCTGGATGGGTTTTGATGCCTTCATGGCGCAAGCCCTGTACACGCCCGGTTTGGGCTACTACGCCAACGACAGCACCAAATTTGGCACCTTGCCCCACGTCAAGCAGGCGGGCGACGAGGCGGCTGGCAGTGATTTTGTGACAGCCCCCGAGATGTCGCCCCTGTTTGGTCAGGCGCTGTGCGCCCAAGTGGCCCAGGCTTTGCAAATCACCCACACGCACGAGATTTGGGAGTTTGGCGCAGGTACGGGCGCGCTGGCGCTGCAGTTGCTGGAGAGTCTGGCGGCTCTGGGACGGCCTTTGCCTGTCTACACCATTGTGGATTTGTCGGGCACCCTGCGCCTACGGCAGCAGCAAAAACTGGCCCTTTATGCCGAGCACGTCCGCTGGGTGGACGAATTGCCCGACACCTTGCAAGGTGTCGTTGTGGGCAATGAGGTGCTGGACGCCATGCCGGTGAAGTTGCTGGCGCGCGTGGGCGGCGCTTGGTTCGAACGTGGCGTGGCCCAAGGGGCTGGCCAGGATTTTGTTTGGCAAGACCGACCTACGGCGCTGCGCCCGCCTGTGGAGATTGAAGGCGCGCACGACTACCTGACTGAAATCCACACCCAGGGCGAGTCCTTTATCAGCACGCTGGCCGACAAGCTGACGGTTGGTGCGGCTTTCTTTATTGATTACGGTTTTCCCGAGTCTGAGTACTACCACCCGCAGCGCCACATGGGCACCGTCATGTGCCACCAGCACCACCGCTCTGACCCGGACCCGCTGGATCAGGTGGGCGTCAAGGACATCACCGCCCATGTCAATTTCACGGGCATCGCGCTGGCAGCTCAAGACGCGGGGCTGAGCGTGCTGGGTTATTGCACTCAAGCGCGGTTTTTGATCAACTGCGGCATTGGCCCACTGATGGACGCCTCGCCGCTGGCGGTGCGGGTGAATGCGCAGCGCCTGATCATGGAGCACGAAATGGGTGAGTTGTTCAAGGTCATTGGCCTGTGCAAAGGCGAGCCTTGGGATGCCCTGGGCTTCTCGCACGGTGATCGAACCCACACGCTTTAAATCCTCGCGATCTTAAAAATGCTGCGCTGGCTTCTGGTTATTTTTCTCGCCTTGATCCTCATCAATGGCTTGGTGCCTTGGTTGCGTAAGCTTGGGTTTTGCAAACTGCCGGGCGATTTTTCTTTTCGGCTGTGGGGGCGGGACTGGTACATTCCGCTGGCCACCACCTTCCTGTTCAGCATGGTCGCCGGTGGTTTGTCCAAGTTGATTTAGGCTTCATGGCCTGCTATTGCCCCCCCCTTAAATAATGAATGAATCCCTGCACCTGGTCTGCCCCCATTGCCACACCACCAACCGCGTGAAAAGTGCCGATTTGGCCAGCGCGCCTGATTGCGGCAGCTGCCATAAACCTTTGTTTGTGGCGCATTCGCTTGCGCTCGATGAAGGCAATTTCGAGCGCCACATCTCACGCAGCCACATTCCGGTGCTGGTCGATTTTTGGGCGCCTTGGTGCGGCCCCTGCCTGCAGATGGCCCCCGCTTTTGAGCAGGCCGCAGCGCAGTTGGAACCCTCATTCCGTTTGGCCAAGGTCGACACCGAGGCTTGTAAAAACCTGGGTGCGCGCTTCAACATTCGCAGTATTCCGACCCTGGCTTTGTTCGTCAATGGCCGCGAGGTGGCCCGGCAGCCCGGCGCGATGGGTGCAGCTGACATTGTTCGCTGGGCGCTTGCGCACGCGAAATAAGCGGGTAATTCCTGGGGTGGGTTTGCCGTAACCCGGTGGTAACCTTCTGTGCGTTGAGCGTTTAGCATCAGACACTATGCAAAATGCTACAAACCCTTCCAGTGCTGGTGCCCTTGGTGCCGTGCTTGAGCGGGTAGAGCGTCCTTGGGGTTGGTATGAAAACTTGTCCTGGGTGCCGGGTTACAAAATCAAGCGCATTCGTGTCCACCCGGGTCAGCAGCTCAGCCTGCAAAAACACAGCCAACGCGATGAGCATTGGGTGGTGGTTCAAGGGGTGGCACTCGTCACCGTGGGTGAGCAGGTGCTGAGTTTGGCGGTGGGCGGTCACGTGGATATTGCTTGTGGGCAGGTTCACCGCTTGAGCAACCAGACGGCTGATCTGGTCGAGATTATTGAGCTGCAATTCGGGGCCTATTTAGGCGAGGATGACATCGTGCGTCTGGGTGATGACTACGGGCGCACCTGACACTAATTTTTAATAGACATGAACATGAACAATCAGATGACAGTGGCTTCCTTTCGGCTGCCAGCAGGTGCTGCCCCCGTGGCTTTTGTTGATATTGGGGGCACCAAAGTGGCAGTCAACGTGGCTGATGCGCAAGGCGTGCGGGGTCGCGTGGTCGAACCCACGGCCAAGGAAGGCACTAACGATGCGCTGGCCTTGCAAATTATTCGCATGGTGGGGCAGAGTTGCCAGTTGGCGGGCATCGCTCTGAGCGACGTGTCGGCGGTGGGTGTGTCCTCATGTGGTCCGTTTGTGTTGAATGACGGGCTGGTGGAGTTGGCCGCTCCCAATATTTGCGGTGGTATGGCCGGAAAAGCCCGTGGCTTGCCCAACGATTGGGATACCGCCTTGCTGGAAGCGCCGTTGAGAAAAGTGTTTGCGCGGGTTCGGGTTGAAAACGATGGCATTGGTGCGCTGGAGGCCGAGCGCCGCTGGGGGGCGCTGCAAACCAAGGGCCGCGCGCTCGATCATTGCGCCTACGTGACCTGGAGCACCGGCATCGGTGTGGGCGTTTGTGTTGATGGTCATGTGCTGCGCGGTAAAAACGGCAATGCCGGTCACGCGGGACACTTGTTTGTGAGTGACAACGCTGACGCCTTGTGTGGCTGCGGCAATGTGGGGGATGTCGAGGGCTTGATCGCTGGTAATGCCATTGCACGTCGTTTTGGCGCCCAGGGTTACCCGGATGCTGCTTCTCTTTTTGTAGCTGCTTATGCAGGTGAGGCGGTGGCTGAGACCATTATTGATGAATTGTGTCGCGTGATGGGGCGCACCTTGTACAACCTGATCGTGACGCTCGATCTGAGCCGTATCAGCTTGGGTGGCAGTGTGTTTTGGCATCACCGCGAGTATTTGTTGCCCAAATTGCGTGCGCAAATTCGAGGTAAATTGCCAGCGCTCACGCAGGGCTGCGAGTTGGTGGCGGCTGGCTTGGGGGAGCAAGTGGGCGACTTTGGTGCCTTGGCTTTGGTGGCCTGACCGCGCTTAAGGGTAAATCCTGATGCGTTGAGATTAAAATTAATTAACAATTAATTAATTCGAGCGGCAAGGTGCCTGCGCGGATCAACCCAAAGCGATCTGGCCGATGCGCCGGTCGTTATAACTTCAGGATACAAAACATGTTGAAACTTTCAAAATTAGCCACAGCGGTGGCACTTGTGGTCGCGGGCACTGCGGCTTTGGCCGGTGAAGTCGAAGTCCTTCACTACTGGACCTCGGGTGGCGAAGCCAAATCAGTGGCTGAGTTGAAAAAGATCATGGAAGCCAAGGGCCACGTCTGGAAAGACTTCGCTGTGGCCGGCGGCGGCGGTGACAACGCAGCCACCGTGCTGAAAAGCCGTGTCGTGTCAGGCAACCCCCCTGCAGCGGCTCAAATCAAAGGCCCTGCTATTCAAGAGTGGGCCAGTGAAGGCGTGTTGGCTAATTTGGATGCCACCGCCAAAGCTGAAAAATGGGACAGCTTGCTGCCCAAAGTCGTCGCTGATGTCATGAAATACAAAGGCAATTACGTCGCTGTGCCAGTCAATGTGCACCGCGTCAACTGGATGTGGGCGAACGCTGCAGTCTTGAAAAAAGCCGGCGTGACGGGCATGCCTAAAACTTGGGATGAGTTCTTTGTGGCCGCCGAGAAGGTCAAAAAATCCGGTCTGATTGCTGTGGCACACGGTGGCCAAAACTGGCAAGACTTCACCACTTTTGAGTCGGTGGTGTTGGGCGTGGGCGGTGCCAAGTTTTACAACGACGCGCTCGTGAAGCTGGATCCCAAAGCACTGACCAGTGCCACCATGACCAAATCTTTGGAAACCTTCCGCAAGGTCAAGGGTTACACCGACGCCGCTGCCCCTGGCCGCGACTGGAATCTGGCCACCGCTATGGTTATGCAAGAGAAGGCCGCATTCCAGTTCATGGGTGACTGGGCCAAGGGCGAGTTCATTGCCGCTGGCAAAGCACCAGGCAAAGACTTCTTGTGCGCTGCTGCTCCTGGTACATCCACTTCGTTCACCTTCAACGTCGATTCGTTCGCCATGTACAAGCTCAAAGACGCTGCTGCTCAAAAGGCGCAGGGTGATTTGGCTGCCGCCATCATGGGCACCGAATTCCAGGAAGTATTCAACTTGAACAAGGGCTCGATCCCTGTTCGCTTGAACATGAGCATGGCCAAGTTTGACGATTGCGCCAAACTGTCCAGCAAAGACTTTGTTGACACCGCCAAAACCGGTGGTTTGGTGCCTTCAGTCGCCCACGGCATGGCTATCAAGCCAGCAGCCGAAGGCGCGATCAAGGATGCGGTCAGCCAGTTCTGGAACGATGACAAGATCACCGTTGCCCAAGGCGTCGCCAACATCGCCAAAGCCGCTGCAACGAAGTAAGTCGCACACGTCACTGTGAGTGAAGCGCGGCAGTCCATCTTCGCAAGTCGAAGGTTCATGGATTGCCGCGCTGCGCTCGCAATGACGGCAATGTAGTCGTCACTGCGAGTGAAACGCGGCAGTCTATCTTCGTAAGCCGATTGGTTTGGTGTTTGTCTGCACCCTTGAAATTCATGCATGAAAAATATTGAAAAATTAATTCCCAAACTGGTAATCGCGCCGGGCTTCGTGCTCGGCTTTGCGTTTATCTATGGCTTCATGATCTGGAATGGCGTGTTGTCCGTCACGGGCTCGCGCATGCTGCCCAACTACGACGAGTTCGTGGGCTTGGAGCAATACGTGAAGCTATGGGAGATGGACCGCTGGGTTGTGGCCCTGAAAAATCTCGGGCTTTTTAGCCTTTTGTACGTGGGCGGCTCCATGATTTTGGGCATGGCCTTGGCGATTTTTCTGGATCAGAAAATTCGCGCTGAAGGGTTGCTGCGCACCATATTTTTATACCCCATGGCGCTGTCCTTCATTGTGACGGGCACCGCGTGGAAATGGATTTTGAACCCCAGCTTAGGGCTGGAAAAGTTGATGCACGACCTCGGGTGGACCAGTTTCCACTTTGACTGGTTGGTGCAAAGTGAGACCGCTATCTACTGTGTGGTGATTGCCGGTATTTGGCAGTCCGCCGGGTTTGCCATGGCTTTGTCGCTGGCGGGTTTGCGCGGTATTGACGACAGCATCATCAAGGCAGCGCAAATTGACGGCGCCTCGCTGCCCCGCATTTACTGGCGCATCATTTTGCCTATCCTGCGTCCCGTGGTGTTTTCCACCGTGCTGGTGCTCTCGCACCTGTCCATCAAAAGTTTTGACCTGGTGATGGCGCTCACTTCGGGTGGTCCTGGCTTTTCATCCGATGTGCCTGCTACCTTCATGTATGTGATGAGTTTTACCCGTGGACAAATCGGTTTGGGCGCAGCCAGCGCCACCATGATGCTGGCAACCGTGGCCGCCATCGTGGTTCCTTACCTTTACAGCGAGCTTCGCGCCAAACCCCATGAGCACTAAATTCTTATCCCGTTTGGCTATTTACAGCCTGCTGATTTTTGCCGCCTTGTTCTTTTTGGCGCCCTTGTATGTGATGCTGGCCACCTCGTTCAAGGACGCCGAGCAAATCCGCACGGGCAACCTGTTGAGCTTGCCATCCTCGCTCAATTTTGAGTCCTGGGGGCTGGCCTGGTCCAGCGCTTGTACCGGGGTCGATTGCCGTGGCTTGAAGCCCTATTTTTTGAACTCCGTTATTTTGGCCGTGCCGTCTGTGTTGATCTCTACCGCTTGGGGTGCTATCAATGGTTACGTCTTGAGTATGTGGAAGTTCAAAGGCAGTGAGTTGCTGTTTGGCTTCATGCTGTTTGGTGTGTTCATGCCGTTCCAAGTGGTGCTCTTGCCCATGAGCCAGGTGCTCGGCTTTTTGGGCTTGTCCAGCTCCTTGGGCGGCCTGGTACTGGTGCACTGCATTGCCGGTCTGGCGGGGACCACGCTGTTTTTCCGCAACTACTACACCGCCATTCCTAAAGAACTGGTGAACGCCGCGCGCATGGACGGGGCTGGGTTTTGGCGCATTTTCTTTCGCATTGTGGTGCCTATGTCTACCCCGATTTTGATGGTGACTTTAATCTGGCAGTTCACCAATATCTGGAACGACTTCTTGTTTGGTGTGGCCTTTAGTGGTGCTGACAGCAAGCCCATCACGGTGGGGCTGAACAACATGGCCAACACCTCAAGCAGCGTCAAGAGCTACAACGTGGACATGGCGGCTGCCGTGATTGCGGGCTTACCCACCATGCTGGTCTACGTACTGGCTGGTCAATATTTTGTTAAAGGACTCACCGCTGGCGCGGTGAAAGGATAAAAAATCATGGCAGCTTCCCTCAAGATTTCAGGCATTCGCAAAGTGTTCGGCAGCGGTGACAAGGCCGTTGAAATTCTCAAGAAAATTGACATCGACGTCGCACCCGGCGAGTTTTTGATTCTGGTCGGACCTTCGGGCTGCGGCAAGTCCACTTTGCTCAACATCATTGCCGGTCTGGAAGAGCCCACCGAGGGCGCTTTGCTGATCAACGGCAAAGACGTGGTGAGCGTGGCTCCCGCCCAGCGCGATATTGCGATGGTGTTTCAAAGCTACGCGCTTTACCCCACCATGAGCGTGGCCGACAACATCGGCTTTGCGCTGGAGATGCGCAAGGTGCCGCGTGATGTGCGCAACAAACGCATTGCCGAGGTCGCGGCCATGTTGCAGATCGAGCACTTGCTGGACCGTCGCCCGGCCCAACTCTCAGGTGGACAGCGCCAGCGCGTGGCGATGGGGCGCGCCCTGGCCCGTGACCCGCAGCTGTTTTTGTTTGACGAGCCCTTAAGTAACTTGGACGCCAAACTGCGCGTGGAGATGCGTGCTGAAATCAAGCGCCTGCACCACGTCTCGGGCATTACCAGCGTGTATGTCACACACGATCAGATTGAAGCCATGACGCTGGGCAGCCGTATTGCGGTGATGAAAGACGGCGTGTTGCAACAAATCGGCACGCCCGACGACATTTACCGCCGCCCGGTGAACACTTATGTGGCAGGCTTCATTGGCTCACCCAACATGAATTTCATTGATGGTCAGATTGAGGCAGCCGGCGAGCAAGGCAAGTTTGTGTTTGCAGGCGGTTCGCTCGACCTGATTTGCCCCGCTGTGGGGGCAGTCAAACTGGGCCAGCGCCCCGAGCACATTCACCTGCACCCTGAGGCACCCTGGCGCGGCGAAGTAGTGCTGGTCGAGCCCACCGGCGCTGACACCTACGTGGTGGTGAAAACCGCCGTAGGCCTGATCACCGTGCGCGTCGCCCCGAACACCAGCTACAAAGTAGGCGAGCAAACCGGTTTGACGGTCAGTAGCAAACACAACAACTGGTTCAATGCCCAGAGCGGTATGCGCTTGGGTTAAGGTCTGTCGCTAGATTCCTGCCTGCGCGGGAATGACGGGTCTTGGGGAAATTAAAAGGCCAGTTGGGAATCAATGAAGTCCGTCACGCCCGCGCAGGCGGGCGTCCAGTCTCGCGTTGCTAAACTGCCAGCGGCAGTCGCAGCGAAATTGTCAGGCCTTGTGGTTCCAGGGTTTTAGCTGAGGCAGAGCCCCCATGCCGGTGGGCTATTTCATTGACGATGGCCAAGCCCAGGCCGCAGCCACCAGGTAACTCGCTGGCTCGCCAAAAACGCTCAAACAGATGTTTCAAGTCATCCGGTGAGAGCCCTGGGCCGTTGTCTTCTACTTCAATGAGCGCGTGATCCGCTTCACGGCGCACCCGCAAGGTTACCAAACTGCCTTGGCCAGCATACAAAAGCGCGTTGTCAATTAGGTTGTTCAAGGCTTCCCGAAGCAAGAGTTTTTCGCCATCAATCGGCAAGCTGTCCTCGCCCTCAAAGCCTAAATCGACCCCGGCGGCGAGTGCGCGTGGGGTCCATTCGCGGGCCACTTCGCGGGCCAGTGCCGCGACGTCCAGTGTTTGCAGGCGCACATCGGCCTCGGTCCGGGCCAGGGACAGGAGTTGGTGCACCAGATGGGCACTGCGCTGTGCGCCAGACAGGACTTTGGTCAAGCGGTCTTTGAGGGCCTTCGGGTCAGTCTCTTGCAGCGCCAACTCGGTTTGGCTGATCAAGCCCGCCAAAGGCGTGCGCAATTGGTGGGCGGCGTCGTTTAAAAAGCGCTTTTCTTGCGACAAACTGCGGCGCACCGCCGAGAGTAATTCATTGACAGCACCCGCCAGGGCATGTACTTCTTGGGGTGCTTGTGTCATCTCGATGGGGGCGAGGGCCGACACGCTGGGTCCCTGCCGACCACCCAGTTGTGACTGCAAGCGGCGCAGGGGGCTCAAACCCCGGGAAATACCGCCATACACCAGCACGCCCAAAGTAAGCCCCAGCAGGAGCAGGGGCAGCAATACATCGGCGATCAATTCCTGGGCAATTCGTTGCTGCACTGCCAGACTTTTGGCCACTTGCACGCGCAGGCGTTGCAAGGCCAGCGGGTCGCCGTAGCTGACATCCAGCAGCGCCACCCGCATGGGCTTGCCATCGACGGTAGTGTTGTAGATCAAGGGCTCGCCGGTGACATCAATATCGACACCTGGGGGCTCGGGCAGTTTGCCGTTACCCAGCAAAAAACTGCCGGGTGGCGAGGAGACCATGTAGCTGACGCGGTCGGTCGGGTCTTCTTCAATGATGTCTTGTGCCGCTCTAGGAAAGTCGATCAGCAGGCCCGAGCCCACGGGCTTGACCTGGCGTGCCAGTGAGCGCACCGATTGGGTCAGCGACTGGTCAATCCCTTTTTCGGCGTAGCTTAAAGCGATGCGGTAGGTGAGTGCACCGCCCACCAGCCACAAAAGGAGTTGGGGCAACAACAGCCACAAGAGTAGTTGCCGCTTGAGTGAGAGTCCATGCCCGGGAAGGGCGTCAGGGCTGGTCACGGTGCTTTGGATTCCAGCATGTAGCCTAAACCACGCACGTTGCGGATGTTCAGGCCCGAGTCATCCAGCTTGCGGCGCAGGCGGTGGATGTACACCTCCAAAGCGTTCGACGGGACGCCGTTGCCTTCGCCGGGCACGGTTTGCCACACTGATAAAACATCTTCACGGCTCACCACTTGCCCGGCGTGGCTGACCAGCAGGGACAGCAGTGCCCATTCGCGCTGGGTCAATTCAATGGGTTCGTCATCCAACCAGGCCTGGGGCAGGGTGGCGTCTACGCGAAGGCGGCGCGTGCTGAGTGTGCTCAGTTCCAGCGAACCGCCAAATGCGGGCAAGCGGGCTCGGCGCAGCATGGCGCTCAGGCGGGCTTGCAACTCAGCGGTGCTGAAGGGTTTGGTGAGGTAATCGTCGGCGCCTGCATTGAGGCCCTGCACCCGGTCGTCCACACCGTCACGCGCGGTCAGGATCAACACAGGCAAGGCGGGTAGGCGTTTGCGAATCCAGTGCAGCACGTCCATGCCGCTGATCTTGGGCAGGCCCAAATCAAGCACCACGCCGTCAAAGCGCGTGGATTCCAGGCAAAGCTGGGCTTGCTGGCCATCACTGGCAGTGGTCACGGTATGGCCGGCCTGGGTTAATTGCGCCTGCAGGCCATCACGCAACAAGGCGTCGTCTTCAACAATTAATAAACTAGACATGATTCAAGCATAACAAGGCCCGAACGGCCTCCACGCGAGCGGCGTGGATGAGTTCACCTACTTTTACACCGCTAGCCCCCGCAGCCATAGCTTGAGCAGCTATTGATGCTGTAGCAACACTTTGAGCCGCTTCGAGGGCAGCCATCAGTCGGGGGCGCTGCGGGTAGGGGACTTGGTCCAAGCCCAGTCGTCCACGCGCATCGCACTCGCAGGCCAGCAAGATGTCGGCGAAACGCTGGGGCTTGCGAAAGGCGTCGCAGCGTTCCAGCAAGCGCACCAGGGGCGCGGCCGCAAAGTCGCCACTGCGGTGAATATTGCCGTGTTCACGCGCCACCACATCCGCAATTTTCCGGCACTCAACCGGCAGACGCAAGCGCTGCGCGATGATTTTCAGGATTTTGGCGCTGCGCTCTTCGTGCCCCAAATGGCGCGGCAGCATCTCGGCGGGCGTGGTGGCTTTGCCTAAGTCATGAAATAGGCAGGCCACCCGCACGGGCAGCGGTGCGCCCAGCTGCGCACTCATGTCCATCACCATCATCAGGTGCACGCCGGTGTCAACCTCGGGGTGGTAGTCGGCCCGCTGCGGCACGCCCCAAAGGCGGTTGACTTCGGGCAGCAGACGCTCCAGCGCACCGCAGTCGCGTAGCACCTCAAACATGCGTGAGGGCTTTTTTTCCATCAGCCCTTTGGCCAACTCTTGCCAAACCCTCTCGGCCACTAGAGCGTCGGCCTCGCCCTGGGCCACCATGTCACACATCAAAGCCAGCGTTTCAGGTGCCACAGTGAAATCAGGGAAGCGGGCAGCCAGGCGCGCCACCCGCAAAATTCGCACCGGGTCTTCCCGAAATGCTTCGGTGACATGGCGAAACACTTTGGAGGCCAAGTCTTGCTGGCCGCCATGCGGGTCAACCAGCAAGTGCTGGTCAAGCCAGTCTTGCGGACTCATGGCGATATTTACATCTAATCGGCCTTTAAGCTCCGTGCAAATTGCTAAAGCAGCTATTGAATTGATAGTGAGGTCACGCCTCGCCAAGTCGTCCTCCAGCGTGACATCGGGTGCCGCATGAACCTGAAAGCCGTGGTAACCGGGAGCAGTTTTTCGCTCAGTGCGGGCCAGCGCAAATTCTTCGTGGGTTTTGGGGTGCAAAAAAACAGGGAAGTCTTTGCCGACAGGGATGAAGCCTTTTTTGAGCAAGCTCTCGGGCGACGCACCGACCACGACCCAGTCGCGGTCTTTGACCGGAAGTCCCAAAAGCGCATCGCGCACCGCACCGCCCACCAGGTAAATCTTCATGCTTGTGTTGTGCGCCGGTTAGGGCTTGAGTCGGTACGGCTCTTCAAAGTCCAAAAAGTCTTTTTCAGCCAGTGCCCCCTCCACCCAGGACTTGACAGCGGGCAACGCAAAGACGCGTTCGACATAAGCCGCCACATCGTGAGGCAGCGGCAAAGCGTAGGTTTTCAGGCGCATACACACGGGGGCAAAGTAGGCATCCGCAATGCAAAACTCGCCAAACAGCATCGGCCCACCATGAGCAGCCAGCAAGCCTTGCCACATGGCCACCAAGCGGGCGACATCACTGCGCACGGCGGGTTTGTCGCGCCAGATCAGCGCGCCAACCTCGGGCAGCGAGGCCTCAATATTCATGGGGCAGTTGCTGCGCAAGCCAGTGAAGCCCGCATGCATCTCAGCGCACACACTGCGTGCCCGGGCGCGGGCCGCTTTGTCCTGGGGCCAGAGGTTTTTCTCGGGGAACTGCTCGGCCAGGTACTCGGCGATGGCCAGCGTGTCCCACACCACCAGTTCGTTGTCCAGCAAAACAGGGACTTTTCCTGTGGGGGTGATGGCGTCAACGGTTTGCCTGAAACTGGAACCGGCTGCGAATGAGTCGAACCGAACCTTGACTTCTTCAAAGGCCATACCGGCTTGGGTGAGGAGCACCCAAGGTCGCATGGACCAGGAGGAGTAGTTTTTATTGCCGATATAAAGTTTGAGCACGGTGTTGTCCGGTAATTTGGGAGGCGTGGTTTAAGGCAGTTCGGCGTTGACAACAGTTGCATTCGCGTCTCGGGGGCCCACCATACCCAAACGGCTTTTAAGCGACTGGGGCTGGCCGGTGATCAGGGCGGCGTAGTTGGTGGTGTTGGAGAGCACCTTTTTTACGTAATCGCGGGTTTCCTGGAAGGGTACGTTTTCAGCCCAAATGGCGGCCTCCAGCACCGGGCCGCCGGTTTGGCCGCGCCAGCTGCGTGGGCGGCTAGGGCCAGCGTTGTAAGCGGCTGCGGCCATCGGCATGGAGCCTGCAAAATCGTCCAGCACAAGCTTCAGGTAGCCCGTGCCAATGGCAATGTTGGTGTCCCGGTCAGTGATTTGGTGTGGTTTGAAATCGACCATGCCGATTTTTTTAGCCGTCCATTTGGCGGTAGGCGGCATGACTTGCATCAAACCCGAGGCGCCGACGCCTGAGCGGGCGTCCATGATGAAGCGGCTTTCTTGACGAATCAAACCATAAACATAAGCTGGGTCAAGCCCAATCTGGGTGGTGCGTTGTATCACCGATTTTTTGAAGGGCATGGGAAAGCGTTGCTCAAAATCGATCAGTGTTTTGGTGCGATCGCTGGTGTTGATGCAGCGGTCCCACACCTCATGTTGGCAGGCCAAGTCAGCGGCGGCCAGCAGTTCGCGGTCGTTCATGCCGCCTTTTTGGTGCAGGTTGACGCTGTAGTTCCATTCACGCACGCCTTCGGTACGCAGGCCCATGGCAATGGCCGCCAAGCCGCGGTTGAGTCCGGCGTTGCTGCGTGCGCTGGTTTTTTCTTCAGCGCTAAGCGGCAAAGGTTTGGCTGGGGTCGTG
>CANBUY010000020.1 GCA_947372745.1 Comamonadaceae bacterium | reverse complement strand
GCGGCTGAGATCAGTTTGCGGCTCGACCCTTTGCCGCGCCCCCGCGCACATTCGGCCACAGCGACCCAGCTTTGGGTGACTTGGTTCCAGATGAGGCGGTGAACTTTATTCATTCTATATTCTCAAATCATTTAATATATTTAACGACTAATTAATATAAAACTTTAATATTAATTTTCATAAAGTTGTATTTTATAGTTTATCGTCAATAAAAACCGAATTTAAGCATTAAGACTTCGTTGGTGTGGGGTTAATGAGTCTGGGCTCGATTCGCGTGAGCGTTGCGCTTTACAAGAAGGCAAACGAAAAAACGGCCACAAAGTGGCCGTTTTTCATATTGATAAGCGGGCCACAGGCCCAGGGCTACTCGGCCCTTAGCAGTTATTCCGTAGCGCGACGCGCCAAAATCTCGAAGGCAGGCAATGTCTTGCCTTCCAGCACTTCCAAAAATGCACCGCCCCCTGTGGAGATGTAGTCCACCTGGGCCTCGATGTTGTACTTGGCGATGGCCGCCACGGTGTCGCCGCCGCCTGCAATGCTGAAGGCGCTGGACTCGGCGATGGCGTGGGCGATGGTTTTGGTGCCATTCTCAAAGGCCGCAAACTCAAACACGCCCACAGGGCCGTTCCAAACGATGGTGCCGGCCGCTTTGAGTTGCGCTGCCAACAAGGCGGCGGTCTCAGGCCCAATGTCCAAAATCAAATCATCGTCGGCCACGTCTGTGGCGGCCTTGATGGTGGCAATGGCATCCGGTGAAAAGGTTTTGGCTGTCACGACGTCAGTGGGAATTGGCACTGCAGCACCGCGGGCTTTCATAGCTTCAATGACGGCTTTGGCTTGGTCCAGCAAATCAGGCTCGGCCAGACTTTTGCCAATATTCAGGCCCGCAGCCAGCATGAAGGTGTTGGCAATACCGCCGCCCACAATGAGCTGGTCCACATTTTGGGCTAGGCTCTTGAGAATGGTCAGCTTGGTCGAAACCTTGGAGCCCGCCACTATCGCCACCAAGGGGCGCTTGGGGTTGGCCAGGGCTTTGCTGATGGCGTCCATCTCAGCGGCCAGCAAGGGGCCGGCGCAGGCCATAGGGGCAAACTGGGCAATGCCGTAGGTAGAGGCCTCGGCCCGGTGGGCGGTGCCAAAGGCGTCGTGTACAAAAATATCGCACAAGGCGGCCATTTTTTGGGCCAGCGCCTCGTTGTTTTTCTTCTCGCCCACGTTGACGCGGCAGTTTTCCAGCATCACCAACTGGCCCGGCGCCACGCTCACGCCGTCGACCCAGTTAGAAACCAGTGGCACATCCCGGCCCAGAAGTTCACCCAGGCGCTGGGCGACAGGGGCCAGCGAGTCAGCCGGTTTGAATTCGCCTTCCGTGGGGCGGCCCAGGTGAGAGGTCACCATCACGGCGGCACCGGCGTCCAGCGCCATTTGAATGCAGGCGACCGAGGCGCGGATACGGGTGTCTTCGGTAATCGCGCCTGTGTCGTCTTGCGGCACATTGAGGTCGGCGCGAATAAACACGCGTTTACCGGCTACCTTGCCTGCTGCGCACACATCGGAGAAGCGAATGACGTTCATGAAATAACCCTGACAGTAAAAAAAAAGACTGCCCGAATTGTAAAAGCCCATCAGGCCTTATTAGTTACCAACCCAAAACCAGATGCAGGGGCAAGTAAACCGCCATGCCGACCAAAATCGTGCCCAGTACCGCTTGACCGGCGCCTTTTCGCCAGAAATACCAGCCAGCACCTGCTGCCACCGCAAACAGACGCGCATCTTGCCAGGTGCTGATGAAGTGGCCTTGCGTCATCACCATCTCAGGCACGATGACACCCGCCAAGGCGGCGATGGGGGCGTATTGCAACCCGCGCTGCGCCCAGTGGGGCAAGTGCCAAGGCTTGCTGGAGATGAAGAAAAACGAGCGGGTGACGACCGTAACGACCGCCAATCCCACGATGATGACGAGGGTCCAGACATTGGTTTCACCGGTCATGGCTTGTCCTTTTTGATCAGGGCGGCGCTCTCGACCATCAGACACAAGGCCACGGCGGCGGCAATGGCCACCAAAATGTTCATCTTCAAGGGCAGGGCATAGGCGACCACTGCCGCTGTCCCGGCCACACCTGCCGAGACCACGCGCAACTTGCTTGACGCCAGTGAACACAAAATACCCAGCAGCGCCAGGATGCCGGCAAAGCCCAGACCCCAAGAAATAGGTACCCAATTGGACAGCCCCACGCCCAATAAACTGCAACTGACCCATGCCACCCAATTGACGCCGCAATTACCCGCCAGATAGGCCTGCTGGGCCAGCAACTGATCGGCATCTTGTCCAGGGTGGGGGTAGCGTTTGACGAACAGCACGTAGCTCAGGTCGGCGGTCAGGTAGCCCGTCATCAGCCGCTGCCACAGTGGCAGGTGCATCACAAAGGGTCGCAAATGGGCGCTGAAGACCACAAAGCGCAGGTTGACACAAAAACCGGTGGCCAAAATCACCCACATGGGCGCGCCGGCCGTCAGCAAGGGAATGGCCGCAAGTTGTGAGCTGCCGGCAAACACAATCACGCTCATCAGCAGCGCCTCAAGGGTGCTCATGCCCGAGTTCATCATGGCCACGCCCGTCATCAGGCCCCAGGCCGCAATGCCGGGGGCGGCTGACATGGAGTCAATGGCACCCTGTTGAAATTCAGGGTGGCGGTAGTGGGCAGGCAATAAGAACACTAGAGGGCGCGCTTCTCAAAAGACATGCCCGGCTGCAAATCGAAGCCCCTGACAAAGTCTGCCGCACGCATGCGCTTGGCGCCGGCGCGCTGCAGTTCAGTAATGGTTACTATTGAATTAATAGCTGCTATAGCAATACCCTCGGACTCTACAGCCAGAATTGTTCCAAATTCTGTGCCCGCAGGTGGCATACCAGGTGCGACCTGCGCATTCCATATTTTGAGTGTTTCGCCCTTGATGTCAGTGCTCGCCACCGGAAAGGGATTAAAGGCCCGCACCCGCCGAACAATGTGCTCAGCCGATTGTGCCCAATCAATGGCGGCCTCAAACTTTTCAATTTTGTGGGCGTAGCTGACCCCCTCTGCGGGTTGCTGAACCGGCTTTAGGGCGCCGTTTTGAGCGGTCTTGAGCGTCTCGACCATCATTTGCCCACCCAGCTCGGCCAGTTTGTCATGCAGACTGGCGGTGGTGTCGGTCTGTGAAATAGGCATTTTTTCAATGGCCAGCATGTCGCCGGTGTCCAGGCCCGCATCCATTTGCATGATCGTGATGCCGGTCTCTTGGTCACCGGCTTCAATGGCGCGGTGAATGGGGGCGGCGCCGCGCCAGCGAGGCAGCAAGGAGCCATGGATGTTGAAGCAGCCCAAAGCGGGTGCATCCAGCACCCACTGCGGCAAGATCAGCCCGTAAGCCGCGACCACCATCGCGTCGGCCTTTGCGGCCTCAATGGCTTCGTGGGCGGCGTGTGCGTCTTCGGGGAACTTGCCGTCCAGGCGCAAACTGCGCGGTTGTGCCACGGGCAGATTGTGTTCAAGCGCAAATTGTTTGACCGCTGAGGCGTGCAGCTTCATACCACGCCCGGCAGGACGGTCTGGTTGGGACAGCACCAGAACTATTTCATGTCCTGCGGCGTGCAATTGCGCCAGGGCGACGCGGGCAAACTCGGGCGTACCCGCAAAAATGAGCCTCAACGGGCGTCCTCACGCAGGGCTTTGAGCATTTTTTTCTTGATACGGTCGCGCTTCATGGGGGAGAGGTATTCCACAAACACCTTGCCGGTCAGGTGGTCCATCTCATGCTGGATGCACACGGCCAGCAGGCCGTCGGCTTCGATCAGCCGGGTTTTACCTTCACCGTCCATGGCGTTGATCTTGATGGCATCGAAACGGGTCACCCCGTCGTAAACGCCTGGGACTGACAGGCAGCCCTCTTCGTTCAGATGAGTCTCCGCGCTGGTCCAGACTACTTCTGGGTTAATGATCACCAGCGGCTCATCGTGCTCCTCGGAAATGTCGATCACGATCAGGCGCTCATGCGCGTCCACCTGGGTCGCTGCCAGGCCAATGCCTTTGGCGTCATACATGGTTTCCAGCATGTCGGCAATGAGCGACTTGATCCGGGCGTCAACAGCAATCACTGGGCGGGCTACGGTGTGGAGCTTAGGGTCGGGAAAGCAAAGGATAGGTAATAAGGCCATGAGAACTCTTCAAAGAAGCGCGTATTTTCGCTTTTTTTAAAAAGGGTGGCGCAAGTCATCCTCTTTAGTCGAAATCAACAAGCTCAATCCAAAGATAAATTAATCTTTAAATAATTAAATTTAATAAATAAACAATATTTATGGTGTTTAATATATTTAAGCGCTAGCGAAGCGAGCGATAGATTCGATTAACCCCCCGCCTAGAGCACCCAAACCACCTGAAAGCCTGACATGGAACGAGAAGAACTGGGCAGTTGGCTGCGCTTGATACTCACCCCCGGCGTTGGCAACGAAGCCATTCGCAAATTAATGGCCACTTTTGGCTTGCCTAGCGCGGTGTTGACGCAATCAGCCAAGGCACTGCGCCAGGTGCTAAGCCCCGCCAAAGTGGCGGCGCTGCAACTGGAGCCCCCTGAGTGGGCGGCACAACTGGAGCGAACCTGGGTGTGGTTACAGGAAACCGGGGAGGGCAGCGCCCAGCGCCATATCGTGGTGCTGGGTGACCCTGAGTACCCGGCCTCCTTGCTGACCATTGAAGAACCACCGCTCATGCTGTATTTGTTGGGCGCCGGGAAATTCATCCCTGAGCAGCCTTTGGGGGGCGAGGCACTTGAAATACCCGCCCTGTTTTCAATCGCCAACAACCTGACCGGCAGCCTGACGCAAAGCATTGCCATTGTGGGCAGTCGAAACCCCACGCCGCAAGGGGCGACCAACGCCCGGCGCTTCGCCAAAGCCATGGGCGAGGCGGGCTTGACCGTGGTGTCGGGCCTGGCCATGGGGGTGGACGCCGCCGCGCACGAAGGCGCGCTTGACAGCGTCAAGCCCAGCGACGTCTGGTTGGCCACGGTGGCGGTCGTGGGCACGGGCCTAGACCGGGTCTACCCCAAAGAAAACCGCGAACTGGCGCACCGAATAGCCCAGCACGGCTTGATCATGAGTGAGTACCTGCTGGGCACGCCGCCCTTGGCGCACAACTTCCCCCGGCGCAACCGCTTGATTGCCGGCTTGGCCCAAGGTACGCTGGTGGTGGAGGCTGCGTTGAAGTCAGGCTCGCTGATCACTGCACAGCTGACGGCTGACCAGGGCAAAGAGGTGTTTGCCATCCCCGGCTCCATTCACTCCACTCAGTCGCGGGGCTGCCACGCCCTGATCAAGCAAGGCGCCAAGTTGGTGGAGTCTGCGCAAGACGTGTTGGAGGAAATGAAGATCAGCACACGAATCATGGGTGCTCCTGATTCAGGAGCTGCTTTAGAACAGCCAGAGGGCCTTGGTGACCTGTTTGGCACTGAAGATGCTTTGCTCAGTGCTTTGGGCTATGACCCCGTCGGCCTGGATGCTTTGCAAGCCCGCTGCTCACTAGATGCGGCAGACTTGCAAGCCCAGTTGATGACCTTGGAACTTGATGGACTGGTAGCCCGCTTGCCGGGTGGGCTTTTCCAACGAATGAGTCCTCGTTAAACGATCGCCCCGGCGTTGGGGTCGTTAGGGTCTTCGTCTTTCTTGGCGCCGCCCTTGATCAGGTCTTCGCGCTGAATGCCCAGCCACATGGCAATGGAGGCCGCCACAAACACAGACGAGTAGATGCCGAACAAAATGCCGATGGTCAGCGCCATGGCGAAATAGTGCAGGGTGGCACCACCAAAAAACAGCATCGAGAGCACCATGATCTGCGTGCAACCGTGCGTGATGATGGTGCGGCTGATCGTTGAGGTGATGGCACTGTCAATGATTTGCTGGCTGTTCATCTTGCGAAAGCGGCGGAAGTTTTCGCGGATACGGTCAAAAATAACCACTGACTCGTTCACCGAATACCCCAGTACCGCCAGCACGGCGGCCAGCACGGGCAGCGAAAACTCCCACTGGAAGAAGGCAAAGAAGCCCAAAATGATGATCACGTCATGCAAGTTGGCAATGATGGCGGCTACCGCAAACTTCCATTCAAAGCGAATCGCCAGGTACAGCATGATGCCCACCACCACAAAGGCCAGCGCCTTGAGGCCGTCAATCGCCAACTCGTCACCCACCTGAGGGCCGACGAATTCGGTGCGACGCATGGAGGCCGTGGCGTCCGCGCCTTTAAGGGCGGTCATGACCTGCTCACTTTGCTGGGCCGAACTCACGCCTTTTTGCACGGGCAGGCGAATCAGCACATCGCGCGCGGTGCCAAAGTTTTGCACCTGCACGTCGGTCAAGCCGAGTTTGGCCACCACATTGCGCACCGCGTTCAAGTCGGCGGGTTGCGAGTAGCTCACCTCCATCAAGGTGCCGCCGGTGAATTCCACCGACAAATGAAGGCCCCGGCTGAACAAGAAGAACACCGCAGCCAGAAAGGTGATGAAGGAGATGAGGTTAAAAACGAGTGCATGCCGCATGAACGGAATGTCGCGTTTGATTTTGAAAAATTCCATGATTACTTTTCCTCAGGACGCCAAACGGTGCCAATAGACACACTTTTGAGCTTGTTTTGACGGCCGTACCAAACATTGACCAGACCACGCGAGAAGAACACACCGGAGAACATGCTGGTCAAAATACCCAAGCAATGCACCACCGCAAAGCCGCGCACCGGGCCCGAGCCGAAGGCCAGCAAGGCCAAACCGGCAATCAAGGTGGTCACATTCGAGTCCAGAATGGTGGCCCACGCCCGGTCGTAACCGGCGTGAATGGCAGCTTGCGCCGAGGCGCCGTTGCGCAACTCTTCACGCACCCGCTCGTTGATCAGCACGTTGGCATCAATCGCCATACCGAGCACCAGAGCCATCGCGGCCATACCGGGCAAGGTCAAGGTGGCCTGCAGCATGGACAACACCGCCACTAAAAGCAGCAGGTTGACCGCCAGCGAAATACTGGAAAACACACCAAACAGCATGTAATACAGGCACATAAAGACCGTCACCGCGGCAAAGCCCCAGGTCACGCTGTTGAAGCCTTTGGCAATGTTTTCAGCCCCCAGGCTAGGCCCGATGGTGGTTTCTTCGATGATTTCCATCGGTGCCGCCAGTGAGCCAGCACGCAACAGCAAGGAGGTGTCGTTGGCCTCAGTCGTGGTCATGCGACCCGAGATCTGCACCCGCCCGCCGCTGATTTCAGAGCGAATCACCGGTGCGGTCACCACTTCGCCTTTACCTTTTTCGAACAACACGATGGCCATGCGCTTACCCACACTTTCGCGGGTGACGTCGCGGAAGATGCGGGCACCTTTGGCATCGAGTGTCAGGTTGACCACGGCTTCTTGCGTTTGGCCGTCAAAGCCAGGCTGGGCATCCGTCAGGTTCTCACCCGTCAAAATAACCTGTTTTTTAACGATGACTGGCTGACCACTGCGCTCCAAAAAGCGCTCGGAGCCAAAGGGCACCATGCCAGAGCCGGCTTCAGCGGCGCGGGCTTCACTGCTTTCGTCCACCATGCGGACTTCAAGCGTGGCCGTGCGGCCCAAAATGTCTTTGGCCTTGGCCGTGTCTTGCACGCCAGGGAGCTGCACCACGATGCGGTCCAGCCCTTGTTGCTGAATCACGGGCTCTGCGACGCCCAACTCGTTGATCCGGTTGTGCAATGTCGTGATGTTTTGCTTGAGCGACTGGTCTTGCACGCGGCGTGCAGCCTCGGGCTTGATGGAAGCAGTCAGCTTGTACTCGGTGCCTTCTGGGGCGTCCACGCTTTGCAGGTCGGCAAATTGGTCTTGCAAAACCAGTTTGGCCGCAGCCAGGGTGGGCATGTCGCGAAAGCGAATCTCAATGGTTTGCCCGTTGCGGCTGATGCCACCGTGGCGCACATTTTTCTCGCGCAGGCTGGTGCGGATGTCCCCGGCCAACGATTCAGCTTTTTTGGTGAGTGCGGCCTGCATGTCCACCTGCAGCATGAAGTGCACGCCACCGCGCAAGTCCAGGCCTAAATACATGGGGAAAGAGTGCAGGGCTTTGAGCCAATCGGGGGAGCGCGACAGTAAATTCAGCGCCACCACGTAGCCCGGGTTGGACGCGTCAGGTATCAGTGCTTTCTGAATCGCATCCTTGGCTTTGAGCTGGCTGTCCGTGTTGCCAAAGCGGGCCTTGATGGACGTGCCCTCAAGCGAGACTACATCGGCGGTGATGCCGGCTGTTTTCAGGGCTTCCTCAACCCGCGCTTGCGTGCTGGCATCGACCTTGAACGCTACTTTGGCAGCAGACACCTGCACCGCAGGGGCTTCACCAAAAAAATTCGGCAGGGTGTACAACACCCCCACCACCAGGGCGATCATGATGATCGCGTACTTCCATATCGGGTAACGATTCATGATCGCGCTCTTGCAGGGTTAAAAAGTTCTAAATTACTTGATGCTGCCTTTTGGCAAGACTTGAACCACGGCGCTGCGTTGCAGTTGCACTTCAACGCCCGTGGCGATCTCAAGTGTCAGGTGGCTGTCACCCAACTTGACCACTTTGCCCAACAAGCCGCCAGCGGTGGCGATTTCGTCACCCTTGGCCAAGGCTTCAATCATTGAGCGGTGCTCTTTTTGCTTTTTCATCTGAGGACGAATCATCACAAAGTACAGCACGACAAACATGAGCACCAAGGGCAGCATGCTCATGAGTGAATCGGTCATGCCGCCAGCGGCGGCAGCGGCAGGGGCGGTTTGGGCAAAAGCAGAGGAAATGAACACAGGTAACTCCAAAATAATTAATCAAAAAGGTCAAGAAACCGACAACTGCGCATTGTATGCGGGCCTCAAACGCCGCCCATCAGCCCCCAAGCCCGTCATTCCCGCGCAGGCGGGAATCTAGTCTGCGACCTAACGGGCGACTTAAATCCACTGGATTCCCGCCTGCGCGGGAATGACGGTGCTGGGTCCACTGAATTCACACTTGCGCGGGAGAGACGGTGCTGGATAAAAAGGGCACCCGCTTCAATCGCCACTTTTGAACTCAAGTGGTGGCAGACTGGCGAAATACGGCCATTTGGGCGGCCCAATTTTGGCGTGCGGCCTTGAGATGGCGGGCCTTGACGTGGCCGAAGCCCCTGATTTGTTCAGGGATACGGGCAATCTCCAGAGCGGCTTTCAGGCGTTGCGGGTCAAGTGCCCCGGTGGCTCCTGCCAACTCGAACAGGATTTCATCCACACTGGCGCGGTACTCGGCGATCAGAGCGCGCTCTTCCCGGCGCTCTTCTGAGTAGCCAAACACATCAAACGCCGTACCGCGCAAGCCTTTCAGACGGGACAGCACTTTGAAAGCGGTCAACATGACGGGGCCAAACTTTTGCTTTTGCAACTCACCCTTGTCGTTCTTTTTGGCCAGCAGGGGGGGCGCCAGGTGGTAATTGAGTTTGAAGTCACCCTCAAACATCGCGTTGATTTTGGCGTGAAAACTGGCATCGGTGTGCAGGCGGGCCACCTCGTACTCATCTTTGTAGGCCATGAGTTTGAAGAGGTAGCGGGCCACGGCTTCGGTAAGCGCTTGCTTCGATGAGCCCCCCAAGGCTTCTTCGGCTCGACGGACTTTGTTCACAAACGCCAGGTATTCCTCGGCGTAAGCCGCGTTTTGGTAGGCGGTGAGGTAGTCCACGCGTTTAGCGATCAGGTCTTCCAGTGGCGTGCGCTGGGTGAGTTGAACGACCTGCCCGGGGTTGAGTAGACGCTCAAAAGCAGCGCCATCGTGGGCGGCGCGGCGGCCCCACTCGAAGGCGGTTTTGTTGCCCTCAACCGCCACGGCGTTCAGCTCAATGGCGCGCATGAGCGAGGCTTTCTCCAACGGGATCCAGCCCTTTTGCCAGGCAAAGCCCAGCATCATCGGGTTGGTGAAAATGCTGTCGCCCATCAACTGCGACGAAGCTGCATCGGCGTTGAACGCGCCCACGCCACTCAAACCGACGGCTTTAACGACCTCGCTGACGCAGGCGTCAGATGGGTTGGCCCAGTTGGCGTTGGTCACAAAAGCCGCCGTGGGGGCAGCGTGTGAGTTGAGCGCCACATGGGTCCGTCCTTCGCGCATGCGCAGGGTGGTTTCCTTGTTGGCCGCCACGATCGGGTCGCAGCCAATGATGAGGTCCGCTGCGGCCATGCTTACCCTAGTGGTACGAATTGCCTCTTGGCTGGCGCCGATCAGCACATGGCTCCAAGTGCCGCCGCCTTTTTGTGCCAACCCGCCCGCATCTTGCGTGACGATGCCCAAGCCCTCCAGGTGAGCCGCCACGCCCAGCAACTGGCCAATGGTGATGACCCCTGTGCCGCCGACGCCCGCCACCACAATGCCCCAAACCTTGGCTTGCAGCACGGGCAACACCGGCTCGGGCAGGGCGCCCAGTTCAAAAGGTGAAGCGCCTTTGGCTTTGGATTTTTTCTTGAGCTGCCCCCCCTCGACGGTGACAAAACTCGGGCAAAAGCCCTTGGTGCAGGAGTAATCCTTGTTGCAGGTACTTTGGTTAATCTGGCGCTTGCGGCCAAACTCGGTCTCCAGCGGCTCCACGCTCAGGCAGTTGCTCTGCACGCTGCAGTCGCCACAGCCCTCGCACACCAGCTCATTGATGACCACCCGCTTGGCGGGGTCCACCAGGCTGCCCCGCTTGCGGCGCCGACGTTTTTCGGTCGCGCAGGTCTGGTCATAAATGATGACGGTGCAGCCTTTTATCTCCCGGAACTCGCGCTGGATGCGGTCGAGCTCGTCGCGGTGTTGCACCTCCACGCCGTCCACCAAAGTGACGCCGTCGTACTTTTCTGGCTCGTCGGTAACCACTATTATTTTAATAGCGCCTTCAGCACGCATTGATTGTGCTATCTGCCCAACGGAGTGCCCTTCTGGGCGCTCGCCCACCTGCTGGCCCCCGGTCATGGCGACGGCGTCGTTGTACAAAATTTTGTAGGTGATGTTGACCCCGGCCGCAATGCTCTGGCGCACGGCCAGCATGCCGCTGTGAAAGTAAGTGCCATCGCCCAGGTTGGCAAACATGTGCGTGTCGTGGCTGAAAGGCTGCTGGCCGACCCAAGGCACGCCTTCGCCGCCCATTTGGGTGAAGCCCACCGTGGCGCGGTCCATCCAGATGCTCATGAAGTGGCAGCCAATGCCGGCCATCGCGCGTGAGCCTTCGGGTACTTTGGTGCTGGTGTTGTGCGGGCAGCCTGAGCAAAACCACGGTTGGCGGTCCGATTTCAGCTCAATCACCTGCATGGCGCTCTCTTTTGCCGCCAAAATGGCCAGTTGCGCATCCAGTCGGGCGCCAATCTCGGCGCTCACGCCCAGTTTTTTCAGGCGCTGCGCAATCGCGCGGGCAATGATGGCGGGCGACAAATCAGCATTGGCTCGCAGCAAAGTATTGGCGGTCGGGTTGGGGTTGGACCACTCACCACCTGAGAAATCGCCTTCCCCTTCGTTGAACTTGCCCAGCACATGCGGGCGCACGTCAGCGCGCCAGTTGTACAGCTCTTCCTTGAGCTGGTATTCAATGACCTGGCGTTTTTCCTCAATCACCAAAATCTCTTGCAGCCCGGTGGCAAATTCGCGGGTCAGTTGCGCCTCCAGCGGCCACACCACGCCCACCTTGTGCAGGCGAATGCCCACTTGTTGGCAGGTCGCATCGTCTAGCCCCAAGTCAATCAGGGCTTGGCGAGTGTCGCTATAGGCTTTGCCGCTGGCAATCAGGCCCAGGCGATCGTTCTGGCCTTCGATCACGTTGTAATTGAGCCGGTTGGCGCGAATGTAGGCCAGCGCGGCGTACCACTTGTAGTGAAACAGGCGAGCTTCCTGGTCCAGCGCGTGGTCGGGCCAGCGAATGTGCAGGCCGCCGGGCGGCATCTCAAAATCGGTCGGGATTTTGATCTGCACCCGGTCCGGGTCAATCATGGCGGTGGCGCTGGATTCGACAATTTCCTGAATCGTCTTCATCCCGGCCCAAACGCCCGAGAAACGGCTCATGGCAAAGGCGTGAATACCCAGGTCCAAAATCTCCTGCACGGTGGCCGGGAAAAACACCGGCGTGCCGCAGGCCTTGAAAATATGGTCGCTCTGGTGCGCAGCGGTCGAGCTTTTGGAGATGTGGTCGTCACCCGCTACCGCAATCACGCCGCCCCAGGCCGTGGTGCCCGCCATATTGGCGTGCTTAAAGACGTCGCTGCAGCGGTCAACACCGGGGCCTTTGCCGTACCAGATGCCAAAGACGCCGTCGTATTTATTGGAGCCGGGTGGGGCAAAGCCCAGTTGCTGCGTGCCCCACAAGGCCGTGGCGGCCAGTTCTTCGTTGACCCCGGGTTGAAAAATGATGTGCTGGGCTTTGAGGTATTTCTCAGCCTTGACCAGCGCTTGGTCATAGCCCCCCAATGGCGAGCCGCGGTAACCGCTGATGAAGCCAGCCGTGTTTTTGCCCAACTGCTGGTCGCGCAGGCGCTGCAGCATGGGCAGTTTGACCAGCGCTTGAACGCCACTCATGAAAGCACGCCCGTAATTAAGCGAGTATTTGTCGTCCAGCGTTACTGTTTCAAGGGCGCGGCGAATGTGTTCAGGCAGGGGGGCGTTCATGTCAGTCTGTCTCCAGGATGTTGGCGAAGTTAAGGTGTATCGCCTTGTGGGCGACCCAATCAAGAGCGGCTGGCGGGTAGCTGGCCTTCTTATTTCAGAACTGAAAGTGTATGCGGGAAGTGCGTTCAAGTCTTTGCGTTATGGGTCTCGTTTACCCGTGGTTTTGAAAGTGACTTGCCTAGCTGCGTGTTGTGAAATTTATAAAAATATTGCTTGCAATTAAATGGAAACGTGCTTAGTCAGCTATTATTTAGATAGCGCTTTGCAAATGGTCTCAGCCAACTCTTGCGCTGCAAACTTGGCAATGTAGGCATCCGCACCGACGCTCCTGACGTGGGCTTCGTTGGTCTCGCCCGAAAGGGATGAGTGGATGACGACCGGGATGCCCTTGAAGCGGACATCTTGTTTGATATTGCGCGTGAGCGTGAATCCGTCCATCTCGGGCATTTCAAGGTCGGTCAAGACCAAGGCTACTTTATCGCGCACGTCCACGCCTTCGCTGGCGGCCTGTGCCGCGAGGGTTTGCAGGCGTTCCCAGGCTTCTTTGCCTGTTTTGGTCATGAGGCAGGGCACGCCCATGGCGCTCAAACTTTGTTCGATCATCAAGCGGGCCACGGCGGAATCGTCGGCCGCCAATATGACACTACCCGGGGCTAGTTGCAATTTGGGCATGCGCTGGGCGTCAGGCGCTGCTTGCTGTGAAGACGCGAACACATCTTGCAAAATGCGCTCCACATCCAGCACTTGGGCCAGTCGGGTGTCCTGGGCGTCGCCGTCCAGGCGGGCCAAACTGGTCACCAGTCCGCCCCCGGTGCCTTCGGCCGAGAGAACGTGTTTCCAGGCCAGACGCACAATCTCACTCACTTCTTCAACGGCAAATGCCTGGGTGCTGCGTGCAAACTCGGTCACCAGCAAGATGCCCAGCCCTTGGGTCGGCGTGCACCCTGCAATGGCGGCCAGATTAATGACCGGGATCATCTGGCCACGCACATTGGCCACCCCCATAACATGAGGTGGTGCGTTGGCCATGACCGTGATCTCGGGCATCACAAGGATCTCGCGCACCTTGAAGACATTGATGCCAAACAGCTCCCGATGGTTGGAGCCTGCGGCTTCACCTAGCTTGAAAAGTAGCATTTCAAACATGCTGCTACCTGCCAGACGGGTGCGTTCGTCAATGTCATTCATTATTTTGCTCATTACATGTCCTAGAAATCAGGGCTTTTTCGGCCAAAGTACCCAAAGCCGCAAGGGCTGCTTAAGTCGGCCGGCCAATTCGCCTGCCTCCGTGCCCCAGCCCACAAAATAATCAGCCCGCACGGCACCCACAATCGCGCTGCCCGTGTCTTGGGCCAACACCAGTTTTTGAAGGTTAACGCCAGGCCCCTTGGACGCTAGCCAGACGGGCGTGCCATAGGGAATACTGCCGGGATCTACCGCGATCGAGCGGCCTGGGGTCAGGGGGACGCCTTGGGCGCCACGCGGACCAAAGGCCGCATCCAGGCCGGATAGCCGCTCCTCCTTGAAAAACACGGTGCGCGGGTTGCTCCACAGCAGCTCATTGATACGGGATGGGTTGCGCGCGACCCAGGCCTTGATCGTCGGCCATGACGCCTCGCGCACCGCACCTTGGTCAAGCAGCCACTTGCCCACGCTTTTGTAAGGCTGCTCATTGGAGCCAGCAAAGGCCAGTCGCACGGTGGTTTGTGTGCCGTCCGGTTCTTTGAACTGAAGGCGACCTGAGCCCTGAATTTGCAGGACCAAGGCATCAATAGGGTCGGCCAAGTAGGCGATCTCGCGGCCTTTCAAAGCCGCCTTGACTGAGGGGGCGCTGTCGATTTCCTGGCGCGTGAACCAGGGCTTTCGAGCGGTCAAGCCCAAAGGGGGCTGGTAAAGCGGCACTGAAAACTCGGCACTGGGCGTTCGGGAACCCGTCAGCACAGGCTCGAAATAGGCGGTGAGCAGGCCTTCGGTGTTGCCTTGCAGGGCATCGACCCGGTACGGTTGCAGACGCGTCATCATCCAGGCGCGTTGCTCGTCGGTGCCAGAGATGCTGAGGCGGCGCACCTCGCTGCACAGGGGGGCGAAAACCGGGCCTGGCCGTTCACAACTTTTAAGCCAGGCATTCCAGGCTTCAAACAAGGCATCGTTCTCGAAACCGGGCAGCTCTGACCACCTCACCGCCGTCCAACGGCTTTTGGCTTGTTGCAATGGGCTGGGCAGCTCGCCGTTGTCGTTGGGCGCCGAAACTTTGGCGCGTTGCTCAGGCGCTGCTGAGTCGCTTTCTGGCGCTTGCATTGGGGCACTGCCGCAAGCCACCAGCATCCCTACAATTAATCCATTCAAAATGGTTAACAGGAGTTGTTTCATGAGTTTGCTCTTACTTGAGGCTTTGGGGGCTTTGCTGCTGCTGCTGCTGATCGTGTGGTGGACGATGTTCTCGGGGCGCGACAAAGGCGAACTGAAGCCCACCCAAGTCCCTGATGAGCCAGAGCAATCACCCGAGAAGGCGCCTGCGGCGTCAGATGGCCGCATCACGGACCAGGTTGGCCAACTCGACCGCTGACTTCACTTCCATTTTGTCGAACACACGCGCCCGGTGAACTTCGACGGTTCGAACGCTGATCTCCAGACGATCGGCAATGAGTTTGTTGGGCAAGCCTTCCACGACCAAGCCCATCACGTCGCGTTCGCGCTCGGTCAATTCGGCCCTGCGCTCATTGAGAAGACTCGCTTTTTGTCGGGCCAATAAATAGGCTTCTGACTGCTGCAAGGCTTGTTCCACGCGGTCGACCAGTGCGTTGTCAGAAAATGGTTTTTCACAAAAATCAAAGGCACCGCGTTTGACGGCATCGACCGCGGTGGTGACATCTGCATGGCCGGTTAAAAAGATCACGGGCATGGCCAAATGCAATCCGCGCTCAATCAGGCCTTCAAACAAGGCCAGACCGCTTTTGCCCTGCATCCGTACATCGAGTAACAAGCAAGTGGGCTGGCTTTGTGCTTTGGCGATGTGCAGCCGGGCTTCAAATGCTTCGGCACTCTCGAACACCTCGCTCAAAAGGCGCCTTGAGCGCAGCAGCCAAGCCAGGGCTTCGCGCACGCCCGCATCGTCGTCCACGACGTAAACCAGGGAATCATTCAAGGGCTGCATAGAGTGTGATGTTATGCCACGGTTCGGGCGGGTAAAGTAAAGATAAAGACGGTACCTTGGGGTGTATTTGGTGTAAATACCAAGGCCCCGCCATGTTGTTCCACCACCGTGCGGCACAGGCTCAAACCCAGCCCCATGCCTTCAGCCTTGGTGGTGAAGAAGGGGTTGAACAGCTGGGGCTGCACTTCTGGTGGAATGCCGGCGCCCAGGTCAGCCACAGAAAACTCGATCCATTGGCTTCGTCCCTCGCCCTTGACTCGGCTCACCCGCAGCGTCAATACCCGTTCCTGAATGTCGGGTTGATCCATCGCCTGCATGGCGTTGCGCGCCAGGTTGAGCAACACCTGCTCGATCATGGTGCGGTCACAAAATACAGAAACTATTCCCGTCTCAATTTCTGTTTGCACACGCACTTGGGATTTTCGCGCCTGTAAATTGATCAAAGGGGCGATGGCGTCCAACAAGACTTTGGGGGCGACTGATTCGCGCACGGGGTCGCGCCTTCTAACGAAGTCCTGCACGCTCTTGATGATTTTCCCCGCGCGCTCCGCCTGCTCGGCCACACGGTGCATGGCCAATTGCAAATCGGCACCCAATTCAAAAGGGGCGTGGGCACCATCGCCGAGAAGGTTAATCGCGCCCGTGGCGTAGCTTGATATGGCGGCCAGGGGCTGGTTCAGCTCATGGCTCAGCAAAGACGCCATTTCACCCACGGTCGCCAGGCGGGCGGTGGCTTGCAGCCGCTCCTGGCTGGTGCGCGATAACTCTTCAATGCGGCGCTGCTCGCTGATATCCAGGAAGGCACTCATCCAGCCGGTTTGCGTACCTTGGGCGTTGATTAGAGGGGCTTCAATGATGAGCACCGGAAAGCGCGTGCCATCCCTGCGCATGAAGACGGATTCAAAGCCTTCTCTCGGCGGTAAGTTGCCCGCCAAAATAATGGCTTGGCGTTGCTGGTATTCGTCGATGAATTCGGGGGGCCAGTAGGGCGCCGGCAGACTGTGTCCCAGCAACTCCTGAGTCGAGTACCCCACCATTTTACAAAAGGCGGGGTTCACATAAGTGATCAGCCCGTTCAAATCCCGCGCCCGCAAGCCGGTCACCAAGGAGTCTTCCATGGCCTTTCTAAAGGCCAGCGCCTCGGCCAACTCATGCTCGGCCTTGATACGCCGCCGGATATCCTTGCCCAGGAGTACCAACACCGAGACCAGTGCAATCGAGATGGCCGTGACCAAGGCGGTGAGAACGTTGGGAAACAAATCAGGCGTACCACGCCAACTGTCCATGCGCAAAACCAAGGCGGCGCCCGGTAAGTCCATCAGTTGCTGCGCCGTAAAAATGCGGCTACCACGCCGTGACGACCCGCGCAGCGCCAGGCGAGTGCCATCGCCCTCGGCAAACGAAATCTCGTAGTTGCTCGTCAGTTGGCGCCCTAATAGCCCCTCCAGAACTTCCTGCAAAGAGTAGGTGGCAACCAAAAAGCCCGCCGGTTTACCCCCAGATTGCAAGGGCAAGCAAAGCTCCATCATCTCTGCACCCAAGCCATCGGCAAAAGGGAGGAAGTAAGTACTTGTGTAGGCCGGCCCGCTAAATTTCAAGGCGGTGGCACAGGCGACGCTCACTTCTGACTGCATATTGCTGCGACCCATCCGGTCAAATACCGGGGGGCGAAAAGGGGTGTCGGCAAAGGCCAGTATCCGCAGGTCCTGATTTCGCCATTCCACGCGAACCAATTCCCTGTGCTCACGCAGAAATCCTTCGGCATCGACCGCCCAGGATTTGGGCGTGGGTTCACTGTATTGCAAGGCCTGAAGGCTTTGGACGTTGCGCATCAATGCGGCCCGTATGTCAATCACCGCATCGGCGGCATCACGTTCGACGCGGCTCTGAACCTGGGCCGCCTCATAGGTGCCTGCCAGCCAGACAAGCAGTGCCAGCATGGAGACCACCAACAGCACCAAGACCCCCCACAGGCTCCAGCGCCTAATGCTGACCGGGTAGGGCACGCGCGGGAGGCTCCAGTGGGGTCTCAACTTCATGGCGTGCGCAGAACCTTGCTTACTTTGGGGTCAGCCCAGCCCCCGTCGATGTGAAACTCCTGGGTAGCGGCTTCCATCAGGGGGCGGCGTAAAAAAAGCTGGGCTAAAAAGCTGCCCAAGCCCAAGGCAGGGTTCACCACAGAAGCAATTAATGAGGCGGTGCCTGCATTGATTTCGGGTACTACAACCACCTTGAGATCCTGGGTTTCCTGGGCGATGTGGGTACTTCCCTCCATCAAGACCACCGCATTGACACCTTTCATTTGCAGATTCTTGGTTTTGGCAATACCTTGTTCAATAGTGATGTCACCCCGAAAAAAGTCAAAAGCAAAACCTTCACTGAACACATCCCTGAAGTCCAGCGTCAGTCGGCGCGGCAAGGCTTGCAAGCTCAAAACACCCAGCAACTTGGCAATGCCCGGATCCGCCTTCAAAAACTGCCCAGACTCAATATTCACGTTAAAAGCGCCGGTCATCGAAGGGTAATCCAGGGTCAAAGGTGAGCCCATCCAGGCTACCTGTCCCTCCATCTTGCCGCGTCCTTTTCTAACCACATCCTTCATGCCCAAGCGAGTCAGCAAGCCCCCGCTGTCCGCAATATCCAATTTGAAATTCATCACGGTGCGCCGCGATGCGGGTGGCCGTTGTGAGGTTTGTCCTGAATTTGCCGCCTGGGCTGACAAACTGGCCCAATTGCCACTGGCTAAAAAAGTGGCTTCGGGGTTGCTAATGTTGAATTTATTCAAGCGCCACTCCCGCGAGCCAGGCTCGAAGGCCGTTGACACGGCGCCCCGATTGATGGCTTCAATCTCTACCCGTCCCAGGCGTTTGCCGCGTAACTCAAAGTCATCGACCACGATGTCCAGGGCGGGAATGCTGGCGGGTTGCGCGCTGAGTAGCGCCTCCACATCGTTGGCGGCGCCGGGGGCGAGGGTTAACCGGGCCAAGCGGGCAAAAACCCGTCCGGGCGTTGAGCCGGTGGATTGGCGGTATTCAAGGTAACCGTTGAGCTCACGCGCATCCAGGTTGGCGCGCCACTGCAGGCCCTCTCTGGCGCCTCCAACCACCACGTTATGAAGCGTTCGTCCCCCCAAAGTGAGCGCCTGCGCGCGAATCGCCAGGCTGGTCGGTAGATAGCTCAGGGTCGTGCGACCCGCGCTTGTCGCAGTCGGGCGCAACGAGGCAGCCGTAGCGACCTCGGTCAAGGTCGTTCCGGCCGCCTGCGACAGCACGTCGTCCCAGGCGTCAAGGTCAAAGCCATTTAAATTAAGGTTGGCGAGCACCCCGGCGTCAGGCATGGGCGCCGATTCTTGCCCCTGTAAGCCGACCCCGATGCTGCCGCGCAGCACGCGGGGTTCAGTGCCTGAAATGTCGCGGATGTAAGTCACCGAGGCCAAACGACCGATATCCAGTGACAGTTGATCCCTTAGCCGAGCCACACCTCCCCCAACAGGGGCCACCGCCTCTCGCAGCAGGGCTGTTTCCAGTTTGAACGGCAAGAGCTGCTCTGCGCTTTTGTTAAGGGGTTCTGGCAAGCCCAGGGCCAAGCCTTGCAGGTTACTGGTCACCAATAATTCGGGCTCGCCCCGTCGAAAACCCAGCACCGCGTTATAAGCCGTAGTGCCACTGGCGCGCTGTGCCAGACGAGCGACAAACCCCAGTTCTTGCGCCTGGCGCAGGCCCTCGGCGGTGGCAGTGCCGTTGGCCCGCAAAACAATGCTCGGCCCGGCAGTGCCGTTGGCGGACGGGGTATTGGGCGGTGGTATCACGCTGCCGCCCTCAAGCCGCATGTCACCGCCCAACATCCGCGCCTGGGCACCCAAAATAGAAAACCCCTGTTCTGAAAAATTGACCACGCCACGCGCGCGGGCCATTTTGGGGGCCTCTGGTGTGATTTGAAGATCGTTGTTGTTCAGGGTCACACTGCCTTGAACGGTTGACTTGTCTATGTTGGCAATAGGCAGGCTCAGTTTTAGTTTGAGGTCTGCACTGCCGTTGGCCACCGATTTGGCAAGGGCCTGCCCGATCATCAGCTTCAAGGGTGAGTTGTTGACCAATCCGAGCATCTCACCCAAGCTACCGCGCGCCTCGGCATTCACCGCCACCGTGGTCTTGTTCAACTGCGGGATCAGGGCGTCAATCTTGTTGACTTGTGGCCCTGTGGCAGAGCCCAAACGCGCCCGCGCTCCTTTAATTTGGAGTTGCAGGCGGTCAATGACCAACTCGCCGTTAAGTTGTGTCAAGACCGGCCAAGGCAGCTCGTTGGGCCGCTGAATGCTGCGTGGCACAAAGGCGTAAGTCGCATTTTTGACATCGGCCGAGATTTTGAACTCGCCTACTTTGGCGTCCTCAAATGGCAACTTGGCCAGGTCACCTTTGACCTTGAATTTCACGCCACTCGCCGTGCCTGCCTGAATAGCATCGCGCACATAGTCCCGGGCAGCCAGATCAATCACCTTGGGGAGATAGCGGTGGACCCGCGTGCCATCGGCACGGCTCAGCGTGCCTTGCAAATCCAGCAGGCCAGGAAATCGGTGGCCATCGGCTGATTTGAGCGGGTCTCGTGTTTCCCATTTGAGCTGCGCTTCGCCCTGAGCATCGGCATTGCTGAATTTGAGGTTGGGCAGCTGAACCGCCAGGTGCTCGCCCTTGATTTGCCATTGAGCATCGGCTGATAACTGCGTCAGCTGAATCAAGGGGTCGTCAAAAATACCAGGCAAAAGCAAGGCGCCGTTGCGAACCTGCAGGTTGGCTTTGCCGGCAGCTTGGTTGAAGTTGAACTCAATCTGTGCCCCCTTGAGACCGGGGGAGCTGGCCACGGCCGCCAACTCTAGTGCAGAGACGCCCCCCTTGATGTCGTAGTGCGAAGGGGCGTTTAAAGGGCCTTGCCAACTGGCCTGAATTTGATCTACCAAGCCTTTTGGCGCATAGGCGGCCAATGCGGTGCGGGTGGTGGGCTCAAGAGGTAGTCGGTGGGCAATGAGCGCCAAGGCGCCAAGATCCAGTTTGTCGGCTTTTAGCTCACCCCTAGCCGCCACTTTTCCGTCAGCACCCTGGTACTTCAATTGCACGTTGCCGCCTGGCCAATGCAAGCCATCCTGGGTGTCAAAGGCGAGGCCCTCAGTAGAAAACTCAAAACCGCCCGAGAGCGATTTGCCCCCCATGCGCCCTCGGACCGACTTTAAATCCAGGGCCTCCAAACCCGCCCCCAAAGTGACCTTGACCTGGTCTAGGGCCACATCGGCCACAGCCCCCTGCACAGCGCCCTTATTGACATCAATCCAAGCCGTCAAGCCACCTTTGCCCTGATGCAAATCAACGCCAATATCGGCATAGCGGCGCAGTTCAGACAGATCAATATGGCTAAATTGACCGTACAACTGGCCTTGCCACTCCGGCCAATAACCGTCGTGGCGTGTCAACAAGGGTTGCAACAGTTTCCCCTTCAGTGAAAAAGGCTCACCCCAGGCCGCAGGGGGCGTGGCATCCAGCCGCAGGTCATGGTGACGCCCTTTATGGCGCACCACCAGTCCCACTTGGGTGAGTGTCAGCGCCGGCGCATTTCTGAGCTCGTCCGTCCAATGCAGTCGGCCGTTGTTGATGACGAATTCTGATTGTGAAAAAAACCAGTCGGCAGCCCCGCCCCCGGTGCCATCGTTTTTTCCAAAATCAAGCCCTGCCACCAAAATCTTTCCATCCACGCCGCGCCGAATATCAAGTTCTGGCTGGTCAACGTAAAGCTGCTCAAAACCGAGGTGTGCAATAGACTGGGGTGAAAGGGACGCCAAGACGCGTGGCAAGCGCAAGGCAGCCCGCCCTTGGGCATCAAAAAGTTGAACCTCCGTGAGTTCAAACGAAGGGATCATGCCCGTTGAGTAGGCGGTAATCGCCTTGATGTGCACGGGGACGCCCAGCAGTGCGGAGGCCCTGGATTCGAGCATTGGGCGAAACTCGCTAATTCGAGGCACAATAATCCAATGCAAAGCACCCCAAACCGCAAAAAACACCACCCACGCCGCCAGCAATAAGCCTAAGCCCCATCGGGCTAGGGTCGATATTGTTTTTAGCAGTGAGGAAGGGGTGGCTTGCAAGTCAATCATTGGGAACATGGAGATACGACAAGAATTATGACCGCGCCTGAACTGTCATTCCACTCTCGTTTTGCGCAACGCATAAGGCGTCGGTACGAAAGCCAATTATCCTTATTGCCAGCGGGGCTGCCTACCCCCGCCACGATGGCTGCGGCCTACCAGGCACTTCAGGCCCAGGGTTTGGATGTGGGTAGCGCGCTGCGTTGCACCCGCCAATTGGTGCTGGAGCGCTTGGTGTGTCTGGATTGCGATGCGCAAGCGCCTCTTAGCCAGATTACCCAGGCCATGACCGATCTGGCTGAATTTGCCTTGAATGTGGCCTGCCTGCAGGTTCAACAGATTTTGGATCAAACCCACGGCATGCCTACTGCGCCAGAAGGTCAACGCGCCCAGCTTTGGGTTATTGGCATGGGTAAGCTCGGCGCCCGGGAGCTCAACGTCTCCAGCGATATTGACCTGATCTACCTTTACGACTTTGATGGCGACACCGCAGGCGACGCAGTGGGGCGTGGCCGCATTGCCAACCAAGAATACTTTGCCAAAGCGGTCCGTGCACTGTATGCCCTGATTGGTGACGTGACCGAGCACGGCTTTGTCTTTCGGGTGGATCTGGCCCTGCGGCCCAATGGCAATTCCGGCCCTCCTGCGGTGTCTTTGGGGGCGCTGGAAGAGTATCTGCATGTCCAGGGTCGCGAGTGGGAACGCTTTGCCTGGCTTAAAAGCCGAGTGGTGGCGCGCCTTGGGGGCGCGGATGACACGTCCACCCTGGTCATTCGCAACGTCGTGTTGCCTTTTGTCTTTCGGCGCTACCTGGATTACAACGTCTTTGATGCGCTGCGCATATTGCACCGCCAAATCCGCGACCATGCGGGTAAACGCAGCGCCGGGCGGCCAGAGCGGGCCAACGACGTCAAACTCTCACGCGGCGGCATTCGTGAAATTGAATTTACCGTGCAACTGCTGCAAGTGGTGCGTGGTGGGCAGTTCCCCGAGCTCAGAACCCGCCCCACGCTCAGCGCATTGCTGCGCCTTGTCAAAGCCGGGCTCATGCCGGCAGCCACCGCGCAGGCGCTGGCCCAAGCCTATGATTTTTTGCGCCGGGTCGAGCACCGCATTCAGTATCTGGACGACCAACAAACCCATGTGCTGCCCACCCAAGACCATGATCTGGACTGGATTGCCCGCACCATGGGCTTTGCCACCTCGCCCGAACTGCTGCACCAGCTCGATGCCCACCGCGAACTGGTGGCGCAAGAGTTTGATGCCCTGCTGGGCGGCGGTGCTGACAAAGAGTGCAAGGGTTGCAACGGCAACGGCAACAGCAAATCGGCCCCTGTCGCCCCTGATTTTGATGAATTACTGACCCAGTTGCCATCACAATTTCAAGCCCGCGTGGCCGCTTGGCGTGAGCACCCGCGCGTGCAGTCCCTGCGAGAAGAGTCGCGCGCTCGTCTCTTGCGGCTGATTGCCCGCACCGCCCAGTGGCTTAAAGAAGGCAAAGTGAGTGAGGTCGCCGCCGTGCGCCTCGCCGACTGGATTGAGCCCCTGCTGCGCCGTGAAAGCTACTTGGCCATGTTGTTGGAGCGCCCCAATGTGCACGAGCGCTTGCTGCGACTTCTGGGGGCTGCCCGCTGGCCGGCGCGCTACCTGCAACTGCACCCGGGTGTGATTGACGAGTTGGCCAGTGCCGACATGCTCGACGAACGCTTTATCGCCGCCGATTTTGAGCTTGAGCTCCACCACCGTCGCGCGGCGCTGGCAGGCACCGGGGAAGACGACGATGAAGTACTTTTAAACTTGCTGCGCCGTGCCCACCACGCCGAAGTATTCCGCACCTTGGCCCGTGACATCGAAGGCCGCATCACCGTGGAGCAAGTAGCTGACGACCTGAGTTCGCTGGCCGATGCCGTGCTGCGCGTCACGACCCAGTGGTGCTGGAGTCGACTCAAAAACAAGCACCGCGAGACGCCTCAGTTGGCCATCATTGCTTACGGCAAGCTGGGCGGCAAAGAATTGGGCTACGGCAGCGACCTCGACATTGTGTTTGTTTATGACGACGAAGATGAACGTGCCAGCGAGGTCTACGCCAGCCTGGTGCGCAAACTCATCAATTGGCTGACCGTTAAAACCGGCGAAGGCGATTTGTATGAAATTGATACCGCTCTGCGCCCCAATGGAAACGCAGGCTTGCTGGTGACCAGTTTTGACGCCTACGCCAACTACCAGCAACAGCGCGGCTCTAACGCCGCTTGGACCTGGGAGCACCAAGCCATGACGCGCGCTCGCTTTGTGCTGGGCGATGACGCCCTGCGCCAGCGCTTTGATGGTGTCAGAAAAGCCGTGATAGCTGCGCCACGACTGGCGCCAGACCTCAAGACTGAAATTGCGGCCATGCGCCAAAGAGTGCGCTTGGCACACCCACCTAAAGCTGATTTATTTGATGTCAAACACAGCCCTGGCGGCATGATTGATGTGGAATTTGTCATGCAATATCTAGTGCTGTCGCAAGCTTTTTCACACCCCGAGTTGATCGACAACACAGGAAATATTGCCTTGCTGGAGCGTGCCGAAGTCTTAGGCCTGCTCGCGCCCGGCCTGGGCCATGCCGCCAGCAACGCGTACCGCGAACTGCGCCGCGTGCAACACCGGGCGCGTCTTAACGAAGAGCCTACTACGGTGCGCCTGCCCGCCTTGCAGACCGAGCGCGAGGCCGTGTTGGCTCTGTGGCAGGCGGTATTTGGTTAAGGGAAGTAGTCAAGTTTTATCACCCCTAGGGGTACCTTGGTGGCCTGCCTCAATAATGGGGGATGAAAAAATTTCTTAATGCCGCACTCATCGCCGTTTTTGCTGGCCTAGTCCTGAGCGCCTGCAATGGCGAGCCCAAAGACACGCACCCCGAACAATGGGTGACCCAACGGCGCACCATCTTCAAGCAATTCACCCGTACGCTGGAGCCGATGGGTTTGGTGGCGCGCGACCGCAAAGACTACAACGCGCGTGAATTCAACGAAAGCGCACTGGCGCTTCAAAAACTGGCCACCCAGCCCTGGCCCCTTTTTACGGCAGACAGCAACTACCCACCTACCCACGCCAAGCCCGAAGTCTGGCTGCAAGCAGCTGAGTTCAAAGCCGCTCAAGACGACTATCTATCCCGCGTCAACCAACTCCTTGCCGCCGCCCAAGGTAGTGACCTAGGCCTGATCAAGCGCAGTGTCAACGACGTTCAAAAAAGCTGCAAAAGCTGCCACACCCAATTTCGCAACGACACGGGTAGCTGAAGGCAAGGGCGCAAGGCCTAAGCATTTGATATCTGCATTCTTAATGCAGATATGTAGGTTTTTGTAGGGGTTTATTTTCGGCGCTTGGGTCTTTCAGGCCAAATAATCAAATTGGTTGCGCCGGATGAAATCTTGCAGGACTATTTTTTCCTGAAAACGCTCTGCGCCTGGTTGGTATTTGCGAGGCTGCTTTCGCACGTCCATAAGCGGGAAGCGACGACCCCACCACTTGGTGAAAAACCATCACACAGGCCCGAGCTGTGCTGATGTAGGTTTTTGTAGGTTGTTTGAAAACACTTCTGAGATATTAGCTTGAATTAACTTCGCATTTGTCTGGCGTGTGGGGATAAGTGTTGGTGGATAAGCGTGTCTAGCTATTGGGTAGCCGAGGCATGGTTGTTTGTGTGGTGGTCATTGGCTTGACTATTGTTGGTTTGAATCATCGGCGCATCGGTGCCAAAAAGTAGGAAGAATATGAGCAAGAAATCTGGGAAAAGAATGTCATCGATTGCGGTCACTGGCCGCACATTTGAGTTAAAAAAGATCGCCGCACACATGGCTGCTGCGGCTTTGTTGACCGTGGCCTCAACCCACCTGGCCGCGCAGGCCTTGAGCGGCGTTGTTAGTGGTGATTTGGATGGCCGTCTGGGTGCTGGCTACCTGATAACGGGCGACTCACGCTTTAACGGAAGTTCAGCCGTTACCGTCGGTGACCTAACGCAGCAAAGTCTTGTTCATAACTTCGGTACCACAGGGGGCGCAGGCTCTGGTGGTGGTGCGGGCTTGGGTGGGGCATTCTTCATTGATGCCGGTGCGACGCTGACGGTGCAAAACACCGACTTCAAGAGCAACCGCGTTCAGGGCGGTGCTGGTGGTTCTGCACCCGCCTTGCGTTTTTATGATCAGACGCTTAATGTGACGGGTCAGAGTTCGGATCTCACTTCGGTCCAGGTGAATGCAGAGCTGGCGACGCTTACCTACAACCCAGGAGCAGGCACGTACTCGTTCTCGCAGCTTGCTATTCCGACGGAGGCTGCGTCACTGGTAAAGAAAGATTCGCTGGCCAGCTTTGATGTGTATGGTGCCAATGCGCAAATTAGCCGGGTGGCCACCGGGTCTACCACGTATGTCGAGTTTGCGGCGCCCGTTGTGATTGGTGTTGCGGATGTGGTGAGTTTGGCGAAAACAAGCCGTACCCTGGTAGGTGGGGTGCCTGTAGTGGCTACCAGTGGTTTTGAATTAACCGGGACCAAGACCATCGAGCTGAATTATCAATTAACCTATGATCCGCTTAACCTGACTGTGGCGACGGGTGTCACCGAGATTCCAAACCTCGGGAAGCTAATGCTCGGGTCGAGAATTGTGACTAACCACGGCGCTTCTATTTCGACCGTGACTGGGATTGAATTCTATTCTGCCGCTGACGATGCGGCATTAAATGCAGGTGGCAAGCTTCAGGGCCGGGTCAAGACCATCACCGTGGATAAGGATATGAAGGATCTGCCAAGCATTGGCTTGGTGACCTCCATCGACATTGTGAAGCAACCTGTGTTTCAAGCGGCTCAATTTTATGCCAGTGGTTCATCGGTTAAGGTGACCAGTACGCTCGGGGCTTATGTGCCGGGTATGACCGTGACCTGGGTCGAAGCTGGCGTCACCAAAACCGGAACGATTGCCAGTGTGTCGTCAGACGGACGAACCTTCACCCTGGCCGGCGGTGCGGCCATTGCGCAAGGCGTGGTTGAGTTTAAAGCAGTTGAAAATCCTATAGTTTCCCCTAATGTCATCAAGGTTCCCAATGCTGCTGGCAAGTTCGCGGTGGGTCAGTTGGTCTACGTCCCAGGCGAAGGTGGGGCCGTTTTTGAAGGTACCGTCGCGGCAGTCGATGCCGTCACCAATCAAGTCACCATTACCCCCAAAGTTCCCGGTCAAGTACTTGGCGACTATTACAACCCCTCTATAGGCTTGGCACTAAAAGTCTCTGCGGCCAGTGTCAGTGGCAATACGATTTCCGTGGCGTTCAACACAACGCGACTACCCAATGAATCAGTCATCGCTCGCAATGCGCGTATCGCTGCGCTGCTGGTGGGCCGCACAGTAGAGGGGGCATCCTTCACAAGCGGAACGAAGATCACCGGGATAAGCGTGGACGCGGAAGGTTCAGTCCGGCTGACGCTTTCAAGCGGAGTAGATCCGACGGCAGCGGTTGAATACTTCAAGGTTTACTCGCCCCTGACCAGCGGCGGCAGTATGAATAACTTGGCGGCGACTAGTGACTCAAGCCGCAACGGCGGCAAGGGTATTTCAGCCAACTTCATGAGCAGCTTCTTCAACAGTGGTGAAGGGGTGGATGGTAATCACGGGCTCGCAGCAGGGGATGCGATCAACCAAAAAGGCTTTAACGGCGGTGATGGCGGTAGCGGTAGCAATGGCCAACCGGTTGACGCATTTTTGATTTATGACCTGATTGCTGCCAGCGCCAATATGCGGGCCGCTGTGCTCGACTCAGCACTGGCCACACTCGAAGTAGTTGCCGCAGGCACACCGCCACTGGTGGCGGGCGCGGCGGTGGGACTGCCAGATCCACCGGACATCGTTAAGGCAGCCATGGGCATGACGAAAGCCAATATCGGGATGGTTTTCGCGATTGCCGATTTGGTGATCGCTATCACCAACACGGTATGGTGGGCTGCTCAGTTGGGTCAGGGCCTGGCCGGTCTTGGTGGCTCGGGTGGTGATGGCGGCGGCGCCAGTGGTGGTGCCGACTTCTTCGGTGGCGGCACAGGCGGCGCGGGTGGCAATGGTGGCGACAGTGCAACGCCCATCGCTGATGGTGGTAGTGGAGGCGCAGGCGGCGGCGGCGGCGGTGGTGGCTTTGGTGCGGGCGGTGGTCAAGGCGGTGCCGGTGGTAACAACGGCAGCGGCGGCGGTGCAACCGCTGGCGACCCAGGCTCTAGCGGCACGGCCGGTTTCGGTGCGGGTCAAGGGGCTGACGGCGACGGCCTATATGGTGGTGGCGGTAGTGGTTTTGGCGGCGCCATCTTTGTCCGTGAAGGGGGCTCGCTCCTGATCAAGGGCAACGCCCTATTTGATCTGAACTATGTCGCGGGTGGCAGCACCAGCAGCCAGTTTGGCGCTGCTGGGTCATCGGCTGGTAGTGACTTGTTCATGATGAAGGGTTCTCATGTCACGCTGGAGCCCGGTTTGGGCAGTGTGATCCGCTTCACAGGTTCTATTGCTGATGACAGTGCCGCCACCGATGGCAGCTTTATGAACGCCGCTGGCGAAGGTGCGGACATCACAATCTCGGGTAACGGTGGTCTGGTTGCTTTTGAGGGCGCCAACACCTACTCGGGCCATACCATTCTGGAAGGCGCCACTTTGACGGCCTTGATGGGCGTCGGTGTAAACGATTCGTCCTTGTTGCGCTTCAACGGTTCGGGCACTATTGCCCCCAACCCGATCACCAATACCGTGGTCAGCACGATGTCCTTGGCGAGCGTGGGAACCTTCTTGCTGCAAGAAGATTATGTACGCCGCGCGGGTATGGATCCGTCTGAGACGGCCTGGACGGGGTCGGGTGGTTTTGCCTCCGGCCTTACGGACGGTGTGACGGTCAACCTCGGTAGGCTCGATGAAAACGGCCGTGGTCAGCAATTGGTCTGGGGCCAGGATGGCTTCTTTGTCAACAACGACCACGGCGCTGGAATCAATGGTGTGCTGACCTTTGGCTCAGAGCAGTCGGTGGGTGCGGTTCGCTTCACCAATAGCGTCAACCTGAACAACAATATTGGCTACGTGGCGGTCTACAACACGGGTGACTTAGCCCAATCGAACGCTACGCTTTCTGGCAATTGGGTGAATGGTAATTTGGTGGTGGGCGATTCAACATCGGCCTACAAAGGTACCCTGTTCATGACGGGCCACAATGCGCTGAATGACTTGATTGTGGCAGGCGGTGTCCTGTCCACCTACAAGGCGACTGACCCGAACGCGCCGACGCTGATGTCCCTGGCCCCTGATGCGGGGGTCTTGTTCAAAACAACATCCAACGCTTACGTTCTTGCCAATAGCCACTTGCATCTGTTCAATGACGAAACCTTGAACAACATGGTGGTACTTCCCAATGGGGAATTGATCACGACGCAGAATTTGACTGTTTTGGGTCAATTGGCGAACGCAGGCAATATGTACATCCTGGGTGCGGGGGTTAACGAGCTTGATGCAACTGGACAGCGCAATGTCCGCGCACTGATGGAGTACTTGCCACAAGAATTTAGCAACTGGAATGGTGAGCTTGCTATCACCGGTAATTTCAACAACTACGGACAAGTTGCACAGTTCGGTCAGCTCTCAGCCAACAATGTGAGTAACCAAGGCAACTGGATCGGAATTGGTAATGTGGTGGTGGCCAGCACCATGACGAACACCTTAGCCAGCACGCTCTTCGTCAGAGGTGATATCAGTACCGGAACTGGTGATGTCCTGAACCAGGGTGCCTGGGGGCAGGTGGGAAATCTGACGGTAGGCCGCAACTTGGTTAACGATAGCGGTGCCAATCTTGGTGTGACGGGTGATATCTTGGTGACAGGGAATGTTACCAATTCAGGGACCCTGACGAATATTGGCAACCTAAGCCTAACTGGCAACCTGGTGAACAACGCCAGTCGTACCCTCACGGTCACGGGCAATACAAACGTGGTTAGGAATTTGACCAATATCGGCCATATGACCAATGACGGCAACTTGACGGTAGGGGGTGCCCTGGTCAATGATACGAATGCAAGTTTGGATATAGGCGGCAATACAGCGGTGACCGGTAATATCTCCAACTTTGGCGCCATGACAAACGACGGCAACTTGAGAACCCGTGGCGATCTCGCGAACGGCTTGGGCGCCAGTCTAGACATCACAGGCAACACGGTTGTAGGCGGCAATGCAAACAATTTGGGCGCCATGACAAGCGGTAGTTTGACCACCACGGGCATGCTCTTGAACTATGCGAGCGGCAGCCTTAACGTCACACGCGATACCGTTGTAGGTGCAAATTTAAGCAATTATGGCGACATGACCAACGGCGGAAATCTGACGGTGGCGACTTACTTGCAGAACGCCCTGAATGCCAGCTTGGGTGTCACAGGCAATACCATTGTGGCTGGAGAGGTTGCAAATTACGGCTCAATCAACAACGGTGGTGATCTGAATGTGGGCGGCAGTGTTCACAACAACACCACAAGCGCCGTGTTCACAATCGGCGGAAATACAGTCGTTGCTGGGGATGTGACCAATGCTGGCACTATGTCAAATGGTGGCGACCTGACCATAGGCGGTTACCTGTTAAATGACACAAACGCAAGTTTAGATATCACGGGTTCAAGCATTGTGAATTTGGACGTGACGAATTCAGGTGCCATGACGAACGGGGGGGACCTGACGGTTCGTGACAGGTTGCGTAACAACGCTGGCGCCAGCTTGGCGATCACCGGTTCTACCGATGTTGCAGGGAATGTCACAAATTCTGGGACCATTACCAATGGGGGTGATCTGACAGTAGGTGGCGCACTCTACAACCGCACATCAGGCGCGACAATAACGATCAACGGCAATACAGATGTAACTGAGGACGTGGCCAATTTGGGCACACTGACGAATCATGGTGATTTGACCGTAGGTGGTAGCGTTGCGAACTACGCTGGCGGAATTTTCACTGTTACGGGTTCGAGCGCTGTGACTGGGGATGTGCTCAATTCGGGCACCATGACCAACGGTGGCAACATGACGGTATTGGGCAGCGTGGTGAACGACGCTGGCGCAAGTTTTGACATCACCGGTTCGAGCGATGTGACTTCTGATGTGACCAATTACGGGATCATGTCGAACGATGGTCACCTGAACGTTGGCGGCAACCTGCGCAACACCACCACGAGCGCCGTCTTCACCATCGGTGGGGATACCCAGGTTGGTGGGAACATGGTCAATTTGGGAACCATGACAAATGGCGGTGATGTGATGGTGGGGGGAGACCTGTTCAATAACACCAGCACGGCGACGCTCACCATCACAGGGGATACCACCATCGGTGGCAACCTGACGAATGCGGGCCTCATGAAAACCGCCAATGTTGAGGTTGGTGGCCTCCTGACCAACGACGGTTTCTGGCGTTTTGGCAGCGCGAGCGCGGTGCTTGTGAAGGCTGATCAACTGGCGGGTTCAACTGCCGGTGTGTTCTGCTTGTCTGCAAGTGCCGATGCGAGCTGCACGGGTGGCACTGCCAATACCGTGACGCTTGAGTTGCTCAATGGCACGCAAGCTTCCAATTTTGACGGTGTGTTTACTGGTAACGGTTCTCTGGTGAAAACAGGTGCGGCTCGCTTGAACTTGAGCAACGCACAGACGTTCACAGGTGGCTTGACGATCAGTGAGGGCAGTATCAACACGACAGCAGGCGGCACTTTTGCCGACAACTTGAATGTCACGGTCAATCCGAACGGAGCCTATGTGATCGGTACCACTGACACCATTGCGTCCTTGACCAACCGTGGCCTGACCACTGTGGCGGCTAACAAGTCGTTCACTATGACCACGCTCAATAACAGCGGCACGATCAATGCGGATGGTACGCGCTTGGTCGTGAACAGTGCGGCGACCAATGCAGCGGCAGGAGTGATTAACCTCAATGCAGGCGCAGGTTCATTTGGTACGCTGACAAACACGGGCACAATAAACGTGGCCTCAGTTGCAAGTTTGTCAGTGGCCGGTGCATTTGTCCAAAATGGGGGAACATTAACCGCTGTGGGTAACATTTCGACAGGTTTGCTTTCGGGTGCTGGTGGGGTCATCCAACTCAATGGCGGTGCAACCAACTTCACCATCAACCAAAACAGCAATGGCACCTACAGTGGCAGCATCACGGGAGCTGGGGTTGTGAACAAGAGCGGTTCCGCCAACCTGACCCTCAACGGAGCCGTAGGTAGCTTTGCGCCTTCAGCGCTTAATGTTTTTGGTGCAGGTGGCGTGATCGTCGATGGAGCCGGTATCTTGGGACATGGCTTGTCGGTGTATTTGGACGGCGCTTCGCATGGATTCTTGACACTGCTGAATGGCGATCAGTCCATTCTCGGTCTGAGCGGTGCAGGTACTTTGAATCTGCAGAGCAACAATCTGTCTCTGGACAATGGGGGCACCTTCACGGGACTCGTCACCGGTAGCGGTTCGGTGAATGTGAATTCTGGCAGCTTCACCTTGGGACAAGGCGGGAATGTGACCACCAACGCAGGCATGAATGTCACAGGCGCTACAACCAACCTGAGCGTGGTGGGTAGTGTCAATACAAGCAGTGTGAATGTGAACAACGGTGGCACACTTCACCTGGGCAATGGCATCAGCTCAGGCGATGGCGCCTTGTTTGGAACCATTAACTCGCCAACGCTGGACGTTTTGGGTGGCGGTTGGCTCACAGGTGTGGGAACGATCACCGGGCGAACCTTTATTGGTGATGGCGGTACGCTTTCACCAGGAAACTCACCTGGTGTGATGAATTTGGTTGGTGATCTGGTGTTGGGTACGGGTTCCACCACCAACATGCAGTTGGAGGGCCTGAGCGGTGCCGGACTTGCAGGTGGCTATGACTTGGTGGCTTTGACGGGCAAACTTGGCCTGAAGTCCGGGTCGGTTCTTAACCTCCAACTAAGTTCATTTGACTTTGCTATGGGACAGAAGGCAAAGCTGTTCAGTTTTGCCGAGGGCAATGTGTCCGGCAACTTTGGCAGTGTGACGAGCGCAGCCAACGCCAATGTGATTTTCAACATTGCAACGGGTAGCGCGATTGGTCTTGGAGGGACAAGCCCGGCAGCGTTCACGACAGCTATTAGCAATACACCAAACCAACAAGCTATCGCCAAGTCCCTCATGGTCAATAGCGCTGGTGGCGTGAATCAATACTATGGTGGACGTTTGGCGGAGTACCTGACGGCATCAATGGCGCCTGGCAGCCTCTCATCAGTCAAGAAGGTGTATGACCTGTGGTCGCCAGAAGGCTACACCGCCATGACCGATCAGATGAAAACCTCCATGATGAATAACCTTCATGAACTGGGTGGTTACAGCAACTTGGTGGACGGCAAAGTGATCTCGATTGCATCCATTAACCGCCGCGGACAAGATTCTGAACTGCAAAATGGCTATGTCAGTTCCAAGTTTGTGGATAGCACGGTCAATGTAGGCTTTGACTACCAGACCAAGTCGGGTCAGTTCAGTGTGGTTTATGGTCATGGTGACGGTAACTTCTCTTCTGAGCTGATGAAGGGTGCAACCTCCAATGCGGAGAAGCTGAGTTTGGGTGCCTCATTCCCTATCGTGCAGGACGACAGTTTGCGTGCAACCACTCGTTTGATGCAAGGAAGTTTCACCATGTCTGGTACGCGTACAAGCAATTCGGGCACGGCGAAGTTTGACAACGTGAGCGGTAGTTCTACCGTCTATGGTGTTGGCTTGGAGTATGTGAAGGACTACGGCGCGCTGAAAGTGAATGCGACCACCGAACTGTTGGGCATGAATCAGAAGATGAATGGCTTTACAGAAACTGGTGCGACGGTGCTTGATGCCATGACGGTCCAAGAGCAGACGAGCACGAGCACCAACTTGAAGGCGGATGTTCGTCTAGGCTACATGATGAGCCAGGATGCGCAGGGTTACCTGAAGATGGGTGTGAACCGCCGCATGAATGAAAGCATGCGCAACCTGACCGCCAATGTCAAGGTTGAATCGACTAACTTCAGCGTTCAGAACCCAGGTCTGGCCGCGACGCAATTCAACTTTGGCGTGGGGACCACTGTGCAGCTGAACAAGAGTACGACGATCAATGTTGATGCGACCGGTGGCACAGGAAATTCTTACAATTTTGATCTTGGCTTGAAGTACACCTTCAACTAAAATTAATCTCCTAAAAATATCGCCTGATTCTCTACATAAGGGAATCAGGCGTGCTTTATGGTGTGGTTAAAAAATTATTTATATAGGACTTTATTCCTTGAAATTGCTATTGCGCGTGACAGTGATGAGCGCTTGTGTGGGGCTGGTTATGTCTGCATGGGGGCAGCAGGCTCAAAAAGGTGCAGAGGTGAATCTGTCATCGGACACAGTGGCCAGCGTGGGCGGTACGCCTATTTCTGAAAAATCGGTTAGCACCATGCTGGCCAATTTAAAAAGCCAGGGCAAACCCGTTAATCCTCAGGTGCGTGAGCAGGTCATTACACAACTGGTACTCAAGCGAGTCCTGTTGGATGAAGCTAATTTGCAAAAGTTGGATGCCTCAAAAGCCTACATAGAAAAGCGTGAGGAGCTCAGCCAAAACTTGCTGATTGAGATGCTCTTGAGTGAGTACATGGTCAAGAACGCGCCAACGGAAGCGGATGAGAAGGCAGAATACTCCCGGCAGCACAAGTTGCTAGGTGACGGTGAAAAAGCGGTGCAGTATCAGTTGCGCCAAGTTCTCCTTAAAACAGATCAAGAGGCGCGTGGTGTGATATCCCGTGCTCAAAAAGGAGAGAGTTTCGAGACCTTGGCAGCAGATAGTATCGATGTGAATGGTAGGGCCAATGGTGGCCTGATTGGCTGGGTGCTTCCCTACGAGTTATTGCCTTCAGTCGGTACAGTGGTGGTCAATCTTGGTAAAGGGGCGATTACGGCTGCGCCCATTCAGACGCCCGCTGGGTGGGTCGTTGTGAAGGTTGATGACCTGCGAGACTACAAAATACCAAGTTTTGAAGAGGCCAGAGTTCGTGTCCGTCAAAACTTGATGCTGAAACGACAGCAAGTAATTATTGAAGGACTCGTCAAGAAAGCTGATATCAAACGTCCCTGATGACATTGCACTCTTTGCACAGCCAACAATTGCTGGACAGTTGGATGATTGGGGCTATTGATTTTTGATTCTCCAATGTAATTATTTGTAGTGACCTAACTCCTGCGCTTCGTCAAGCCCCCTTTTCTGAAACATTTGAAAAACCTCTATGTATAAAAATCTGATTCCCTTGAATTCTGTAGTACATGCTCATTTAAAGCTGAGTCCTGTAAGCAATTTTTCATTTGCAAAAACAATGCATGTTTGCTCTGTTGTGTTGCATGAGTTTCCAACAGTTTCTGCCAGCTATCCCATCGTGTTTGTCAAAAAACCTGATGTGGAAAAATTCTACCCAGTTGTCCTGATGGGCTTGGAGCCAGGCGAAAATCTTTTTGTGAACGAGCTTGGTGAATGGAATGCCTCCGCCTACGTGCCCGCTGCATTCCGGCGCTACCCATTTGCTTTGGTACGCGATGGGGCTGATGGTCTGGTCATTTGCTTTGATGAAGCAAGCTCTGCGTTCGATGCTGAAAAAGGCTCTCCACTTTTTACACCAGAAGGAAAAGAGTCAGAAGGCCTTAAGCGTGTTCAGCAATTCATGACCGAAATGTACAACTCAGAAATGCTTGCTGAAAAATTTACAGAAAAATTGCAGTCTCTTGATCTATTGGTTCCCGCCAATCTCGCCATCAATACTCCAAACGGTGCCAACCGATTTGAGGGCGCTTATTTGATTGATGAAAATCGACTTGGTAAGCTGAGCGATGCAGAGTTTATTTCGCTTCGTGAGCATGGATTCTTGGCGGCCATTTATGCCCAACTTATTTCCCTGATTCAAATTAACAGCTTGATCGCCAAAAAAACAGCGCTTTTGAAAAAGTAATATTCGAAGATTAAGATTGACAAAGGCCTGTTCGAACACAGGTCTTTGTTTTTACATTCTTTAGAAAATTCTCTGGCAGTTCAAGCGCTATCAGTGAATCTTCAGTAGTGTGCTTAGCTGATAGCCCTGCATCCGAATTGAGCGAATACAGAGTTTGTCTGCGCCCACAGCGATGAGTTTTTTTCTAAGACGAACCACTCTCACCTCAAACGCAGACTTGCTGTAACTGCTTGTCTCCAAATTTAGTATGCCCATGAGTTGTTTCGTTTCAAGTCGCTGACCGGGTGCGCGCGACAAGGCGGATATGAGTAGTGTTTCGGTATCGGTCAAGCCCACTTTTCCGAGTGGACCCGATAAAAGCAACTTTTCAATATCTATTGAAAATTGATTGGGTGTGGCGAGTTCTGCCGCCGTACCTTGGTTGAGTAAACGGCGCGCGATGCTGTTGATGGCTGCAATCAACTCTTCTCTAGAAACTGGCTTTTGCAATACGATGTCAGCACCGCAGTTGTAGCCCTTAACTTTGTCATCAATCGAATGGCGAGCACTGAGGATGATGACTCCTGAGAGAGGTTGTGCCGTGCGAAAACGGCGCACCAAGCCAAGGCCATCCTCGTTTGGCAGGTGCATGTCAACGATGAGAAGGTTAATGGGGCGGTCGCTTGCAGATATTTTAATTTCTTCTACGCAACCTAGGCCGACAACATCGTGCCCGTGGCTTGCAATTGCTTTGGCGATGAATTCCCGTATTTCATTATTCTCTTCCACCACCACCACACTGAGTCCGGCGGTTTGACTTCGGGTATTTGAAGTCTGATGGGTCGAGGTGTGGGGCAGTAGCATCCCACTAATATCCCTCAAGTGGGTTGATCAAACCTACATATTCTTACAAGCTGTAACTTTTGTAAAGGAAATAAAACCTAGTAAACTTGCAGTGGCGTGCACAGTTGATAGCCACTCATCCTGACAACGCGCAGACTTGATTTATCTGCGCCAACCATGAGAATTTTTTTTCTAAGTCGCGCAATCCGTACTTCAAAAGTAGACTTGTTGTAGGTGTCCATGTTGATACCTAACATTTCAAGGATTTGCCAAATCTCTAGACGTTGACTCGGTGCGCGGGCCAGTGCCGTCAATATTGCAGACTCGGTATCCGTCACGCTAGCTTCCCCAAGAGGCCCGGATAAAACAAGTTTTCGACTGTCCAGTTTGAGCTTCGATGAGCTTGCTGCTATTGTGTTTGAGGATTGAGCTGATACGCGTCGAGAAATACTATTAACAGCCGCGATCAATTCGTCGGGCGCCACGGGTTTGGATAAGTAAATATCAGCGCCCATGTCATAGCCGGTGACTTTGTCAACCACCTCATGGCGTGCGGTCACCATAATGATGCCGATCAGTGGTTGTGCCAGTCGCACGCGCCTTACCAGGCTAAAGCCATCCTCTCCAGGGAGGTTTAAGTCTGCCACCAGCAAATCAATGGGGCCTCGGCTAAATTGATCATCCAAGGCCTCCGCGCAGTCAAGCCCTGTGACATGGTGCCCTTTTGAACTGAGAATTTCGACCATGACCTCCCGTAGGGCATCGTGGTCTTCTACCACGGCAATGTTTAACAGGGTAGGCACAATTGGAATTTCACTAATTTCTCATCGGGCACATAACGCATTTCCCCGCCTAATTGTTGTGCAATATGCGCGGCTTGGTACAGTCCTAATCCTGAGCCAGTTTGGCGGCGCGCGCCAGGGCTGCGGTAATATTTCTCAAAAACTTTTGTGGCCTCTGGCCACCCGCATTGACCAGGGTGGCTCGCAATTTCAACCGCCACATGGGGTGGTTGTTCTTGTAAGTGTGCAAGCACACGTACATCAATCGGGCTATTGGGTTGGGCATATTTCAAGGCGTTATCAATCAGGTTGTTCAAAAGGGTTCCCACCATACGAACATCCGTTGATATCGGGCAGCTATCAATGCTGGAAACCTGCTGAATTCTTCCCTGTGTGTCGCTCACAAAGATGATTCGGTCAAGCTCCTTGACAAGATCAAAGCCTGATTTATTGATTGAAAACTCTCTTTCATGAAGTCTGTCAATCCAGGCGCATCGGTCAATGACGTTGCTCATATCTTGTATCGCTTGGTCGGCCCGAGCTTTGATTTTTTCTGAACTTGCACCCGATCCCAGTGCCATGCGAACCACGGAAAGGGGGGTCTTGAGTTCATGGGTAAGCATGGCCATGAACTGAACTTGGTCTTCGCGCTGTTTGGTTTCTTGGGCTACTTGTTGTTTTGCAATCTCTAGGTTTTTCTGAGCTTCAAGATGCGTCTTTTGCTGGCGCCGGGATCTTAGTTGCAAGGTGACGATCAAGATCAGACCCGTTACCAAACCATAAATGGAGTTGGTTTGCAGCGCCAGTTCGGTGCTCGCGGTAAGGCCCAAGGAGGGCAGTGCAAACACCAGCAGAAGCAGCAGTGACACGCCATAAAAAATCACTAACATTAATTTGGAGAAAACGGGGGGAGTTTGTTGTGTTGCGTTCCATGCCCTGCAAGTCAGGGCGATGGCCATAAAAATGACAGGGGCCAAGGTCACGACCATCATGTTGAGTTGCATGGCTGCTAGTACGTTGCCTGTCCATAAAAGCAGTAATTCCACGGGCAGCATGCCGACCATCCCAAGCATCAATCGCAGTCCAAAGGGGTGGGGGTCAAATTCCTTTAAAAACTGTGAGTTGAAATAAATGGACGAGGCTGCTGCGAGCAGGCTCAAAGTGCTGGTGCTGATGTCGAGCCATTCTGCGGGCATAAAGTTCCCCCATGCAAAGCGGGTGTAGCCGAGTATGGCGAGCGAAAAGGCCAGGGCAATGAACTGGTTGATCGCGAGCACGCCAATCATGCGCTCCCGGTGGTCAATCCAATGAACCAGAGCCCAGCTAAAAAACAAAAATAGAAACCCGATGAAGCCGCCCAGTAACAAATATTGCTTCGCGTCTTTGGCAATCGCCTGCTCCATGGACATGGCTTCAACGTGAATCAGGCTGGTGCTGTTGGTTTTGAGCCGTAACCAAATTGTCTTTGTTTTAGAGCTTGCCGCTATTACGAAGTTGTGGTTCAGTGATTGATAGTCGACTTGGAGCGCAGAATGCCTATCGCCAACCAGTCGGGGGCTGTCTTGGGTGGATTCGGGGTCATAAAGCGCGATTTCATCCAAATAACTGGGTTGTATTCTGAGCACATAGCGCGGATCGCCACTCGGTGCGCTGTGTGCGGCGTTTGAAATCGGCGCCTCTAATGGACGAATAGTCAGCTTCAACCAGATGGCTGACTTGCTGTAGCCCCGGTTAAGGGGGCCGGCGTAGGGTTTGAATTGATCGGCATGTGCACCAAGTCGGACGTCTTTCAACTGCATTTCGTTGCTTGGGTCTTCCAAATAGGCCCGCTCGACAATCGCATCGTTGGCCGCTGCTGCGAAGGGTTGCAGCAACAAAATTCCGAGCCACACCACCAACAACAGTTGAATGAGGTTTTTCAGTTGAGCCACAGGGTTTGATTTGTCGGTGCTCAATGACGGGGGGGCTCTTTGTGGGATTTGCGCAGCTAACATGTCGGGAGTCCAATGAAGTAACAAACCAAACCCCCCTACTTACGGCGCCTTGAAGAACGCACTCAAAATAAAATCACAAAATATTCGAATGTATAGTTTGTTGTGATTTTAATGTTTTTGTTGTGAATTGTCTAAGGCGGCATAAAAGCCCGATCATGAATCTAAAAAAAATCAAACCATCTGCTATTTATTTAATAGCTGCCTGCGCAATTTCAGCAGTGGTTGCAGTCGTTTATCTTGTAAATAAAAAGCCTGCAGCGACCACTGCGAAGATCGCCCAGGCTGTGCCC
>CANBUY010000019.1 GCA_947372745.1 Comamonadaceae bacterium | reverse complement strand
AAGGCCCAAGCCAAGCCACCGCAAAGCAGCAAAACGCCCAATTCCATCAAGGCCGCAGGTCGGGCCAGGGCAGCCAACCAGCCCTCTAGATCTGTAATACGGGGGTCAGACATCGGCCAGCACCCGGATATGCGCCTCCACACTGCGCCCCAGAGCGCTTAAGGAATAGCCACCCTCCAGGCAAGACACAATGCGCCCCTTGGCATGGCGACGCGCCACATCCATCAGGCGCATGGTGATCCAGGCGTAGTCGTTCTCCACCAAGCCCATTTGGCCCATATCGTCCTCCCGGTGAGCATCAAACCCAGCACTAATAAAGATCATCTCCGGGGCAAACTCCTCAAGGCGCGGTATCCAGTAGGTTTCAATCAAATCCCGCACGTCCATACCTTTGGTATAGGCCGGTACCGGCAGGTTGACCAAATTGGTGGCGTTGGAGTGCACATAATCCAGCGGGTAAAACGGGTGCTGGTAAAAGCTCACCATCAAAATACGTTGGTCGCCCGCCACAATATTTTCAGTACCGTTGCCGTGGTGAACATCAAAGTCAACAATTGCGACACGCTTCAGACCATGACGCTCCAGCGCGTACTTGGCGGCAATGGCCACGTTATTGAAAAAGCAAAAGCCCATCGCCCGGTCACGCTCGGCATGGTGGCCGGGCGGCCTGACCGCACAAAAAGCGTTGACCACCTCACCAGCAATCACGGCATCAGTGGCTGCCAGTGCCGCACCTGCGGCACGCAGGGAAGCATCCCAGGTGCTGACATTGATGGAGGTATCGGGGTCAATTTGCGCGTGGCTTGGACCACCGGCGGCAATCTCCTCACGCAGACCATCACTCAAGCCCCTGAGCGAGGCCACATGCATGCGGCCATGCGCCAACTCAATATCGGCTAGCGGCGCAATAGGGGCCTCACGGCGGTCGAGCGCCACGCTCAGACCCGACATCAGCAAACGATCTTCAATCGCATCCAGCCGCTCGGGGCATTCTGGGTGCCCTGGCCCCATCTCGTGCTTCCAGCAATCGGCATGGGTAAAGTATCCGGTCATCGTCACAAAGGCCATCCGTCTCTTGATTATTTTTTGATGTAAGGTTGCGGCAATGAAAGCACAACCCCGACTTAAATATCTCCGTTTAAAGCTTACCACGGTGGCTAATGAACGGCCTGAGCTTGATCAAGCAGGCGCAAGTCTGGACTCACTATGAAACAGTCCCGCTTCAAACAACTTCTACTCGCTATTTTTTTAATAGCTGTCCAAGCAATATCAGCGGCATCCACAGCAGAAATACCTAATAAAACTGTTAAGAAAAAAAAGCCTAAAACGCATCTCCCAAAAAGCAGCAAACAAAAAGCACAACCCGCCCTGCCCGGCCCTCTTTATGCCAAGCGGGTGGACGCCATGCATGCTGCGGATGACATCGCGCAGCGTCGTAACTTGGACCGTGACTGGGTGCGCCACGCCATCGGACAATCCCATTACCTGCCGCTGGTCGCCAAGTTTATTCAGCCACCGCTAGTGGGCACGGCCAAAAACTGGCGCGTGTACCGTAGCCGCTTTATCGACCCAGTTCGCACCGCCGCCGGCGTCAAGTTTTGGCAAGACAACCGCGAAACGCTCGCCCGCGCTGAAAAGGAGACCGGCGTGCCGACTGAAATTGTAGTGGGCATCATCGGCGTTGAAACCATCTATGGCCAGCAAACGGGCACCTTCAGGGTGATGGACTCACTCACCACACTGGCCTTTGACTTTCCGGCCAGCCACCCCCGTGCCAAAGAACGCAGCGAATTTTTTAAAGCCGAGCTTGAGCAATACCTGAGCTTGGCGCATCGCACCAAAATCGACCCCTTCAGCCTGAAGGGCAGCTTTGCAGGGGCTATGGGTATGCCCCAATTCATGCCCTCAAGCTGGGTAAAGTACGGGGTTGATTTTGACGGCGATGGCAAAGTTGACCTCTTCAACAGCCCTGCCGACATCATCGGCTCGGTCGCCAACTACTTCAAAGCCTTCAACTGGCAACCCGGCATGCCCACGCACTACCCGGTCAGTTTTGAGGCCAGCAAGCTCAACATGGAAGCCCTGCTCTTGCCGGACATCTTGCCCACCTTTAGTGTAGACAGCTTTGTAGCCAAAGGCGCCGTTCTCAAAGGCGCCGCCCTGAAACACATCGGACCTCTGGCCTTGGTAGAGCTGCAAAACGGCGACGATGCCCCCAGCTATGTGGCTGGCACCGAAAACTTTTACGCCATCACCCGCTACAACTGGAGCAGCTACTACGCTTTGGCGGTGATTGAGTTGGGTCAGGCGGTGGCAAGTGAAATCAAAAACAAGCCTTGAACTTCCAATACACAGAAATATAAAGTCGCCGTACAGTTGAGGGATGAAGCTCACCCATTCGACATCTTTCAAAAACCACGCAGGCTTAATTTTGGGGCTGCTGGGCATGGCTATGTGTAGCATTACATCCCATGGTGCCAGCTTATTTGGAGATCATACCTGTCAGCATTGGCGTGACCTTGAGTTTGGTGAAAAGCGAACTTGGACAAATGCTTTTTTGGCACCGCTGAGTTTGACCATCAAAGGCCTACAAAAAAGCAAAGTGGACAAGTACAACGACGATCCCAAGGCTCATGAAGCTGCGATCCGAGACATCGATGAGTTTTGCTTAAACCACCCAGACTTGCGTGCAGCAGATGGTGCAGGACACTATCTGAAAAAGCTTCTTGAAATGCCACCGCATTGATGATCCGACTGCTCACCAGACTTTGGGGTCCACTTCATTCTGGTGACAAATGGTTTCCGAAATCAGGCGAAGATTGCTTATGTGAAACCACCTTCAGAAGTCGGAAACTGATTTTTGTTTCGTAGGATTTGGTGGCCAATATTTGCTCTTTAATGTTGCCACCAATACGGTTATCTATCACCATGCCACGACTTTCTCAACTGTTGTTTGGCAAACTCCAAAAGCGATGGATAAACTGATACAGGCGTTAGCTAAAGCGAACCAGTAAAGCCGCCTGCATGGTTATTTTTCGAACTTCTAAAGCCCATCTTGACCGTACGTCAATGACAGTTTTTTATTAAGTATTAGACTTATTAAGTAAACGTCATCAATCAAAACGAATGGCAGGAGACAAACATGACCCAACTGAACGTCAACGGTGTAATGCATGAGTTTGAGGCTGAAGCGGACACCCCACTGCTTTGGGCCCTGCGCGAGCAGTTGGGCTTGACTGGCACCAAATATGGTTGCGGAATCGCCCAATGTGGGGCCTGCACCGTTCTGATTGATGGCGTTCCCACACGCAGCTGCGTGCGGCCAGTTTCATCCCTCCAGGCTACAGACAAAATTGTGACCATCGAAGGTTTGTCGCCCGACGGCTCACACCCGGTCCAAAAGGCCTGGGCTTTGCTCGATGTGCCCCAATGCGGTTTTTGCCAGAGCGGCATGATCTTGGCGGCCGTGTCTTTGCTCAAAGACAAGCCCAAGCCCAGTGATGCCGATATTGACGCCGCCATGACCAACATCTGCCGCTGCGGCACCTACAACCGGGTGCGCGCCGCCATTAAAGTGGTGGCAGACGGCGGCAACACCCAACGCGCTGAGTTGCGCATTGCGCACACCGATGGGAGCACCACATGAAAAACCCATCAAACACAAAGCCTGGCATCACAAGGCGTCTTTTTCTGAACACCTCGTCGGCAGGGGTCGGCGGCTTGATGCTGGGGTTCTCGATTCCTCACCCTGCTGAATCAGCCACGCCAGCGCCTGCGGGCAACGCCACGCCGGAGATCAATGCCTGGGTGGTAGTTCAACCAGACGACACCATCATCATCCGCATTGCCCGCTCTGAGATGGGCCAGGGCACGCTCACAGGTCTGGCCCAATTGGTGGCCGAAGAGCTCGACTGCAACTGGGCCAAAGTGCAAACACAATACCCCACACCGGGCCAGAGCCTGAAACGCAACCGCGTCTGGGGCAGCTTCAGCACCGGCGGAAGTCAAGGGATTCGTCAATCCAATGTGTATGTTCGCCAAGGAGGCGCTACCGCGCGCTTGATGCTGATACAGGCCGCAGCCAACGCTTGGAACGTACCGCCAGACCAATGCACAGCCGCCAACAGCTTCATCACCCACACCCCAACGGGCCGAAGCACCAGTTATGGCAAGGTGGCCACTGCAGCTGGAAAAATAACACCCCCCACGACCGTAGCGCTGAAAGACCCCAAAGATTGGCGACTCGCAGGCAAGCGTCTGGCACGACTTGATACGGTAGACAAAACTACCGGCAAGCAAATTTATGGCATGGACTTGAACTTGCCCGGCATGCTCAATGCCGCCATCAAAGACTGCCCCGTGTTTGGCGGCAAACTCAAAAGTTTCAATGCCGACGCGATCAAACAACTGCCTGGCGTCAAAAAGGTCATGCGGGTGGGGAACAGTGCGGTGGCCGTGGTCGCCGACACCTGGTGGCACGCCAAAACGGCACTCGATGCCCTGCCCCTTGAATGGGACGAAGGCCCTAACGCCCAATTTTCAAGCGCCAGTTTTGCCACTATTTTGAAAACCGCGCTGGACGCACCCCAAGCCGTCGTTGGCAATCAAAATGGCGATGCCCCCAGTGCCATCGCGAAGGCCACTCGCCAATTTGAGGCGGTGTATTCGTACCCGCACCAAAACCACGCCACGATGGAAACTATGAACGCCACCGCGCGATTCACCCCAGAACTGTGCGAGGTGTGGGTGCCCACCCAAAACGGAGAAGCCGCTTTGGAGGCTGTGGCCCAGGCATCGGGACTGCCAGCAAACCAATGCGAGGTTTACAAACTGCATTTAGGGGGCGGTTTTGGCAGGCGTGGCTCAAGCGACTTTGTGCTCCAGGCCGTAGAAGTGGCCAAGTCCATGCCGGGCGTACCCGTCAAACTGATCTGGTCCCGCGAAGAAGACATGCTCCACGGAAAATTCCACCCCGTCACGCAGTGCAAATTACGCGCGGGGCTTGATGCGCAGGGCCAGATCGTGGGCCTGCACATGCGCATCGCAGGGCAATCCATATTGGCCACGGTAGCACCGCAAAACATCAAGAACGGCAAAGACCCTGTGGTGTTTCAGGGCCGCAACCCGCCGGGCCCGGAGGCCGCCATCGGGTACCCCTTCCCCCATTTGCTCATTGACCACGCCATGCACAACCCGCATGTGCCTGCGGGCTTCTGGCGCGGTGTCAACCTGAACCAGAACACGCTCTACCTTGAGTGTTTTATTGACGAACTGGCCCACGCTACCAAGCAAGACCCGCTCACTCTGCGTCGTCAGTTGATGCGCGACCACCCCAAACACCTGGCGGTCCTCAATAAAGCCGCCGAGCGCGGTGGTTGGGGTCAAACGGCGCCTAAAGGTGTTTTTCGCGGCTTGGCGCAAACCATGGGGTTTGGCAGCTATGTGGCCGCCTGCGCCGAAGTTTCAGTGAGCGACGACGGTGTTTTGAAGATCCACCGCATAGTGGCTGCAACCGACTCCGGGCATGCGGTCAACCCCCAACAAATTGAGGCCCAGGTCGAAGGCTCGTTTGCTTATGGCTTGTCAGCAGCACTTTACGGCGAGTGCACCGTCAAGGATGGCCGCATGGAGCAAGATAACTTTCACAGCTACCAAATTCTGCGAATGGACGAAATGCCAGCGGTCGAAACCATCGTCATGCCCTCGGGTGGCTTCTGGGGTGGGGTTGGCGAGCCCACCATCGCTGTCGCTGCGCCTGCTGTGCTGAATGCCATTTTTGCAGCCACTGGCAAACGCATTCGCGATTTGCCGATTAAGAATCACAGCTTGAAGAAGGTCTAATTGTTGATGTAACACTCGTTCAGCCACGCGTGTTACATCAAACGACAAGGAAAGTTGTGGTGCGCGCCACCAACAAATAGCGACTGCTTACCCAAAAAACGGCTTTATGGGTGTATAACCTAGAACAGTTTATTGGTCTAGGCCAGACACAAACCAATTTAAACGCGCCTCAGAGCGCAGCAACAAGGAAAAACAGACATGGGCGCGCAGTGGAAAGCAAAAGGTAAAGATTTGGCCGCAAGTGCCAAAGGCCGTATTTTTGGTAAATTGTCAAAAGACATCATGATCGCTGCCCGCAGCGGGGCCGACCCATCATTGAACTCGCGCCTGCGTCTGGTGGTTGAGCAGGCCCGCAAAGTCTCCATGCCCAAAGAAACGCTGGACCGAGCCATCAAAAAAGGCGCTGGCCTGACCGGTGAAGCCGTCAACTTTGAGCACGTTATCTACGAAGGCTTTGCTCCGCACCAGGTCGCTGTCATGGTCGAATGCCTGACCGACAACGTCAACCGCACAGCACCGCAAATGCGCGTGCTGTTTCGCAAAGGCCAACTCGGCACCTCTGGATCTGTCTCTTGGGACTTTAACCACGTCGGCCTGATCGAAGCCGAGCCATTGACCCCTGCATCTGACGCCGAAGTGGCCGCTATCGAAGCCGGCGCCCAGGACTTTGAGCCGGGTGAAGAAGAAGGCCACACCCTGTTTTTGACAGACGCCGCCGACCTCGACCTGGTCAGCCGCGCCCTGCCCGCCCACGGCTTTAACGTCTTGTCAGCCAAGCTCGGCTACAAGTCTAAAAACCCCGTCAACCCAGCCAACCTCAGCGCTGAACAAATGGCAGAAGTTGAAGAGTTTCTCTCAGCCATTGATGAAAATGACGACGTGCAAAATGTGTATGTAGGTTTATCAGACTAAGAAACTATTGGATACAAAAAAGGGGCCTGAAAGGCCCCTTTTTTTATTCAATCGTGCTCGCGCTTGTCACCACCACCCTCTTTGCCCCCTTTGATGTCGTCCTCGTTGGCGCTTCGGTGGCATTCCACACAGTTGTCAAACTTGCGAATGCCCTCTTCAACGTGTTTGCGCCTGATATTGGCTGGCGTGTGTTCATGGCAGCCATAACAGGTGTACCGCTGGTAGTCGTTGCTCACATGGCAAGTGGCGCAAGTGGCTGTGTGATCGCGGTCAAGCACAAAGTACTTGGCGTGATCGAAAGTGGCTGGGGTCCACTTCTGCTGGGTATGACACTGCGCACAGTTGCCCGTAATTTGCTTGTGCAGCGCATCGCCCGGTGATTTGTGACACGTCTGACACTGATTGCTGGTTTCCTTCTTCAGCAAGGCATGGTCGAAATAGCCTTTCAAGTGATAGCGCTTCACACCCGCGTGGTCACTGTGGCAAGCCACACAATCCTGACTCACAAGCTCTTGATGAAAGGGGGTCGAGCTGAGCGGTTTGAGGACTGGTTTGCCTTTGGTGGTCAAACGGCCAATATCGACTGGTTTATGGCAGCTAACGCACTTGAGAGAAGCCACCCCGATAAATGAGGTGTGGCAAGCAAAGCAATCTGTCTCAAGCTGCTTGTGCCCAGGAATCAGCTTGCCCGGCCCCACCATCAAATGGGGATAGGCAAAGGTCAATACGGCCAGCACCAGCAGGTTGAGGGCCAGAATGAATTTCAGCGTCCGGCTCATACCCATCCCCAGAATAAAAAGATACTGAAGATATGGCCCAAGGCCAACACTGCAAACACGATGAAGATGGGAATATGCACCTTGCGCCACTGCGTCATGGCACCTAGCGCCACGGCGTCCCAAAACAGGGTCTGCTCGATTTCGGTCTTGGACATCCCCCGTAGTTGGAACCGATCTCGTTCGCCTTGCACATGTTGGCGCGACTGGCTCAACAACATCTTGCCCACCATGCCACTAACCACGTTCACCCCCATGGCCACCGTCGCCAGCCAAGGCAGAATCGCGTTGAAGTGAATGCCGGCATGGATCAATACCATCAATGAGCCCAACCAGGTTCCAAACTCATGCATTTTGAGGAGTGACTTGGGGTCGCCCGTCGTCACCCATTTGCGCTTACGCGCCGAGTAGTAAAGCGAAGCAATGATCAGCAAGGAGCCAGGTATCCCCATGTAGCGCCCGACCCAGACCAAATTCAGTCGGTGCAATAAATAATCGCCCACCAAGGTAGCGCCTGCCAACAACCCCAGCAGCAAAGTAAAGGGCAACACATGACCGCTCCACAGTGATTTTTTCATTCAGGCCTCCAGGGTGAGCGCGGTTTTTGGCGTACAAACACACAACAAGCAACTGCCCAGTTCGGGATCGAAATCTGGTGCTTGGGTATAGGCCACCTCACCACTTCGGATGCTGGTCTGACAACTCCCACAACTACCCGCGCGACAACCAGAGCTGACCACAACACCTCGGGCCTCCGCAAAATCAAGGAGCGAGCCCATGCTGGGTTCCCATGCTTCAGTTTTACCGGACTTGGCAAAGGTCACCATGACCGTTGCTTCCTTGTCGATGTTTGCATTACTGGCCTGCTTGGCAGAGGCAGCGTTTTTACGCGGTATAGAGGCCGGTCCAAATGCTTCAAAGTGAATGCGTCCGCTGGGCACGCCCCAATCTTCAAGGGCAGGCACGAGGCTTTGCAGCAAGGGGGATGGGCCACAAATGTAATAGTGATAGGGCTTGAGTGGCAAGAGGCGACGCAACAGGGTGACATCCACCCGGCTGTGGTGGCGGTGCACCGGGCCCACTTGATTAATAGCCAAGTAATCCGATAGCGGGTTGCTCAAACAAAGATGGAGATGAAAATTTTGATGTTGAGCAGCCAGGTGATTCAGGTGCGCTTGCATCACCAACTCGGCGCTGTTGCGTACACCATAAAACAACCATACTTCGCGCCCTGGCTGCGCTGACAGGCACCAGTTCAACATGCTCAACATCGGCGTGATGCCGATGCCCCCACCCACTAACACCACAGGCGCATCGCTACGGTCGATATAAAAATGCCCCGCAGGTGCGCGCACCTGCAAGTGGCTTCCTACGCCGACATGGTCATGAAAGTAATTAGAAGAAACGCCTGGTGGCACCAAGCTGCCAACGGGTGCAGGCGCACGCTTGACAGAAATACGGTAGCTGTTGGTTTGTGGCGCGTCAGATAGCGAGTAGCAGCGTATGACGGGTTGTGTGGCCGATATGCCACTTGGCGGATCTAGCTTGAACGTGAGGAACTGCCCGGGCAAGAAAGCCGGTAGCGGTTTTTGGTCTTCAGGTACAAGGTCAAAGGAGCAGATCTGCCCCAGGTCATCTTCGGGCACCTTGCGTTCAACGAGAAAGGTACGATAGCCAGCCCACGCAACGGCAAACACTTCTGGTGAAGTATCAGGATGGACGGTAATTTCAGATTCAGCGGCAACGTTTTTCAACGCTTGGTACGCCTGCCAATGCCGCCAAAACCCAATGCACAAATAAAGGGCGATCTGAAGCAGGATGGCAGCAGCAATCGAAAGAGCCAGGATCAGAGAAGTCATAGGTGCTATGAAGCTTATGCCCTACGACCGAACGCTTAATGACCTACATCAACGGAACTCTAGTATGAAAAATCAGCAATTGATCGTCATCTAAATTTGAATTCACTTTGAACGACTCTTGCACCTCAGGCAGCATGCGGTAAATCTGCGCCGCAATAAACATCGCGCCGATCGGATCGCCAAAGGACCCGACGGTTGGCGGGCCTAGAACGCGCAAAGTGTGGAGAGCCACGCCTTCGCTATTGACGGCGCGGCAATGGGCATCGACTTCAAAACCCAGGCTGCAAGCATCACGTCTTATATAGCCGGAATCTGAAGCGGCCACCAAAAAGGGATTGGCTTGCATACCTTTGACTGCATCAAGGCCCGTGCAGTTAATGACCACATCGAACGGCCTGCGGATGTCATCCCCCTGTCCTTTTTCACGCATCACTACTTCCAGATGAGAGTCAGCATTGACCGCACTGACCGACTTTAATCGAGCCACACAAAAACGAATCAAACCGCGCGCCTCGGCAGACCTCACACGCTGATCGGACTGCGGCACGGTGCGAAAACGGTGCACGTCATACCAGGTGCGCATCTTGGTCAGGAAACGTCGTTTTTCTTGTGCAGGCAATTGGGGCCAAAGTTGCCAAAGGGCATCACGCATATCGTCGAACACAGCGTACCAGTTAGCGCCCTCCTTCTGAACTTCTTTCGTTTTAGCGCGCAGCGCCTTGACCATGCCGCGCAGTGTGAGCGCTTGGCCATGCTCAAGAAAATAGGCCGGCACTGGCCGCAAGATGCGGCCCAACAAAATATTGCCAGGAAGCGCCGCAATGCCTTCAGGTGTTCTTGCTTTGAGCAAAGGCTCTGGAATGGGTGCTTGCTGTTTAGGCCGCAATCCATGGCGCGACAAGACCACGATGGGACCTTGATGGTCTTGGCGTAGCATGGTGGCCAGCACGTCAAGCGCCGTGAGACTGCTGCCCACCAATAGAACGCGAGACTGTGACGCGATGGTGTTAAGGCGCGGATTATTCAGCGGATTTTCTAACACGCCGGGATGCGCTGCAAGTTCGGAATCAAAGGTGGCGGGCAAACGCGGCACCGGGTTGCCGGTGGTGACAAACACCCTATCTGCCGCTACATCATTCCCCTTGCCCGTGGTGACGCGCCAGCGCCCATCGCGGTTAAACAGGCCCACGGCTTTGTCTTGCAGGTGCGTGATGGTGCAGCCCGTTGCAGGCCAGTCGGCGTGTTGCTTAAGCGTGTCTTCAATGTAAAGACCAAAGTCAGAGCGCCGAAAGTAAAGGCCGCCATCCGACCAAAGTGCCTCCGGGTCCCGCTCTAAAACCTGATTGTTCAGGCACCAACTCGTGAAGTGAAAGGCATCGTCGGGCAGCATGGAATGCACGTAGGCCGGGGCGTTGAGCCGGTGGTCAGGGTCCACCGTCGAGTAAGCCAAACCACGCCCCAAGTGACTATTCGGCTCAATCAGCGTAATAGCCAAGGGCACTGTCGCCGTGCGCACCATCTGCACGGCCAGGCAGCAACCCGTAAAACCAGCACCCACAATCACTATTTGAAGAGGCAATGCCTTCAACGGTGCCGTTGGCTCTGGGGTGTGGGTCATGACACGCTTTATTTATAGACTGCACAGTGCAGCTCAGTTGCTTGGGAACCTGCCAACATGAACGCTCAATTTAAGCAACTGGTTGGTTTTAATATTCTGCCATGACGAGTGAGTTGCCCACTTGAACGAGTAAGTGAGGTTTGCGCGACTTGATCAACCAGTGCAAATCCAGCACCTACCCGGTGTATTACGTGCGGGTGACTTAAGTTCAAGCAAATTATTGGCCGGAGCACGCGCGTATTTAAGGGCAAGGATTACTTAATCATTTATGACTTTGTGCTGTCCCAGTATGTGACGCAAGGCGTGGATTAACTCGACGCCGACAAGCTCCCCCCCCCCCTGCTCCGCCTTAAATACAACAACGCCATTTCAGACGCCGTGTCGGATCTAGGCAGCACCGCCCAGATACGCACGCTGTTTGCCGGGTTTCAAAAGTATCTTTTACTGGCTGAGGAGAAGCGGATTTAGGTCAGCAATACCTCGTCATTGCGAGCGCAGCGCGGCAATCCATGACTTTTTGTTAGGCGCGATAGATTGCCGCGCTTCGCTCGCAATGACGGGGGCACGCTCGCATTGGCATGGGGTCGTAGTAACGATGATTACCCCGCCGAAGGCACCAAATATTCCCGGCTGATGTGGGCGCCCAGGTCGTTGATTCGGTCCAGGAACTGGGTCAGGTAGGCGTGAAGTCCAGTGGCCAAAATCTCGTCTATGCGGCCGTATTTCAGCTCGCTGCAAAGTTTGCCAGCGCGGCGGTGGGTTTCGCTGCTTTCGTCATTGGCCACCATGCTCAGGTTGCTCACCACTTCGTTCAAGCTGGCGTGCAAGGAGCGTGGCATGTCGGCGCGCAAGATGAGCAGTTCTGCCACGCGCTCGGGTTTGATGACGTCGCGGTAGACCTTGCGGTAGACCTCAAAGCCGGAGACACTGCGCAAAATGGCGCTCCAGTGGTAGAAGTCGTACTCTTGGTCTTTGCCGTTGGCGTTGCCATAAAAGTCGCTTTGCACGGCGTGAAACTTCACATCCACCAAGCGTGCTGTGTTGTCGGCCCGCTCTAAAAAAGTCCCCAGGCGCATGAAGTAAAGCGCCTCGTCCATGAGCATGGTGCCCACGGTGACGCCGCGTGACAGGTGCGAGCGGAACTTGACCCACTCAAAAAACTGGGCCGGGTCGCGCTCAAACTCGCCGCTCTTGATCATGCGTTTGACTTCAAGCCAAGTGGTGTTGAGTGTCTCCCACACTTCGGTGGTGAGGGTGCCGCGCACGGCACGGGCGTTCTCACGAGCCGCGCTCAGACACGACATGATGCTGGACGGATTGCTTTCGTCCTTGACCATGAAGTCCATGACCTCGGCCACCTTGATGTCGCCATGCTTTTCCTTGTAGGTAGGCAAGAGCTCACTGATGCTGAGCAGGCCTTGCCAGCCGACCAGCGCCACGGCATCAGACTGCGGCAGCAGGGAAGTTTGGTAGTTGACATCGAGCATGCGGGCGGTGTTCTCAGCCCGCTCGGTGTAACGGGACATCCAGAAGAGGTGATCGGCGGTGCGTGACAGCATGAGGTGACTCCTTGGGTTCAGGATGACGTAGAGGACGTTGACGTTGGGCTTTGGCTTTGGCTCTGCGAGGGTGCGACCGCTGCAGCCGGTGCGTCGTCGGCTTCCAAAATCCAGGTGTCTTTGGTGCCACCGCCTTGCGAGGAGTTGACCACCAAGGAGCCTTCTTTCAGGGCAACGCGCGTCAGGCCACCGGGCACCATTTGCACGGTTTTTCCGCTCAGCACGTAAGGGCGCAGGTCGATGTGGCGCGGCGCAATGCCGCTCTCCACAAAGGTCGGGCAACTTGACAGGCTCAGGGTGGGCTGCGAAATGTAGCCCTTGGGGTTGGCCAAAATGGCTTGCCTGAAGTCTTCAATTTCAGCTTTGGTGGACGCAGGCCCGACCAACATGCCGTAGCCGCCCGCGCCGTGTACTTCCTTCACCACCAGGTCTTTCAGGTTGGCCAGGGTGTAGGCCAGATCGTCCTTGTTGCGGCACATGTAGGTGGGCACGTTGTTGAGGATGGGTTTTTCACCGAGGTAAAACTCGATCATCTTCGGCACGTAGGGGTAGATGGATTTGTCGTCGGCCACGCCGGTGCCCACGGCGTTGCAAATGGTGACATGGCCTGCGCGGTAAACCTCCATCAGGCCCGCGCAGCCCAGTGTGGAGGTGGGGCGGAAGGCTTTGGGGTCCAAAAAGTCGTCGTCCACGCGGCGGTAAATCACGTCCACCCGCTTGGGGCCGCGTGTGGTGCGCATGTAGCAAAAGTTGTCTTTGACAAAGAGATCTTGCCCCTCAACCAGCTCCACACCCATTTGTTGGGCTAAAAAGGCGTGCTCAAAATAAGCACTGTTGTGCATGCCGGGGGTGAGCACCACCACGGTGGGCTCGGCGGTGGTGGCGGGGCTGCTGGCACGCAGCGTTTCAAGCAATAAGTCGGGGTAATGCGCAATGGGGGCCACGCGGTGGGCGTTGAAGAGCTCAGGGAACAGCCGCATCATCATCTTGCGGTCTTCCAACATGTAGCTCACGCCGCTGGGCACGCGAAGATTGTCTTCAAGCACGTAGTACTCGCCGTCGCCCTGGGCATTGGGCGCGCGCACGATGTCGATGCCTGAGATGTGGGAGTAAATTTTGTTGGGCACGTCCACGCCCATCATCTCGGGGCGGAACTGGGCGTTGTTCTCGATCTGGTCACGAGGGATGATGCCGGCCTTGATGATGTCTTGCCCGTGGTAGACGTCGTCAATAAAGCGGTTGAGGGCCGTGACGCGTTGCACCAGGCCGCGCTCCATGCTGGACCACTCATGGGCGGGGATGATGCGGGGGATTAAGTCAAAGGGAATGAGTCGCTCGGAGCCCGCGCCGTCTTCGTCTTTTTCACCATAGACGGCAAAGGTGATGCCCACGCGGCGAAAGATCAACTCAGCCTCTTCCCGCCGCTTAGCCATCATGTCGCCAGGTTGGCGGGCTAGCCATTCGTCATAAATTTTGTAGTGGTCACGTATCTGGGTGCCTTGAGTAAATAACTCATAAGGCAACTGGGTGTACATCTCGTCAAATTTACGCATAAACGATTTTTCTCCTTGTACTAGCTTAGCAAGCTTTGCGCCAACTTGAATTGACCCAAGGCAGAGAGACGTATAACCATAGCGACCCCTCAGTCATTGCCTACCCCTTTACCCCGTCACTGCGAGCGTAGCGCGGCAGTCGCAATGACGGTGGGTGGGGGGAATCATCAAGGCACCCGGTGGTGCCAGTAGCGCAAGGCCTCATCACGGTGGCATTTCACCAAAGTGGGTTGGGTGGATTGCCAGGTGACTGCACCACAATGGGGCGAATCGAGCACATGGATTTGGCGTTCGGCATAGCGCACCAAAACAGGCGCTGCTGGGTGACCGTAGCGGTTGCGGTAGCCCGACTGCACCAGGGCAATATGCGGGTTTACGGCGTCCAAAAATTCAGGGCTGCTGGAAGTTTTGCTGCCATGGTGAGGAACGAGAAGCACGTCGGCCCTTAGCTGAGTGCCCTCGCCCACCAAACGCAATTCCTGGGCTTTCTCTAGATCGCCCACAAGCAAGGCCGTGTGCGCGCCGTTGGAGATGCGCAAGACGCAACTCATGGCGTTGCTTTTGTTGTTCTCTTGGTAATCTTGGACTCTGGGGTGCAGCACGTCAAAGTCAACACCATCCCAGCGCCAGTGCTGCCCGGCCATGCAACGGGTCGCCTTGCGCACGGCCTGTACGGCGTTGTCGTCTTCCACCGAACTCATCAGGTCGGCTTGGGGTTGCTGAGAGAGCACGGCCACGGCGCCGCCTACATGGTCGCTGTCTCGGTGGCTGAGCATGAGCCGGTCCACCGATACATCCAGCGCGCGCAGCAGGGGCACCAGCACGCGGTGTCCAGCATCACTGTCACGGCTAAAACGAGGGCCAGCGTCGTAGACCAAGGCATGGTGCGCCGTGCGAACGACAACAGCATTGCCCTGCCCAATGTCAGCGGCCAACAATTCGAACTGACCATCAACGGGATGCGGCGCTTGCCAGAGCAGCACCGGCAAGACCAGCGGCAACCCAAGAAAACGAAAACGCCAAGACCAAGGCATGGCCAGCAGCAAGCCGCCCATGACCCCAGCCACGCCGGCCCACAAGGGCGCTTGCGCCATGGTGACCGAGGCAAAGGGCAGCGCAGCCAGAAGTTGCAAATACCCGGCCATAAGGGAGATCGCCAGGGCGGCGACTTGCCAAAGATCGGGCCACACCACGCCAGCCATCGCCAAAGGCGTCACCAACAAAGTCACCCAAGGAATGGCCAGCGCATTAGCCGCCAGCCCGACGATGGACACCTGACCAAAGAGCAGCAGGGTCAGGGGCGTGAGAGCCAGCGTGATGACCCATTGCTCACGAAAACCTGAGCTTATATGGGCTAAAAATCCCTGTTTATATACTTGTTCAGCTCCTGAATCAGTAGCAAATAAAACACCCACCGCCACAAAACTCAGCCAAAACCCGGCTTGCAACAAGGCCCAAGGATCCATTACCACGACCGCCGCGCAGGCGACCAACCACACCAGCGGCCAAGGCCATTGCTTGCCCGACAAACGCAGCACACCCACCGTAGCCAGCATCAGCACCGTGCGCTGCGAAGGCAGGCCACCGCCGCTAAAGCTCGCATAGGCCGCGGCAAGGAGGACGCCACAGACTAAAGCTGCATTTGGCGCGGGTACCCACAGGCACAAGGCCCCCGAGCGCCGCCACAGCCAGCCCACAACCAGCGCCGCAAGCCAGGCAAACATGGTGACGTGCAGGCCCGAGATCGACATTAAGTGCGCCACGCCCGTGGCCCTGAACACGTCCCAGTCGGCGCGGTCAATCGCATTTTGATCCCCAACCACCAAAGCGGCGATCAGCCCGGCTTGGTGTCGGTCAGTCACTTGGGCAAAGATGCGGTCACGCACCTGCTGTCGTGCCCATTCAACGGGGTGTTGCCCAGTTTGGTCGAGGCGTAAGGGCGCCGGGTCTTTGGGGCCGACTCGCACGTAGCCGGTGGCTTGCAAGCCCTGCTCCCATAGCCACAATTCATAGTCAAACCCAAAAGGGTTGCTGCTGCCGTGGGGCGCTTTGAGTCGAACGGTGAGTTGCCAGCGTTCACCGGCTTCCAGAGCAGCGGGTTGGCGCTGAAGCTCAGCGGGCATATCTGTATTGGCGCCTCCAAAAACGCCTGAATACCAGCCCAGATGCAGACTGGGCGGCAAGCTCACCGACTGGCCACGGGCTTGGGCTGACTCGACCTCGAACCGGAAACGGAGGCCCGATTCGTTGCGCTGCGGCATGGCCGAGACCACGCCCACCACCGTGACGTCTTGCCCCTCAAGAGGGGGCGCAAGTGACTGATTGAGAAACACCGTGGCACGAAGGCCGGTGACGCTGAACGACAACACCGCCAAAGCCACCAGCACCCAGCCCATGCGCCAGTGAATCGCTGGTTTTTTATTGCTGACCAGCGCCAAAAGTAACAGGGCCAAAAGTCCTGAATAAATATACACCGAGAGCGCAAAAAGCTCACGCTGTTGCAACTGAACCGCAGTGCCCAGGACCAACCCCAACAAGCCCGGAAATAACAGACGGGCTTGTGAGGTGTTTGACGGCAAAGAGCTGGACATCAGACCATGCTAACTTGCAAGCGCTGGCCCGATGTCATGGCAACAAACTAGCCCTTGAGTTTGGCAAACGCCGAGGCCATGGCGCTGGACTGGGGGGCGTTGTTGGGCTGGTAAGCGCCCTGCCCGCCTGGGCGTCCGCGCTGGTTGTTGTTGCTGTTGGCGCTCTGGAAGCGGTTGTCACCGGGGGCATCACGGCGGGCAGGGGCAGCGCCTAGCTTCATGGTGAGGGCAATGCGCTTGCGGGCCACATCCACTTCCACCACCTGCACTTTGACGATGTCGCCGGTTTTGACGATTTCACGCGCATCGGTCACAAATTTGTGCGCCAACTGGCTGACGTGAACCAAGCCGTCTTGGTGCACACCCAAATCCACAAACGCGCCAAAAGCGGCCACGTTGCTCACGGTGCCTTCCAAAATCATGCCCTCTTTCAGGTCTTTGATGTCGTCCACGCCATCATTAAAACGCGCCACTTTGAAGTCGGGGCGCGGGTCGCGGCCCGGTTTCTCCAGCTCGCCCAAGATGTCTTTCACCGTGATAACGCCAAACTTGTCATTGGCAAACAGCTCGGGTTTCAAAACCTTGAGCATGTCGGCGCGGCCCATCAGCGCGGCAATGGGCGTGGCGGCTTTGGCAATGATTTTTTCCACCACGGGGTAGGTTTCCGGGTGAACGCCGGTCATATCTAGCGGGTTGTCGCCACCCCGGATGCGCAAAAACCCGGCGCTTTGCTCAAAGGTTTTGGCCCCCAAGCCCGTCACTTGCATGAGTTGCTGGCGGTTGTTAAACGCGCCATTGGCCTCACGCCAACGCACCACCGCCTTGGCCACGCTGGGGCTTAAGCCCGAGACGCGCGAGAGCAGCGGCACGCTGGCGGTGTTCAAGTCCACACCCACCGAGTTAACGCAGTCTTCGACCACGGTTTCTAGCGTTTTAGCCAGCTCGCTTTGGTTGACGTCGTGCTGGTACTGGCCCACGCCAATCGATTTGGGATCGATCTTGACCAATTCGGCCAAAGGGTCTTGCAGGCGGCGGGCAATGCTGGCCGCGCCGCGCAGGCTCACGTCCACATCGGGCATTTCTTGACTGGCAAACTCGCTGGCCGAGTACACGGAGGCACCGGCTTCGCTGACCACCACTTTTTCAATCAGGCGGTCCGACGATTTGCCCATGAGCTTGATCAGGTCGGCGGCCAGTTTGTCGGTCTCGCGGCTGGCGGTGCCGTTGCCGATGGCGATCAGGTTGACGCCATGTTTCTCGCACAACTTGCCCAAAATGTGCAAAGAGCCTTCCCAGTCTTTACGCGGCTCGTGGGGGAAAACGGTCGAGGTCTCGACCAGCTTGCCCGTGGTGTCCACCACCGCCACTTTAACGCCGGTGCGAATGCCGGGGTCGAGCCCCAGCACCACGCGCGGCCCAGCGGGTGCGGCCAGCAGCAAATCGCGCAGGTTGTCGGCAAACACCTTGATGGCGACTTTTTCAGCCTCTTCACGCAAGCGGGTAAAGAGGTCGCGCTCGGTGGAGAGGCTCAGTTTCACGCGCCAGGTCCAGGCCACGCATTTGCGGATCAAATCATCGGCGGCACGGCTCTTGTGGCTCCAGCCCAGGCGCAAGGCAATGCGGCCTTCGGCCAAGGAAACCACAGGCGCCGCTCTTGTTTTACTAGCTGCTGTAGCAATACTGGCGGCGGCTGCAGGCATATTAGGTTCAGGAAGCACCAGTTTGGCGTCCAAAATCTCCAGCCCGCGCCCACGAAACACGGCCAAGGCGCGGTGCGAGGGCACGCGGCCAATGGGTTCGTCGTAGTCAAAGTAATCCCGAAACTTGGCCACATCGGCGTTGTTTTCATCTTTGCCAGTGGCCAGTTTGCTTTGAAACAAGCCCTCAGTCCACAGCCATTCGCGCAGGTCTTGCACAAGAGAAGGCGTCTCGGCCCAGCGTTCGCTGAGCAAATCGCGCACCCCGTCGAGCACAGCCAGCACCGTGGAAAAGTCGGGCTGCTTGTCTTCGCCCTCCACCACCGGGCGCATGGGGATGACATAGGCCAGGGCTTCATCAGCGGGCACCAGGTCGGGGTTGGCAAACAGGGCGTCAGCCAGTGGCTCCAGCCCGGCTTCGCGGGCCAGTTGGCCTTTGGTGCGGCGTTTGAGTTTGAAGGGCAGGTACAAGTCTTCCAGCTCTTGCTTGGTAGCGGCGCCCACCAGAGCGGCCATCAAGGCGGGGGTCATCTTGCCCTGCTCTTCAATGGTATTGATGACGGTTTGCAAGCGATCGCGCAGTTCGCGCAGGTAGCTCAGGCGGGCTTCGAGCTCGCGCAGTTGAATGTCGTCAAGCCCATCGGTTACTTCCTTGCGGTAGCGGGCGATAAACGGCACCGTAGCGCCGCCGTCCAGCAGCTCAACGGCGGCCTGGACTTGTTGCGGGCGAACCCGGATTTCTTGCGCAATTTGCGCGATGATTTTCTGCATGACGTTGTGGCGGGTCAGCTTGGTGCTGACCTGTTCTGAAGTTAGCCTCAGAGTTTGCCACAGGCCACGCCGGGTTCTGTCAGCTTCGCAGGGCTTGTTTCAACTCAACGCCGAGTTCTGGCTTGTGCGAAAACGGGTCGGTCGGGTTGCGGGCCAGCATGATGTCTTCCAGACGCACCTGCACCGAGCCAATGGCTTTGGGGTGGCTGTAGATGTAAAACTGGTTGGCAGCCACTGCGTCAAACACTTTTTGCGCCACGTCAGCGGCACTCACTTTGCCGGAGCCAACGGCCTTGTCGCTCATGGCCTGGCCAATAAGCTGGCTTTGGGTGGGTTTGACACCCCGTGTTTTGAGTTCTTCGGGGCGGTTGCGGTGGCTTTGGCTAATGCCAGTGGGCACAAAGAACGGACACAGCACCGAGGCGCTAATCTGGTCCGTGACCAAGGAAAGGTCTTGGTAGAGCGTCTCGCTCAGGCTGACCACGGCGTGTTTGCTGACGTTGTAAACGCCCATATTGGGCGCATTGAGCAGGCCCGCCATGCTGGCTGTGTTGACGATGTGGCCTTGGTAAGCGGGGTCTTTTTTGGCGGCCTCAAGCATCATGGGGGTGAACACGCGCACGCCGTGGGCCACGCCCATGAGGTTAACGCCAATGACCCATTCCCAGTCTTGAGCGGTGTTTTCCCAAATCAAACCGCCCGAGCCCACGCCGGCGTTGTTGAAAACAAAGTGCGGAGCACCAAATTTCTCAAGCACAGCTTGGCCCAGGGCTTCCATTTCAGCGGCCTTGGACACATCGACCTTGCGGGCCAGCACTTGCGCACCGGCGGCTTGCAGTTCGGCAGTCGCTTTGTCGAGTGCATCTTGCTGCACATCGACCAGCACCAGGTTCATACCGAGTTTGGCGCCAATGCGGGCGCATTCCAGGCCGAAGCCAGAGCCAGCGCCCGTCAATACGGCGGTTTTGCCTTGAAAATTAGTAATCATGGAGTTCCTGAAGTTAGGGGTGGCAAAGGCTTGATGAGTTAAGCCTCGGCCTTTTTCAATACATAGCCAATGCGGGGGAAATGAACATGCACGGTGCCAGCCCGTTCATCGGTGCGGCGCAGCGTGTAGTGCATGCGGGTGGCTGCCACGAGCTCGCCCTCGGTCAAATCAGTACCAAAGCTCTCGGCGGCAATGCTCACGCGGCTGCCCAGCGGCAGACCGTGTTCGTCCTGAAATGTAGTATCTTTCAGCACGCTAGAGCTTGATGAGCGAGCACAGACAGCTATTGATTCAATAGCGTCAAACTTTTCCATCTGCCCGTGCCCAAACGAGGCCATGCGGTCCATCCAGGCCAGCACGCCCGGGGTGGCGTCCAAAATATCAGCCATCACCGGCACCCGCACGCGTGAAAACCACAGGGGGTGGTAGGCAGCGAAATCGGCCACGGTAGGCGCATCGCCCAACAAAAACGGCTGACTCTCCAGCATATTGGCCAAGCGGCGCAAATAGCTCCTGTAGGCAGCCGTAGCGTCACCAGGACGCAGGCGCGTCATGCCCACGGCCATCAAGCGCCGGTCTTCGCCAAAAGCCTGGGCGGCCTCGGGCGGCGCACCGGCAAACATATGGGCTGCCCCTTTGGGGCTCAGGTTGTAAGCCATCGAGGCCCAAAACAAAGTGCTGTCGGCCCACTGCGCAATAATCCGCGCCGCCCCTTTTTGACCCTCGGGGTACAAGGTGGGTGTGGGCTGGAGGTGTTCCAGCACATCACAAATGAGGGCGCTGTCGCAGTAAATGTCCGAGCCGATTTGCATAAACGGCGTCTTGCGGTAGCCGCCAGTGAGCGCCAGCACATCCGGCTTGGGCATGATGCGGGGGATGATGACCGACTTCCAGGCCAACTTTTTATAGCCCAAAATAAGCCGGATCTTTTCAGAAAACGGCGAGGTCGGGTAATGGTGAAGAATGATGTCGGCCACGGCAGCGTCCTCAGTTGGAATTTAGATGAGTTTGACCAGTTGTTTGCCAAAGTTTTTGCCTTTGAGCAAGCCCAAAAAGGCTTCAGGCGCGGCTTCCAGCCCTTGGGCAATGGACTCTCTAGCGCGAAGTTTGCCGGTAGCCACCATCGTGCCCAATTCCTTGAGCGCTTCGGGCCAGACTTCCATGTGCTCACTGACGATAAATCCTTGTACTTTAAGGCGGCTCATCAAAATCAAGGCCGGATAGGTCATGGGGAGTGGCGCACCGTTGTAGCCGGCAATCATGCCGCACACCGCAATGCGGCCAAAGGCATTCATGTTCGACAAGACAGCGTCCAGCACCATGCCGCCCACGTTTTCAAAATAGCCATCCACACCCGCTGGGCAGGCTTCGCGTACCGCCTTGCCCAAGGATTGGGCATCGGCGTGCAGTTTGTAGTCAATGCAGGCGTCAAAGCCAAGTTCGTCAACGGCGTACTTGCATTTATCAGGTCCACCGGCAATGCCCACCGTGCGGCAACCTCTGGCTTTGCTCAGGGCAGCGAATGCACTGCCCACGGCGCCGGTAGCGGCGCTGACCACCATGGTTTCGCCCGCTTTGGGTTCGATAATTTTGACCAAGCCATACCAAGCTGTGACGCCGGGCATACCGACCGCGCCCAAATAAGCACTTAAAGGAACATGCGCGGTGTCAACCTTGCGCAAGGCACCCACTTGGTCCGCATCGACCACGCTGTATTGTTGCCATCCGCCCATGCCGACCACGGTGTCGCCCACCGCAAATTTTGCGTTTTTGGACTCTATGACGATCCCTGCGGTGCCGCCACCCATCGTTTGACCCAAGGCTTGCGGCACAGCGTAACTTTTGGAGTCGTTCATGCGACCACGCATGTAGGGGTCAAGGCTTAAATAATGGTGCTGCACCAACACCTGACCATCCTTGAGAGCGGGGGTATCGCTGGTCACCAGTTTGAAATTACTGGCAAGGGCTTCACCCACAGGGCGGTTATCGAGTAAAAAATGCTTGTTATGAGGCATGGAATAGCTCCAGAAATTGAGGTTGAATCGAGATTAATCGGTAGAAATTTCAGCCGGACGCCTGCTGACGTACTTGAAAGTACCCGTGGCGTGGGCGCAGGCACGCCCTGCTTCGTCAAACACCGTGGCTTCGGTGAAGGCCATGCTCTTGGTGCGGTGCATCAAATGCCCTTTACAAATGAGCTTGCCTAAAGAGGGCTGCATGAAACTGGTTTTCATCTCAATCGTGACAACGCCCAGCTCAGGTGACACACTGCGAGCGGCCCCGGCCATGGTGACGTCCAGCAAGGTCATGACCGCGCCGCCGTGGGTCACAGCATAAGAGTTCAAATGCTCCGGTCTTGGCGTGTAATGCAACTCAGATAAACCGCCCTCGAACACCGTGAGCTCAAAGCCCAAATGATGAACAAAGGGGATTTCGACACCAAAACCACCGAACGGATCCGGATCAGCCACCGGTCACCACGCTGACGCCACCGTCCACCGCCAGCCACTGGCCGGTGATGTGTTTGCCAGCGTCTGATGCGTACAGGACGCACAAGCCTTTAAGGTCTTCGTCATCGCCCAAGCGTTTGAGGGGCGCGTGCGCGGCGAGTGTTTCTTCGCCCATGGCGGCGAGCGTGCCTTGCGTCATGCGGCTGGGGAAAAAGCCTGGGCAAATGGCGTTGACCGTGATGTTGTACTTGCCCCACTCAGCACCCAGGGTACGCGTGAAGTTGATCACCGCGCCTTTGGAGGTGTTGTAAGCAATGGTGTTATGGCCTTCGGGGTTGCCACCCAAGCCAGCAATGGAGGCCAGATTGATGATGCGACCCGAACGGCGAGCAATCATGGATTTTTTGGCGATGTGCTGGCTCAAAATAAAGTAACCACGCACGTTCAGGTTCATGACCTTGTCCCAGGCTTCCAGGGGATGGTCTTCGGCGGGTGCGCCCCAGGCGGCGCCTGCGTTGTTGACCAAAATATCCAGATCCCCCATACGGGCCAGGGTTTCATCGGCAAGACGGTGTATTTCAGATTCTTTGGCGCAGTCAGCGGCAATCCAGCGGGCATCAATACCGGCAGCTTGGAGCTCGGCGGCAGCTTGCTCCAGGTCTTCGGCTTTACGCGAACTGAGCATGATGCGGGCGCCGGCCTCACCGAGTGCGTGGGCCATTTGCAAACCCAGGCCACGAGAGCCGCCGGTCACCAGAGCGGTTTTTCCGGTGAGGTCAAAAAGTTGTTGAACGGTACGTGTCATTTTAAAAGTCTCCTACTTGAAAACCTATTTTGCAGGAATTTGGGGACGTCTGAAAGTCGGCTCTGTCTCAATGGCGATAGGAGCCCAACTAAAAATAATGTTTACACGCTGAATTAAACGGTATAAACTATTTACCTCGTTTAATTTATCGAAAGCACACCATGAACAGCACAGAAAAAGCACCCATTTCAAGCACACCTGCCAAAGCTATTGAGACACCTGTCGCCATCAAGACCGCCATGGCACCAACCACTACAAGCTCTACAGCGGCTGCCGTGACCGTTGCGCCGATTGAAGCCAAAGCAAAAATCGCTGCCCCAGCAAAGACCGCCGCAGCCCCACGCAAAATCGTTCGTAAAGTGGTGGCCAAGCCTGTCGCAAAAGCCGTTGAAAAAGTCGTGAAAACAGCAGTTGCTGCGCCTGCCAAAACAGTGGCAAAAACACCTGTAACTGCCGTCGTCAAAAAAGTGGCTAAAGCCGACAAAAAAGTGTCTGTAAAAGTGGAGGCTAAAGCAACGCCAAAGTCAGCACCTAAGGCTGCAGTCAAAGTAGCACCTAAAGTTGCCCCTAAGGCTGTGGCCAAACCTAAAGCCGAGAAGGTTGTCAAGGCGAAGAAGCCGAAGCTCGTTCGTGACAGCTTCACTATTCCAAAAGCCGAATTCACGGTGTTGGATGACCTCAAAATTCGCTCTGGAAAATTAGGCAACTCAACCAAGAAAAGTGAACTGATCCGTGCCGGCATCAAGGCACTGGCCAGCATGTCTGACGCCGCCTTCTTGGTCGCCTTGAAAGCGGTTCCGGCCATTAAAACGGGACGCCCTGCCAAAGAGTAACTCTTACTCTGGAGAAGTCCGCACCTGAGGTTTAAAGCACCTCGGGTGATTGAACCGTAACCAACACGGTTTGGTCCTGCTGGTCTCGCGAGCGGCTTCTCAGCCACCAGACAGCGCCTTTTTTGACCGCGCATTCAGCGGCGTTAAGTCCCATCAAGCGAGCAATGGTTTGGCCCAGCGTTGGCTGGTGTCCCACCACCAAAATGCAGCCTTTGGCATCGGGCCACTGCACCAAGCTTAGCAATTGCTCCACGCTGCAATCGGGTGCCAACTCTGAAGTAATTTTGAATTTTCGTTTCAAAGCAGAGGCTGTCTGCTCCGTGCGACGCGCAGGGCTCACCAAAATGCGGGTGCTTTCAGGCAGCTGGCGATCGAGCCAAGCCGCCATACGCGCCGCCTGTTTTTCACCACGGGGGGTGAGTGTGCGGGCCAGATCTTCGCCCCCCTCAGGGGCTTCGTGGGCTTCTGCATGCCGCCATAAAACGAGGTCCATCTACGCTCCTTATTTAGACCGAAGGCTCACTGTAGCGATTCATCAAGGCATTTTGCGCGCCGTGCGGCTTGCGGCGACCGTCTTGCTTGACATGGGCGTAGGTGCCATCGGGCAGTAAATCCCAGGCATCCACATCGTCATGCAAATAGGCGACCAGTTCTTCATCAATCACACGCTGGCGTTGAACTGGATCGGTCACAGGCCAGGCAACCTCGATACGTCGCATCATGTTGCGATTCATCCAGTCGGCGCTGGAGAGATACAACTCTTCGTGATCGTCTTTTCTGAAGTAGAAAACACGGGAATGCTCCAAGAAGCGACCAATGACAGATCGCACCTTAATGTTGTCGGTGACACCAGGGACTTGGGCCGGCAGCATGCAGGCACCTCGCACAATGAGGTCAATCTTGACGCCTTTTTGGCCCGCCAAAATCAGGGCATGAATCAAAGCTTCATCGGTCAGGGCATTCATTTTTGCGACGATGCGGCCCTCGCCACCCCCTGCGGCCACTTCGGCCAGGTCGTTGATTTTGACAATCAACTTGGCATGCAAATAAAGAGGGGCCAGCAAAATACGGTTCAACTTGGGCAAGCGGCTGTGACTGGCCAGGTGAACAAACACATTTTCCATGTCGGATGTCAAAGCGGAATCGGCAGTGATGTGGCTCCAGTCGGTGTACAAACGTGCAGTGCGGGGGTTGTAGTTGCCCGTCGATAGATGGCCGTAGCGTTTGAGTTGTTTGCCCTCACGACGGGTGACCAGCATCATCTTGGCATGGGTTTTCAGCCCCACCACGCCATACACGACCTGAGCCCCTATGGACTCCAGCATTTCGGCCCAATTGATGTTGGTCTCTTCGTCAAAGCGGGCTTTCAACTCGACCACCACCATCACTTCTTTGCCACGGCGCACCGCTTCGCGCAACAGATCCATCAATTCGGAATCAGACCCTGTGCGGTAAATGGTTTGCTTGATAGCCAGCACCTGCGGGTCATTCACCGCTTCACGTAAAAAGGAAAGCACACCACCAAAGCTCTCAAAGGGCTGGTGAATCAGGACATCACCAGTTTTTAACTGGTCAAAAAAGGAGACGCCGGGCACCAATTGCGTTGGGTAACTGGCACTGTAGCTGGGGAAGCACAACTGGGGCGCGTCCACCAATTCCACCAACTGGGTCAGGCGAGCCAGATTGACAGGACCGGGCACACGGTAAAACGCTTGCTCAGGCAAATTGAACTGCTTAAGTAAAAACGCCGAGAGGTAGTCAGAACAGCCATCAGACACTTCAAGCCGCACGGCTGAACCAAAATGACGATGTTGAAGCCCATGGCGCAAGGCCGTTCGCAAGTTTTTGACATCGTCTTCATCGACCGCAAGGTCTGAATGGCGTGTCACTCGAAACTGTGAAAACTGGCTGACGTCACGACCCGAAAAAAGCTCACTCAAATGGGCGCGGATCACGCTGGAGAGCGACACAAAATAATGCTTGCCGCCAGAAACCTTGGTAGGCATAAGAATCATGCGCGGCAAGACACGCGGCACTTTGACAATGGCGACCGGGTTGTCACGCCCAAACGCGTCACGACCACCTAAGCGAACAATGAAGTTAAGCGACTTGTTGGCAACCTGGGGAAATGGGTGCGCCGGGTCCAGGCCCACGGGAATCAAGAGGGGGCGAACTTCCCGCTCAAAATACTGCCGCACCCACTGCCGTTGCGCCACATTGCGCTCACCATGCGAAACAATTTTGATGCCTTCGGCTTCAAGTGCCGGCAACAAGGTATCGTTATAAAGCGCATATTGGCGTGACACCAGGTCATGCGCTGAAGCGGACAAACGAGCAAATGAGCCGACCGAATATTGCCCCTTGGTGTCTTTGCGTTGGCTAGCCACCAGATGGGGCTCGGTGCGAACCTCGAAAAACTCATCGAGATTAGAAGAAACAATGCACAAATAGCGCAAGCGCTCAAGCAAAGGGACATCGTCGCGGTAGGCCCAGTCAAGCACCCGCTCATTGAAAGCCAGTATGCTGCGGTCTCGATCAAGCAGCGTGACCTCAGAGGCCACGGTGGCTGCTTTAGACAATATGGAGGAGGATGACATGGCTAGGGTGAACTCATGATTACAAGTAGATGACCTATTGTTGAATTTTAAAATGTCAATTTCATGACAATCAAAAGACAAGTGGTACTCACCCCACCCTTTTCACATCAAACACCCAAAAAATGCTTGCGGTAGCGCAAAGGTAATTCGTTAATACGCATCATCATGGGCAGATCTGCGGTGTTGAAATCTGGATCCCAGGCAGGTGCGCCCAACACTTTGGCACCCAGACGCAAATAGCCTTTAATAAGTGCAGGTGGCTCAACCGCTAAAGTGCAGTCAAGTCGCTCAACCGGTAAGGGCAAACGAGGGCGAACATGAAGTTCAATTGGGGCCAAATGCGTTTCTTTGAGTTGGCTCCAAATACTGGCCGCAACATCACCACTCATGATTCCGTTATGCAACATGGGAATACTGGCGCAGCCAATCATGGTGTCAAGTTGGTTACGCACCATGAACTCTGCAAGTGCTCCCCATAAAGCCATGATCACACCGCCATGACGGTAATCAGGGTGAACACAACTGCGGCCCAACTCCACCATCCGCTCACGCAAACCGCGTAAACGAGTCAAATCAAATTCAAGATCGCTGTACGTACTACCGACCCGGCGTGCCTGCACGGGTGTGAGTAAGCGGTAGGTTCCGACCACTTCTTGTGTCGCTTCATCGCGCACCAAAAGATGCTCACAGTAGTTGTCAAAGAGATCGATATCGAGCCCTGGCTGAGTGGTGTCCAAACGGGCACCCATCTCGTTGGCAAAGACATTGAAACGCAGACGCTGCGCGGCACGCACTTCATCCGCGTGCTTTGCCCAGGTGACGACCAAAGCACCGCGCTCAGGTTTTGGTGAAGGTGCCGGTGTAGGAGCCAGGATGATAGGTGAGGCTGCCTGGCTGCGGCGGAACAATCCTTTTGGGAAAGTCGGCGGGGCAAAGGCAAACGTTGGATTTGGAAGCTCTTTCATTTCTTCTCCTTGGGATAGTTTTATTAAGTCAAACTTGCCAAAGAATCATTTTTTACTTTGGCATGGACGTATCTTGACTACCCAAGGTGACGCCTGCATGGCGTTTTTATGGCACTTTCATGACGCAGAAAAAAGCGTTGTTTCGATTTACAAACTCAGGCCCTGACCGGCCTCTTCATAGGTTCGCCCATCACGAATATGGTAGATACGTTTAAAGGTAGGAATTATTTTTTCATCATGCGTGACCACAATAATGGCGGTGCGGTACTGCTGCGCCATTTGATTGAGGATGCGCATGACGCCCAAAGCACGTTCGCTGTCCAAAGGTGCTGTAGGTTCGTCGGCCAAAATGACTGGCGGCTGATTGGCCAAGGCGCGGGCAATGGCGACCCGCTGTTGTTCGCCACCCGAGAGTTGGGATGGCTCAGCCTGCGCGCGGTGGCCAACATCAAGCGCGTCCAGTAGTTCACGGGCTCGCGCCCGGGCCTTGGCATTAGGTAGTCCCGCCAGCATGGGCAACAAAGCAACGTTGTCAGTGACATCCAAAAAAGGGATCAGGTAGGGGGCCTGAAAAACAAACCCAATGCTGTCGCGCCGCAGTGCACGCAGGTCTGATATTTTCCAGCCGTTGTTGTAAATAATTTTGTTGCCCAAGGTCATTTGACCCGACGTGGGCTCAATAACAGCGCCCAGGCATTTCAACAAGGTGCTTTTACCAGAGCCCGATGGGCCAATAAGCCCGACCACCTCACCGGGTGCTACGCTCATATTGATATCTATCAGGGCATCGACTGCGGCCTGTCCTTCTCCATAGCGTTTACTCAAACCTTCAATACAAATTCCCAGTTCACTCATGTTGCTTCCTTAACCAATGGCCGCAGCCGGATCGACACGCAAAGCGGCACGAATGGCCAGTGTGCTGGCCAGCGCACAGATCACCATGACCGCGACAAAGCCCCGCAAGGCGTCGCCAGTTTCCAGCAGTACATATTTAGGAAATACAGGCGCCCATAGGGTCGCTGCTGTTTTCCCCACAATAAAACCAATCAAACCCAGGCCCAGTGCTTGCTGCAAAATCATGCTGGCAATGGTGCGGTTACGGGTACCGATAAGTTTCAAAACCGCTATCTCGCGCAACTTACCCAAGGTCATGGTGTAGATGATGAAGGCCACAATCGCAGCGCTCACAATGGCCAAAATAACCAAAAACATACCGATTTGTTTGGCGGATGTTGCAATCAACTTGGCGACCAATATTTCTTCCATTTGAACGCGGGTGAAGACTTCCCAATGTTTCCAACGACGTAGGGGCTCAGCCACCTGCTCAGGCGAAAAGCCAGGCTGTATTTGCACCAACACGGCGTTGACGTTGTGGTTGCTGCTTTGTGAGGCTTGGATGGCCTCGAGCAAGCCGGGCACTCCCAGACGATTAAGGGCGGGGTTGGCAGCGGTGCGGGCACGGTCATTCACGATGGCGTCGTTGTCTTTGAGAAATTGGGCCTCCTGACCGTCTGACAAGGGCACAAACACCATGGGGTCGCCGCCCGATGAAACCATGCGTTGGGTGAGTCCAACCACCGTGTAGTCATGGCGGCGAATCTTGATGAGGTCGCCCACGGCAAACCCGGTTTTAACGTCCGCCACGGCCTCGTAATGGCTGCGCGTGATGTGACGCCCGGCCAACAGATACGCTGGCTCGCCTGCATGGCCGGGAACCACACCCACCACCATCGCCCGCACATCGGTGCCGCCCTGGCGAACCTGCATCGTGAGGTAGGTGACACTTGAGGCATGCGCCACCCCCGGCATCCCTAAAACAGAACGGTAGGCGTCATCGCGCAAGCTCGATGATTCGGCGTATGGGCCTTGGGTGTCTTTTTGCACCACCCAGAGATCGGCCCGGCTGTTGTTGAGCAGCATCAGCGCGTCATCCACCATGCCGCGGTAAACCCCGGCCATCGTGAGCGTGACGCCAATTAGCAAACCCAAGCCAAAGCCCGTCAGTAAAAACTTGGCCCAGGAATGTGCAATGTCCCGACCCGCCAGGCTGATCATGGCTGCTGCGCCACAAGGCTGGAGACGATCTTGATGCGGGTTTTGGCGTTGATTTCTTTCTCGCTGTAAACCACCACGCGGTCGCTGGCTTGCAAACCTGACAGCACTTGCACCTGGCCATCCAAGCTGATTTGACCCAAGACGAGGGGCACAAATTTAGGCGCGTTACCATTCAAAACCCAAACGCCTGATTGCCCACCTTGGCGCTTGATCGCCGCATTGGGCAAGAGCAGTCCGCGTGGGGTGGGCGCCAACTGCAAAGTAACTTCAGCCAACTCGCCCACGGAGAGGTCTGCAGGCAAACTGGTGAAGGCAATTTGTGCGATGCGCTCTTCGGTCACGCTGTCGCTTTGCAGCTCAACACGAGCCACCTGGCCGGGCAATACTTGACCTGCATTGGCGCGCATCACGATGTTGGCCGCTAAACCGGGGGCCAGTCCGTTGGAGCGTCCTTGGTCAAAGCGTGCTTTGATCCAAAGGCTGCGGTGGTCAACCAGTTTGATTACAGCCTGCCCCGCCACCACGGTGGAGCCGGGCTCCGCGTCACGCGACATCACGGTGCTGTCTTGCGTGGCCAAAAGACGCACATTTTGACGCTGCTGAACCAATGCTACGCGTTCGGCTTTCAAACGAGGAAGGTCTTGCCTGACCGCGGCGAGATTGGCCTGGGCACTTTTTAAGCCCGCCTCCGCCGAGGCCTGCTCTTGCAATTTAGCCTCAACAGCGCCTGTGCTCATAAAATTTTGCTGACCCAAGGCAAGGTAGCGCTGCGCGGTAATTTTGGCCAGGTTGTCACGCGCACCGGCATCGTCCATCTGAGCCTGTGCGGCTGCAATGGCGCTGTGGGCCCGCACCATGGAGGCGTCAAGGGCCTGAAGACGACTATCCAAGTCAACAGGGTCCATTTCAGCCAGCAGTTGACCTGCTTTAACCGTTTCGCCCACGTCCACCAGCACACGCAAGACGCGTCCCGCACTGGTGGGCCCAATCAGATAACTTCGACGCGCCTCCACTGTGCCAATACCAAAAAGCGCTGGCGACAATGAGCCCTCAGACGCGTGCACGACCGTGACGTTGACCGGTGCCAACGGTCCTGCCCGCTGCACCACAAACACGATGGCGCCTATCAATGCGGCGGTGAGCAGCCCGAACATGAGCAGCTTGGAGGATGGTGGTTTGATCTTCATGATGATTTGTTGATGCCGTGCAAATAGAGACTGAAAACGGGCGCTGCCTGGGTGCGCATGGAAGAAATTTGGCCACTGAGCATGGACTGCATCACCAGACCCTGCACCACGCCCATGAGCAAGGTAGCCGCAGCAGAGGTATCAAGTTTTTGTGGTGAATCTCCACTTTGAACGCAGGCCTCAAGCAAACGAAGCAGCAATTGCCGGTAGCCGGTCATGAGGGCGCGTACTTGTTGCTTGAGGGGCGAGTCAACCGGCTTTTGTAGCTCGTGCAGGATGACCCTGGGGACGCCAGGGTGCGCCACCACAAAATCGATATGGGCAAAGAAAACACAACGCAGGGATTCCAGGGGAGAAGCGCCCTGCTCTGCTGCCTGTATCAATGAGCGCAGGAGATTTTCAGTCGTCCATGTCATCGCCGCTAGCCAAACGGCTTCTTTATTGGGGAAGTGCTTAAAGAGTGCACCCTGACTGAGCCCTAAAGCACCGGCTAAATCGGTGGTAGTGATGGACTCAGGGCTGGATAGCTGTGCCAAGCGCAGGGCTGCCGCAACGATTTCAGCTTGTCGAGCCTCGGTGGGCAGACGTTGGGCTTGGATGAGCATGGTGATTCCGATGGCCAAGTAAGTAATTAATTACTCACCATGCTAATCAGACACCGTGTCTGGAGCCCTGCGCTAGATCAAAGTGACTGAAATTTTGTGACTAAATCAATTTTTGCAAAAATTGAGCGTGCCCTGCTGCAGGGTCCAACTGGTAATTGGAAAATCCGACACGTTGGTACAACTTGAGAGCCCCTACATTACCTTGCAGCACCTCCAAAGTAAGCTTGCAGGCGCCGCGCTCACGGGCGATTTGCTCCACCAATTTCAGCATTTTTTCGGCCACGCGTTGCCCCCGATAGGCAGGCAATACAGCGACATCGTGGACGTTGATCAAAGGCTTACAGGCAAAGGTAGAAAACCCTTCAATGCAGTTCACCAAACCCACCGGCAAATGACCCTCTGGGCCCCCAAAGGCGAGCACACTGAAGGCTTGGGGGCGCTTGGCCAATTCAGCCACCAAATGGACTTTGGCAAACTCACTCAGGGGAGCACCTCCGCCCATCGGGTCTTGGGCATAGGCGTCCAGCAAGCTGACCAAAGCCATGGCGTGCAACGGGTTTGCGTATTCAGCCCGACATATGTTGAGGCCAGAAGCGCTCATCAGGGTCAGGCTGAAATAGTGTCGGCAATGCGCTGCGCACAGGACTTGGCCTGTGCGGCATCACGCGCCTCCACCATGACACGCACCAGGGGTTCGGTCCCGCTGGCGCGAATGAGGAGTCGACCAGTGTCTCCCAATTCGGCTTCGACTGCGCTGGTTTCGCTGTTCAGGTTGATACTGGCTTTCCAGTCTTGGCCTGGTTTTAAACGCACATTAATCAGAATTTGAGGAAACAAGGTGACTTCCGCCAGCAACTCTGCCATGGTTTTCCCGCTGCGAACGATGGCCTGAAGGACCTGCAAGGCAGAAATCAGGCCGTCTCCGGTGGTGTGCTTGTCCAAAGCCAGCAAGTGGCCTGAACCTTCGCCCCCCAAAATCCAGTTGTTTTTCTCAAGCTCTTCCAACACATAGCGATCACCCACCTTGGCACGCACAAACTGAACACCACGGGATTTGAGGGCAACTTCGACCGCCATATTGGTCATTAAAGTACCCACCACGCCAGCAACCGCTTCTTCACGGTTCAAGCGTTCATCAGCTAGCAGGTAGAGCAACTCGTCACCGTTGTACAGACGCCCTTGAGCGTCCACCAATTGCAGTCGGTCGGCGTCACCATCCAGCGCCACACCAAAATGTGCATGGTGGGCCTTGACCGCCTCCACCAAGGCCTGCGGGTGCGTGGCCCCTACTTCGTGGTTGATGTTCAGGCCGTCTGGAGAACAGCCAATGGCAATCACTTCAGCACCCAATTCATGAAACACCTTGGGGGCGATGTGATAGGCCGCACCGTGGGCCGCATCGACCACAATTTTCATGCCCTTAAGGGTGAGATCGTAGGCAAAAGTGCTTTTGCAAAATTCAATGTAGCGCCCAGCGGCGTCATCCAAACGGCGCGTCTTGCCCAGGTTGGCTGAGTCGGCCCAAACAGGCTCTTCTAAAAGCGCAGCTTCGACGTCCAACTCCCAGGCATCTGGCAATTTGGTGCCCTGGGCGCTGAAAAACTTAATGCCGTTGTCGGCGAACGGGTTGTGACTGGCGCTAATCACAACACCCAAGGAGGCGCGTTGTGCACGGGTCAGGTAAGCCACACCGGGCGTGGGCAAAGGGCCGAGCAACACCACATCAACACCCGCAGAATTAAAGCCGCTCTCCAACGCACTTTCCAGCATGTAGCCTGAAATGCGTGTGTCTTTACCGATCAGCACCGTAGGGCGAGCCTCGTACTTTTTGAGCACCCGTCCCACAGCATGGGCAAGCCGCAAGACAAAATCTGGCGTGATCGGGGCCTGGCCCACCGTGCCACGAATACCATCAGTTCCGAAATATTTTCTGGTCATTTTTTATCTCCCTTGGAATTTTTTTATCAAAGATATTTTAGGGCGTTCAAGACTCTTAGCGCCTGGACTGTTTCCAAAACATCATGCACCCGTACCACGGAGGCGCCACGCTCCACAGACAACAAAGCTGCAGCCACACTCGCCACCACACGCTCTTGTGGTGCTAAGTTGCCAGAAGGCACACCCACAACAGCCGCCAAGGATGATTTTCTGGACCAACCCGCCAGCACGGGGTAGCCGCTGACGAGTAATTCACGTTGGCGATCCAATAAAGCAAAGTTTTGCGCTACCGTTTTTCCGAATCCAATGCCAGGGTCCAAAATTATTTGTGACTTTTGGACACCTAGATCAATGAGGATGTGCGCTTGCAGCTCTAAAAATGAGAGCACCCGCGGCACCACATCACCCTCCATCGGACTCACCTGCATGGAGCGGGGCTCCCGGTGCATGTGCATCAGACAAACACCGCAGTGAGGGTGCCCTGCGACCACTTGCAAGCCACTCAAAGGCCTGACTGACGCGTCAGTGTCTGTCCAGCGCAATGCCCAGACATCATTAATGATGTCGGCACCCAGGTCCAAAACAGCCTGCATGACTTGGGGTTTGTAGGTGTCTACCGACACAGGCACCCCCAACTTGACAGCCTCGCGAACAATGGGCAACACCCGAAGTAGCTCCTCGGCAACAGGCAACGCCTGGGCCCCGGGTCGGGTAGATTCACCACCGATATCAAGAATGTCCGCACCGTCTTTGATCAAGCGCTCACAATGCCGCAAGGCCTCAGCAACTGAATTGTTTTGACCACCATCTGAAAATGAGTCTGGCGTGACGTTAACAATCCCCATCACCTTGGGCTGCGATAGATCAATCAAAAACCGGCTGGTCGTCCAATGCATAGGGTGCCCTGGAAAAAAATGCTTTAAAAAACAAAAACGGGGCTTAGCGCCCCGTTATTTGAATCAGATTAAAACATCAGGCTGCGGTAGGTTCCGCATCAGGTTTGACTGCTGGTGCAGAGCCACCACTGCTGCTGTCGCCACCGGTTGGCAGCACGCGTGGGGTCCAATCTTTCGGTGGACGCGGCTCTTTACCCGCCATGATGTCATCAATTTGTTCGCTATCAATGGTTTCCCACTCAAGCAAAGCCTTAGCCATAGCGTGCATTTTGTCTTGATTTTCTTCAATCAGCTTGCGTGCCAGGGTGTACTGTTGGTCGATGATGCGGCGAACTTCAGAGTCCACTTTTTGCATGGTCTGCTCGCTCATATTGGTCGTTTTGGTGACCGAGCGACCCAAAAACACTTCGCCTTCGTTTTCGGCGTAAACCATGGGGCCTAAGGCATCAGTCATGCCGTAACGGGTCACCATGTCGCGGGCAATGTGGGTAGCCCGTTCAAAGTCGTTGCTGGCACCGGTCGTCATTTGGTTCATGAACACTTCTTCAGCAATACGACCACCAAACAGCATGCTGATTTGATGCAGCATGTACTCGCTGTCATAGCTGTAACGGTCTTGGGCTGGCAGGCTCATGGTGACACCCAAAGCACGTCCGCGAGGAATGATGGTGACTTTGTGAACCGGGTCGCACTTGGACAACAGTTTGCCGATGAGGGCGTGACCCGACTCGTGGTAGGCCGTGTTGCGACGTTCACCTTCAGGCATGACCATGCTTTTACGCTCTGGACCCATCAAGATCTTGTCCTTGGCCTTTTCAAAATCCTGCATCTCAACGGTGCGGGCATTGCGACGAGCAGCCATCAGAGCGGCCTCATTACAGAGATTGGCCAGGTCTGCACCCGACATACCGGGCGTGCCACGGGCAATGACGCCTGCATTCACATCTTGGCCCAAGGGCACTTTGCGCATGTGCACATTCAAAATTTGTTCACGACCGCGAATATCGGGCAATGTGACATAAACCTGACGGTCAAAACGTCCTGGACGCAATAACGCCGCATCCAAAATATCAGGACGATTGGTCGCGGCCACCACAATCACGCCGACATTGGTCTCTAAACCGTCCATCTCAACCAACATCTGGTTAAGCGTTTGCTCGCGCTCATCGTTACCACCGCCCACACCGGCACCACGTTGACGGCCCACGGCGTCAATTTCATCAATAAAAATGATGCAAGGGGCATTTTTCTTCGCGTTGTCAAACATGTCACGGACACGGGCAGCACCCACACCGACGAACATTTCAACAAAGTCAGAACCTGAAATAGAAAAGAACGGAACTTTGGCTTCACCGGCAATCCCTTTGGCCAAGAGCGTTTTACCGGTTCCGGGCGGGCCAACCAGCAGTAAGCCGCGCGGAATTCGTCCACCTAACTTTTGGAATTTAGCGGGGTCTTTCAGGAAATCGACCACTTCCTTGACTTCTTCTTTGGCTTCGTCGCAGCCGGCCACATCAGCAAATGTGACTTGGTTGGTGTTTTCATCCAACATGCGGGCCTTGCTTTTTCCAAAGCTGAAAGCGCCGCCCTTGCCGCCGCCCTGCATTTGGCGCATGAAGTAAACCCAAACGCCAATGAGCAACAGCATGGGGCCCCAACTCACCAACAAAGTCATCAGGAGTGAGCCTTCTTCGCGGGCTTTGACGTCAAACTTGACGCCATTGGCGATCAAATCACCGACCAAACCGCGGTCAAGATAGGTGGCCGTGGTTTTAACTTTACGGTCATCACTGGTGGTGGCGAGGATTTCAGTGCCGCCTTGGCCTTCCTGAATGATTACGCTCTTGATGCGCTTACCCCGGACTTCTTCCAGAAAATCTGAATACCCCAAAGAACCCGCACTCGACCCGCCACGGGTATCAAATTGTTTGAACACCGTAAAAAGCACGAGGGCAATGACCAGCCAAACGGCTATTTTCGAGAACCACTGATTATTCAAGCGAAGCTCCAATAAGGACGCAAAAGAAAAGACTAAACATAACTGCTGCTTATTTTAGGCGTTTCAAGCCCGGTGAAAAACGATTAATTGGATTTCGCCCACAGAGCAAGTATGGAAATCAAGCCGATTTCAAGCCTACACCCACTAAAAAGGTTTCCGAGGATTTGTCACGGGAGGCTTTGGGCTTGATCCGCTTAACCACCAGAAAGGTTTCCCTGAAGCGTTTAAACAAAATATCGTAGGCCCCGCCGTGGAATACTTTAACAACCAAAGCACCATGCGCCTTCATGTGGTGCTGGGCAAATTCAATCGCCAATTCAACCAAACCTTCAATGCGCGCATCGTCGGCAGAGGATATACCAGACAAATTCGGCGCCATATCCGACACCACGACATCCGCCAAGCGACCTTTCATTTCATCGGTCAAGCGCTGCAACACCTCAGCCTCACGAAAGTCACCCAGCAAAAAGGTCACACCCTCCACAGGCTCCATTGGCAAAATATCCAAGGCAATGATGGTTCCGTTGAGCTCGCCCACAGCGGCTCCGCCAGTGGTGGCTGTTTTAGGCGACATCTTGCGACGCACGTACTGACTCCAAGCGCCGGGGGTTGAGCCCAAATCGACGACCAAATGGCCTGGTTTGATCAAATTCAGGCTCTCATCGATCTCTTTCAATTTGTAGGCTGCGCGTGCGCGGTAGCCTTCCAATTTGGCGAGTCTCACGTAGGGATCATTGACGTGGTCATTAATCCAGGCCCTATTGACCTTGCTGCTTTTAGTTTTAACTTTCATTTTTACCTTCGTGACGGATAATACCCGTATGTCTCAAATTCAATTGACCCCTGCACAACGCAAAGAACACCGCTCCGAAGCCCATCACCTTGACCCCGTGGTCATGGTGGGTGGAGATGGCCTCACAGATGCTGTTAAAAAAGAAGCCGATGCTGCTTTGAACGCCCACGGACTGATTAAAGTTCGTGTTTTTTCTGACGACCGCGCAGCGCGCGAAGCCATGTTTCAAATCTTGGCCAGTGAGCTCAACGCTGCGCCAATCCAACACATTGGCAAATTGTTGGTGCTTTGGCGCCCAACACCAGAGCGCGAAAAAACGGTTGCCGAGGACCGCATGCCCGGCCCTCGCGACTTTAAAGTACTCAAATACAGCAAGCGTGGCGGACAGCGCCCAGAAGTCAAAACACTTCGTGTTTTGGGCAATCAGCGTCTGACAGCCGGTGGCTCAGTCAAGCGCGCCAAGCCCAAGCAAATCAGCATCAAGAAACAAAGCCAGACTTAAAAGTCCTCGGGCCGGTCAATACGCTGGCCCGATCTTGTCAACTTGGCGAACGCCAACGCAGCACAAACCCACTGAAGAAAATACATCGCGCTGCCGGCACTATGCCAAAAGCGTAAATTTTCCCTGTCCACAATACGTGGGGCCACTGCGTACTCCGGTAAAAAAGCCAACAGCAAACCAGACACTATGAAAATAGTAGCTGCTTGCGCACTGCTGGCATAGTCTCGCGGCTTATTTTGATCATTTTTTAGCAACACAAGCAGCAGCAGACCACAAACCACCGAAACCCAGGTCTGTGCAGCAAACAACTTGGCTGCCATACCACCCGCCATCGCAGGCGTTGGCAAATGCACAAACAGCAGCGGCACCACCAGAAACCCCATCGTGGTCAAACTACCCCACCAAAGGGCAGCTAACCAAAGTGGTGCGCGCGCCTGCACCTTAGACGTAACTAACCGCCATGACTTCGTAGTTACGGATGCCACCAGGGGCTTGGACCACCGCTGTGTCGCCTTCTGATTTCCCAATCAAGGCACGGGCAATAGGGCTGCCAATATTGACCAAGCCCAATTTGATGTCGGCCTCGTCTTCACCCACAATTTGATAAGTCACCACATCGCCGGAATCTTCGTCTTCAAGCTTTACGGTGGCACCAAAAACCACACGGCCTTCGGCATCGAGCTCAGCGGGGTCAATGATTTGGCAAACCGACAACTTGCCTTCGACTTCTTGAATACGGCCTTCGATAAAGCCTTGGCGGTCTTTGGCTACTTCGTACTCGGCGTTTTCGCTCAAGTCACCCTGCGCGCGCGCCTCGGCAATGGCGTTGATGACCCAAGGGCGATCAACCGTTTTTAATTTATGCAATTCAACCCGCAGCTTCTCAGCGCCGCGCTTGGTAATAGGAATGGTAGCCACGGTCTGCTCCGTTTGAGTAATTTAGTTTGCCAAAAAATAAACCGCCGAGTGTTGCCGCTCGGCGGATTGCGAGATTATGCCGTGATAGTCAGCGCTTGATCAAGCCAATATCAATTGGGCGTGCATTTCCTGAATAGAGATCACGTCCAGGCTATCGAGGTGCGGCATGCCTTGAACTGCAGCTTCTGCACCCGCGATGGTCGTAAATGTGGTCACGCGCGCCATCAATGCGGAAGTTCGAATATGGCGTGAATCAGCAATGGCATTGCGACGCTCTTCTACCGTGTTGATGACCAAGGCAATTTCATTGTTCTTGATCATGTCAACGATATGTGGGCGACCTTCCGTGACTTTGTTGACGATGCCACAAGCCACACCCGCTGCGTTGATCGCAGCCGCCGTACCTTTGGTACCGAGCACTGTAAAGTTCATAGCTGCCAAAGCACGCGCCACTTCAATAGCCCGGGGTTTATCGTTGTTTTTAACCGAGATAAACACTTTGCCTGAACGAGGCAATTTGGTGCCTGCGCCCAGCTGGGATTTAACGAAAGCCTCGCCAAAGGTCTTGCCAACGCCCATCACTTCACCGGTTGATTTCATCTCGGGGCCGAGAATCGTGTCCACGCCAGGGAATTTGACAAAGGGGAATACCGCCTCTTTGACACTGAAGTAAGGAGGCGTGACTTCATTTTTGATGCCTTGCGAGGCCAAGCTCTGACCCACCATGCAGCGCGCAGCCACTTTGGCCAACTGAATGCCTGTAGCTTTGCTCACAAAGGGCACCGTACGTGAAGCACGAGGGTTGACCTCCAGCACGTAAATGACGTCTTTGCCTTCAATGTTTTGAATGGCAAACTGAACATTCATCAAGCCCACCACGTTCAAGGCTTTCGCCATCGCCGCTGTTTGACGTTTGATCTCAGTCACCGTATCAGCGCTCAAACTGTAAGGAGGCAAGGAACAAGCGGAGTCACCACTGTGAACGCCGGCTTGCTCTATGTGCTCCATCACACCACCAATAAAGGTGGCGCCTTCGGAGCCATTCGTTCCGGCATCACGGATGCAGTCCACATCGCATTCGATGGCATCGTTCAAAAACCGATCCAACAGCACGGGCGAGTCATGGCTGACCTTGACAGCCTCGCGCATGTAGCGCTCCAGGTCACGCTGTTCATGGACAATTTCCATCGCGCGGCCGCCGAGCACGTAACTGGGGCGAACCACCAAGGGGTAACCCAGCGCAGCGGCTTTCTCCAATGCCTCGGGCTCGGTGCGTGCCGTCGCGTTAGGGGGTTGGCGAAGACCCAGTTCGTGAAGGAGCTTTTGGAAACGCTCACGGTCTTCAGCGGCGTCAATCATGTCGGGCGAAGTGCCAATGATGGGCACGCCGTTGGCTTCCAGATCAAGCGCCAATTTCAAGGGCGTTTGACCGCCGTATTGAACAATCACGCCAAACGGTTTTTCCTTGTCCACAATTTCCAGCACGTCTTCGAGCGTGAGGGACTCAAAATACAGGCGGTCTGAGGTGTCGTAGTCGGTAGAAACCGTCTCGGGGTTGCAGTTGACCATGATGGTCTCGTAGCCATCTTCGCGCATGGCGAGTGCGGCGTGAACGCAACAATAATCAAACTCAATACCCTGACCGATACGGTTCGGGCCTCCGCCCAAGACCAT
>CANBUY010000018.1 GCA_947372745.1 Comamonadaceae bacterium | reverse complement strand
GCGGTCGGCCAGCGTGAAGGCGGCCACCGAGTCTTTGCGCTGCTTGATGAGTTTGTCCACAATGGCGATCATCATCACGTCATCCACCACCACGCGCTCGTCCACTTCCTTTTGCTTGGCTGCAGCCAGCAGCAAGCGGATGGTGCCCAAGCGCTCGCTGTCTTTGGCGCGCATGGCATTTTTCATATCTTCGGTAACTTGGTCTTTGAGTGACATGGTGCTAATTCCTGTAAGTGGAGGGTCTGCTAACTGATTCTGAAATAAAAAAAGCTCACCTGAGCGTCCCCGGTGAGCTTTTTTTTGAGGCCTTGTGAGCCCACCAATCAATGTCTTTTTAGAACATTTTCTTGGGTAACTGCATAGCGCGAATACGCTTGTAGTTACGTTTGACGGCAGCTGCCTTCTTGCGCTTGCGCTCAGCTGTGGGCTTTTCGTAGAACTCGCGAGCACGCAAGTCAGTCAACAAGCCGAGCTTCTCAATGGTGCGCTTAAAGCGGCGAAGGGCTACGTCAAAGGGTTCGTTCTCTTTTACACGGATGGTTGTCATTACTTCAGGTTATCCAGAATGTGCATGCTTCTATCAAAGGGAGATCGAGCCATTTGACGAACATCATGCGATTTCCCCGCTTTAAAGTTGATCAGGCAGCGGGGGTTTGCCAGCAAAGCCTAGGATTATAGCCTTACTTTTTTCGGGCTTTCAGACAGGTGTGCCGACGGGTTTTAAAGCGGCCGCCAAGCCCTTGGCACAGGCAAATCCACTGGCCCAGGCCCACTGAAAGTTGTAGCCCCCCAGCCAGCCGGTCACGTCCACAACCTCGCCAATAAAGTACAAGCCGGGCTGGCGCGACTCCATGGTTTGGCTTGAGAGCGCTTTGGTGTCCACGCCACCGGCGGTGACCTCGGCTTTTTTGTAGCCCTCGGTGCCGGTGGGCGTGATTTCCCAGCGGCTCAGGCGTTCGGCTAAAACGGTTAAGGCTTTGTCGGAAGCTTCGTTCACTGGGCGTTGCCAGTTGTGCCCCAGCGCCGCGCCTTGGGCTACCCAGGTGTCCGCCAAGCGGGATGGCACCACGCTTGCGAGTTCGTTGGCAATTAATTTGCGCGAAGTAGCCTTGGCTTGATTGAGCTGCTCGGCAATGTTTTGCTGGGGCGCCAGGTTCAGACGAATTGGCGTTCCCTCTTGCCAAAAGCTTGAAATTTGCAAAACGCCGGGTCCGCTTAAGCCGCGGTGAGTAAACAACAGGTCTTCATTGAAGGCGATGTGTGTTTTTTTACTTCCTGTTTCAATTTGCACCGGCAGGGACAAGCCCGACAACTGGGCAAACGGCGCCCAGGCATCGGCGTCAAAAGTCAGCGGCACCAGGGCAGGGCGGGGCGTGATCACTGGCAGATTGAACTGCTTGGCGATGCGGTAGCCAAAATCGGTGGCGCCAATCTTGGGAATCGACAAGCCGCCTGTGGCAATGACGATGGCCCGTGATTGAACGATGCCATGATCAGTACTAATTTCATAGCTGCTTAAGCATGTATCTAAAGGTCTAGAGCCCAAAAAAGCTATATTTTTAATGTGGCACGAATGCCAGCGCGTCACGCCCCCTGCGTCGCACTCGGCCAGCAGCATTTGAATAATGTCTTCTGCCGAGCGATCACAAAAAAGCTGGCCTTTGTGCTTTTCATGAAAAGGGATTTGGTGGCGCTGCATCAGCGCCAAAAAGTCACGCGGGGTGTAGCCCGACAAGGCAGAGCGACAAAAGCGCGGGTTGTCACTCAAGAAGTTGGCGGGGCCAGTGTCCAGGTTGGTGAAATTGCACCGCCCACCGCCTGAGATGCGAATCTTCTCCGCCACCTTGTCGCTGTGGTCAATAAGCAGCACGCTCAAGCCCTGCTGCCCCGCCACGCCCGCACAAAACAGGCCTGCAGCACCCGCGCCCACGATCACAACATCAAAATTTTTCATGGGCTGCAGTGTAAACAGAGAACCCAGGCATAAGGAAATCTGTAAATCATTAAAAACACCTTAAGCGTTAGAATTAATGATCATGGCGATTCTGTCTTTTTGATTAATCAAAAGTTTGAAGTTGATCGTCGCCTAAAAACTTTCGACAAAAAAGACATGTTTAAAGTATGAAATATTTAATTGCATTTTCTGCATCATTAGTACTAACAGCTTGTGGTGGTGGTGGCGGTACAGATTCAGCCTCCCTAAATCAGTTAGAAAACTTACCGAATCTTGCCGCGCAGATGCAGGCGGAAAATATCGCAGTGGCGCCGCACTTTCACAGAATGCCGCTTCAAATTTCAGCGCCCTCAGATATAGATCGTGATGGTCAGGGGCTATCTGCATTCATGAGTCCCAGAAAAATCAACACGCTGGAAGATTTCCGTGAACTCGGAACAGGTGGTTTAACAGACGATGGCGTGAGTAATTTTCGTATGAAGAGGAGGCAATTCGGAAGTCTTCCAACGCCTATTCCCAATGCAAGCAGTACGACCTCAATCGTCTACACCCCGGCTCAAATTCGTTCAGCCTACAACATGCAAGCCCTGAATAACGAAAGCAGCTTGAATAAGGGTGCGGGGCAAACTATTTACATCGTTGATGCCTATCATCACCCCAAAGTTCTTGAGGATTTAAATACATTTAGCAATACATTCGGACTCCCTGGTTGCACCTTGCAGGCAATAGCGACGACTGCCAGTGTGTTGCCTCGCCCCTCACTGACGGAGTGCAAGCTCTCAGTAATTTACTCAACCAGCAAGGGGGGGATGACCACAAAAGTGCCCAAATATGATGTTGGTTGGGCGCAAGAAATAGCCTTGGATACGCAATGGGTTCACGCCATTGCGCCATTGGCCAGAATAGTTTTGATTGAATCGGCAAGCGCCACCATCAGTGAGTTGGGCGGCGCCATAAAGCTCGCCAACAAGTTAGGACCGGGCGTTGTCTCCATGAGTTTCTCTGCTTCTGAGGGGTCTTGGGTGACGCAAGCGGCCTACTCAACTCAACTTTTTTCGACAAGCAATATGACTTACCTGGCGGCGACTGGCGACAACGGCACGGCCGTTGGGTGGCCTGCCGTAGTGCCTAGCGTCATGGCTGTGGGTGGAACTAGTTTGAACTACGACGTCAATTCAAGGTCGGAGAAAGCGTGGACAGGTTCTGGTGGTGGCATTAGTAAATATGTCAAAGCACCATCTTTTCAAGCCGCGATCACCATTCCTAAAATAACGACCCTTAAATACAGAGCGGTTAGTGACGTTTCAATGGTTGCAGACCCTGCAACAGGCGTCTACGTTTACTTTACGGCACAAAAGGCAACCACCACCGCGCTTTATCAGTTTGGTGGCACCAGCTTATCCACACCTATATGGGCAGGACTTTTTAGTCTTGTCAATGCTTCTCGATTGGCACAAAGTTATTCACATTTGGGTGATCCTCATTTAAAGCTCTACCAGATGGCCACTTCAGCCGGGCTTTACACCTCAAACTTCTTTGATGTATCGACTGGCTTTAATGGCACTTGCACAAGTTGCTATTCGATTGCTGGTTACGACACACCCACTGGCTTGGGGACCCCAAATAACTCCAATCTGCTTCTATATCTAAGCAACTTAATTTAACTTTTAATAATGACGTTTGAAGAAAAAATTAAACATTTCGATCGAAAAATTCAGAGTTACAAAGACAACGAGTACGAGACGACACGAAAAATACTGGTAAAAGTTTGCGTAAAGATGGCGTGCTTTGGCATGCGTCATGCCAGATGGCTGTGCGTGCTCTTTATGGCTACATTTTTTGGATTAACCGCGCAGGCCTGCCAGTACCCATGCAAACCTATTCGATTGATCGTGCCTGCAGAGCCCGGTGGCGGAATTGATGCTATTGCCAGAATGATTTCGCTTACGCTGGCTGATGAACTCAAGGCGACAGTGGTCGTCATAAACAAAGGAGGCGCAGCTGGAAATGTAGGAACAGCTTTCGCGGCAGCAGCCCCCAACGACGGCTACACATTGCTGGTGACCGGACTCGGCCATATTTCAAGCGCTTTGGTGAGCCGCCAGCCGGGTTACGACCCCATACAAGACTTTGAGCCGATAGCGAAAATTGCAGAGGCTCCAAACGTTCTTTTAATCAATTCGGGTTTGCGTATAGACAATGTAAAAGATTTGGTGCGTCTATCCAGGGAAAAACCAGGCTTCATCACCTTTGGTGCCAATGGTGGTTCCAACCATATCAGCGCTGAAATATTTCAACATAAAAACAAGCTGAGCTGGTTGCATGTTCCCTATAAAGGAAGTGCGCTCGCGCTAAGAGCCACGATGAGTGGCGAGACTGATTTAATTTTCATCACGGCCAGCCTCGCAAATCAGGCCGTGGAAACCGGTAAGGTTAAAGCGCTTGCAGTGTCCTACCCCAGAAGATTGAGTTACATGCCTGGTGTCCCCACCATGAAAGAAGCGGGTATCAGCGGAGTAGAGTCATCGCAATGGTATGGAATATTGGCGCCAGACGGAACGCCTCAGCACATCATTGATGTGATTGAGCGCGTCATCAAAGACGACCTTGAACATAGCGGCAAGCTCCAAAAGTACCTCCAGGGCAATCACCTTGAGACAGCTTTCCTGGGGAAGCAAGATTTTAAAAAATTCATGTTGGACGAGACCCAAAGAATCAAGCGGCTCAACATTGAAATCACTAACTAAGGAAGGCCAGGATGGACTTGGTTGAAATGAGCGCATCAACGAGCGAGTATGTAGCAGCACATGCAATGGCAGAGCCGTCCCGGCCAGCCGTCATCTTTGGCGAACAAGTGGTGACTTATGGTGTGCTCTATCAGCACATCAAAAATTTCACACTAGGGCTGCATGAGTTAGGTGTAAAGCCTGGAGAAAAATGCATCATAAAAATCAGCCACCCTTACGTTCATTGGTTGATTATTCTTGCACTGGAGAATCTGGCAGCAATATCCTGCTCAGCCAAGTTTGAAGAAGAACAAACACTGTGGGATTTATATGACTGCATGGATAAAGTCATTAGTCAGGACGAGCTGCCCATTGACATTAAAAGTAACCATGTTCATCTGGCGGGAAACTGGGTTCAAAAACATCTGGACAAGGTCTCAGATGCCGCAAGTTACCAAAAGATAGTGAGGCATTTTGGGCCTATGGCCGGGCAACGCGTTAAGCGCTCGTCAGGGACTACCGGCGGAATGAAAGCCATGCTTTCACTCCATCAAGGCGAAGAGTCCTTGATCAAAGCCTACAGTGAAGTCATGGGTTTTACAAAAGATACCCGCTACCTCGTTGCCAATATTTTTGTCATCACTTCAGTTCAACTGTGTGCCACACTTTGTTTGCGACTGGGCGCCTTGGTTATTTTTGAGATGGGGGCCAATCGATTAAAACTGGTTGAGAAACATCGGGTAACCCATATGAGGTTGTTTCAAAGCCAGCTTTTGGATACCTTGAAAATGGTAGAGGGCGTCGGTCATGTCAAGCCACGGAACTTGACCGTTATTTTGGGTGCATCACCGATTTCACAGATACTTTGGGATCGAATACTCAACGTGCTCGGTACAAATATTGTTTACACCTATAACGCGAACGAATGTGGCTCCATTTGCAACATGAAGCCCGGTGGCCTCGGTGTTGTCAGAGCGGGTGTTCAGGTGAGCATCGTTGACGACGATGATCGAACCTTGCCAGAGGGCGAGACAGGTCGCATCAGGGTAAAAACGCCAACCATGGTGATGGGCTATCTCAACAATGAACAAGCAAGCCAACGAAACTACAAGGATGGTTGGTTTTACACGGGTGATGCGGGTTGTTTTGTTGGCGAGCGACAGCTCAAGCTCATGGGCAGAGTTGATGATGTCATCAATTTGGGAGGCTTCAAGCACAGCTGCGTTGAGTTTGAAACTATCGCAGAGTCGATTGCTGGCGTTGAAGAAGCCTGCGTGGCTACCGCGCCAGACCAACAGGGCATAGACCGCTTGGTGATCATTGGCGTGCTTTCTCAAGCCGTAGAAAAGCAGAAAATTTTAGAGCGCATCCGAACACTGTTTCCCCCCATTATCCTGGAGGGAGGGAGAGTTCTTTTTACTGACAAACTCATCAGAAATGAAAGCGGCAAGCTAAATCGTAAAGCCATGCAATTGTCGATTGGGCAAGCACCTGCAGCCTAACTGCAAAAAGAAAGTAATCGGCATGGACATAGGGCTGAAAAAATACAGTCACGGCAATGAAAGCAGAACCCACTACGATGTGGCTGTCATCATGCCCACGATTGGACGCAGAACGCTGATTCAGGCGGTCGAATCCATATTTGCACAGACCTCGGTAGCGTCAATCCAATTGCTGATTGGCTTCGATGTAGTCGCAGAGGATGCATTTTTTTTGGAAATGTTTCTAAAATCCCCTCCGCCGCATGTTGATGTTTACACCTTCAACCCTGGCTATTCAACCTCTGTTCGGCATGGTGGCTATCATTTGGCGGGCGATGGCGGGGCATTAAGAACCATCCTGAGCTACTTGGCCAACGCCAGATATTTAACCTACCTTGATGATGACAACTGGTGGGCGCCCGATCATTTAAGTAGTTTGTTGCAGGCCGTGCAAGGAAAAGACTGGGCCTTTGCGCACAGATGGTTTGTTCACCCTACCCAGAGCGAACTGATGTGCAGAGACACTTGGGAGTCGGTCGGGCTGTATGCGGGTGTTTATGGAGAGAAATTTGGTGGTTGGGTCGATCCCAATTGCTATATTTTCGACAAAGTCAAATGCGAGGATTTGCTGGGACTTTGGAGTAAGTCACGCACCATCACTGATGACGGGTATGGCATGACAGCTGATAGACTAATTTTCGATGGCCTTCGTCTAAAAAGTCAGCCTGGCACTACGAATCTGGCCTCGGTCTATTACCGAATCCAGCCAGAAGATACGAATTACAAAAACAGAATTAATAAGCTGGAAAAAGTAGATCTGTCTAAAGTCTGGCTACCTAAACCGGTTGTCAATCATCGACTTGATATCGTGATCACTTGCAAAGGGCGATTAGCGCATTTAAAGCAAAGTTTGCCCACCATTGCGCACATAGCGGGGGTTCGCATCATTCTTGTCGACTACGACTGTCCACAAAACTCGGGTGAGTGGGTCAAAGCAAATTTCCCCAAGGTAGATGTTTTAAGCTTTAGCGACAGACCCTACTTTGAGCTTGCAAAGGCTAGAAATCTTGGCGCACAGCAACTGCGCGCACCTTGGGTGATGTTTATGGACGCCGACGTTTTGGTTCGTCCAGGTTTTGCGGAATGGATGAAGAGCAAATTAAGCCCTGGTTACTTCTATATTAATCAGACTCAACCTGCGGAACTCATGGGTACTTTTATCTGCCAATCTGAAAATTTCAGACGGGTGGGTGGCTACGATGAAAACTTTCAAACTTGGGGTGGTGAAGATGTGGATATCTACCACCGCCTTAAAGAGGCTGGTGTTCATCCGCGCATCATTGAAGAACAATTGTTTGTTGCAATTCAGCATGAGGACAGTCTTCGCTTTGAATATGCAAGAGGTGCCAATTCAAAGCCCGTGGCTAATTTTGAAAACAATTTATATATGTCGGTCAAGTACGACTTGAAGGCATTTGGATTGGATATTAATAAATTAAATTTAAGCCAACAGATTAGGTCTAAAGTTAAAAAATATATTTATGAATTTAATAAAGGCAACTCCAATAACACATATGAAGTTATTTTGGATGAGCGAAATGATTTGATGAGGTTTGAGGGTTTTAAGGTTTCAAGGAAAATAGTTTATTCTGTAGATCGAAGAAATTAATTTTTTCTAGTATGAAAATAATAACTCCAAAAACAATCTGGCTGACAGGATTGAGTGGCGCTGGTAAGTCAGCCATTGCTATTGCATTGAAATCTAAAATGGATAATGAAAAATTAACGTGCATTATTCTTGATGGCGATATTTTACGATCTGGTCTTAACAAAGATCTTGGGTTTTTAAATGAAGACAGAAGCGAGAATATTCGTAGAACAGCAGAAGTGGCAAAAATCATAAATGATGCAGGAATCAATGTGATTGCAGCGATGATTTCTCCATTCAAATCAGACCGAAGCAATGCAGCCAAACTAATTGGCCATGAACACTTTCGAGAAGTTCATGTCAGCACGCCTCTGGAAGTCTGTGAAGCAAGAGACCCCAAAAAACTATACCGTTTAGTTAGAGAAGGTGTAATTGAAAACTTCACCGGAATATCGAGTCCCTATGAAGTCCCTGATGAACCCGACTTGACACTTGATACAAGCATTCTCAGTTTGGATGCGGCGAGTGAAAGACTGTTTTCCTTAATGCAAGATTAATTTTATGAAAAGCAAACGTCTGTCATTAAAGTGGGAAGTAGAGACATTTAAAGATGCCGGTTTAAAAATAGTAGGTCCTGATGACTTTTTAAGAAAAAGTTGTCAGGTTTATCCGGAAGAAATGACTTCAATCCCACAATTGATACCTTACTGCTTAGACTTTAGTTCGCAAGAATCTATTTACTGCTTAGGTCTAGATCCGAAATATGCGCAACAAGCCGTATTTCACTACGAATATCTTCGTGAACATGTAAAAAAAATAGTTACTATCCCTTGGGAGCGGGATCAAAGGTCTGTGCAGTGCCTAAAAAATAACCCTGTATTTTTACTGTCCCCAGGACGATGTGGATCAACTTTGCTCAACAAAATGATGGAGAAGATCAATGTATGGGGAATATCTGAACCAGACTTTCTAACTCAAGCTATCCTGGAGTGCGCACGCATGAGAAGATCAAATTTTGATACCAGCTCAATTCTTGATCAAGTTAATAAATTAACGCACGATTTGCTTAGTCCATATCAGGCTGTCAATAATTATCCAATAATTATAAAGATGCGGTCGCAAGCTAATGTTTATCCTGAATGTCTATACAGAGATATCGAAACAAAGCCTAAATCTATATTTTTGATACGTCAGTTCATTCCCTGGGCCATATCCATGGCTAGAACATTTGGGCATACGCCAGATGCTATATATGGTTCATATAATACTGCACTTAAATGTTATAAGTATCTAAAGAAGAACACGGATTGCCTTCTTTTGAGGTATGAAGACTTAAATGAAAATAATCAAATCCCACTGGAAAAACTAAGTATTTTTCTGAATGTTAATGTTCGAGATGATTTCAAATTTAACTATGGATTAAATTCACAAGATGGTAGTTTTGTAAAAACTATGCGCGATCACGGTGTCATTGAACCAAAAGTGTTGAAGGGTATTGAAGCTATATGGGAAAAAATAGGAACTTCTGTTCTAAATGATTTTCCTGAATTTTCGTACGCTCATTAATGATTTTCACCTTCATCATGTTTGAGTTCAAATTTAAGAAGACGATCAATCAATCTCGCCTCATTAATATTTGTGAACACCTCATCTTTATCAAAATCCATACCCAAAATATCCCCGTCACACGCAAAACTGAGCATTGAAATAAGTTGTTGATTCCCTGCTTTAAGTATTGAGTTGGATGAACTGGAGCGGTCAAAGTCATTCATCAATAGGAGCAGGTCAAATCGCTGAAATGGCAGTCCTTTGTCAACCAAACTCGTATCTTTGATTACCATGAGTATGATTTCAACGTCTGCATCGCCCAGCAGAATTTGACCAGCTTCGAATGCCGTTATTCCTGCCTGCGCCACGCGCTCACCGCGAACTCTCAAGCCTTGTGAATCGTATGTGCCCACCACGCGGTCTTGGCTCGATAAAGTCAGTTCAAGTGATTTGACCAGTGCATCGGCTTTGGCATGCCCAATGAGCATCATGATGGGAATGCGGCCATCGCCTTTGACCAATTTTTTCAATACAAGTGGATACAGGTGGGCGCTTGTTGTCTGGCCCAGGTTGGGTTGCGCATTGACCTCGCAAATCGCTGCGCCACCCTCCAACCAGGATTTATTGATATCTGGAATCAGCAGGTCAACACCCGCCAGATCTAATTTCAACGCTTGCGCTGCACGCACGGCCAAACGTTTGTTGTCAGGGTGAATGTCATTCAAAACTGCTCTTGGCATTCCGCCAGTTGCAATGTTGGCATTTCTTCTCAGTGGAACAAACTGGGCTTTAGGTGGAATTGAGTGGGCATCAAAGCCTGAACTTTGCAGAATCCCTAATGACTCTTCGTCTAGCTTCAACTTCTTCAAGGGCGCATGCGGCCCAACCCCCCGCCTTGGATCAAGGTTGACCAACTCGATTAACTGGCTAACGCTGGAGATGCCATCGCCAAGTACGCCAGCGGGTTGACGCTCGATCGTCCAAAGCACCTCGCCCTGAAATACGGTGAGGCGATAGTCACGGCCGTGAATGTGTTTTTCAAGCAAAATATTTTTTGAAAATTTACAAGCCGCACGGTAGGCCAGAATAACTTCATCCGCCGAATTCAAGCCTGCAGCAACGCCCAATCCACCATCCAAGTCAGATGGCTTGACTACCACTGGGTAGCCAATTTTTTCTGCTGCTTGTGTTGCTTCAATCTCAGATTTGACGAATTCTTGCCTTGGAACTGGAATTCCTGACTGTTTTAACAAGCGTGAAGTCAAATTTTTATCACGGGCAAGCAGCGCTGATATTTGTGGCGTTGCATCCGTGAATGAACTTTGCAGCCACCTTCCCTTGCTGGCTTGCCCAAACTGAATCACATCACCAGCCAGCTCATGAAAGGGAATGTGATGATCGAATGCTGCCTTGAGAAACCGGGGCACATTCGATCCAACTGAGTAGCTGAGTTCAAGGAGGTTGATTTTGTTTTCAAGAACCGACGTAAGCGCATCAGGCGCAATGGTTGTGGCCTGGGCATTGCAGCACGTTATCAACGCTTGTATGACGCCCAGCATGGCGTTGACGGCTCTCGGGAAAATAGGCACTTGGCATCTTGCCAAAGATTCATTCAGATTGACTATTTTTCCTTCCTCAAAGATCGGCAAATTTGCACTCAATTGAAGGGTGTTGATAATTTTCAGGAAGTATTGAATATTTGCTCTCTTGCTGCTACTCAATAGGTCAATGCTTTCAAAATTCCCCCAGGCGGCCTTCACGCGCTCAATTTGTATCAAACGCTCGGTGAGTCCATGTAGGCACTTGGCATCAGGGGCGTGCCAATTTAGGTCGAAAATGAGGGAGGGATAAGAAGATCCGAAGGCAAATCCCCTAATCAAACGAGCAGGGCCTGTCAGGGAGCACGCTGAGTTTTCAATCGAATCAATCATTTCAGCCTTGGTTTTTTGTTAGGGCAGAACGTTAGGGTTGGACATCTGTCACCCAGCTCGTAATCAGGGGTGCTGATCGATTCAATGGCAAACCATGGCGAGGCCACTTCTTTGAGCGCGTCCAAAGTGGGGAACGTATAGATGGTCTCACTTCCACGGTAGGCGTCAATTGTGTTGATCACATCCAAATCCCAGCCGGTCAGTTTACTGAGTTCAACTCTGTTCGGAAATGTTATATCAAACAATGCATGGATGTCTTTTACAAAAACAGAATAAGTGGGATATTTTGAAAGTGTTATGGCTAATTTAAGTTTCAAGACATGAAAATTTTTGATCCTTTTGGCCATCACATCTTTGAAAACTTTATCCACTGGTTCTGAATGCTCAGGCGCAATAAAACACCTTAGACATAATTTACCGCTTGGTTTCAAAACTCTAAGTAACTCAGCAAACACCAACTTGTATTCACTTAATGAAGGCAAAGCCCCCATTGAGTTGTCGCCTATCAGGCAATCCAATGAGTGCGTTTCTAGTGGAAGAGATTGCCAGTTTGATAAGGACACATGGCAGGATACATCCGGGTTGGGCTGCCACACATCCCGGATCATCAGCTCGCTGTGATCAAAAGCAAGGAGTTCGGTGTTTTTTGGCCACGCCATTCCTACAAGTTCAGGTGTGATGCCCAGAATGCCAATCCTGTTGACTTGGCCGAGGGGTCTTAAGCATGACTCAATGGCAGAGTGCATCAAAGTGTTATCGATTGTCGACGGTCTAAGTGGTGCCCCTACGCGCGCCCATTGGCTGGCGTGCTTTTCCCAGACGTTGGTTTGTCTTGAATTATTCACTATTTATATTTATAAAGTTAAAGATATATTTATAGGATTTTTTAAGAAATAATTCCTGATATTAAAAAGTAAATGAATGTAATATTTGACTTTTTGCCAGCGTTTTCGTTCCCCAATTATCAGACTTCTTCAGGGTGCATGAAGCGCAAGTCTTGTTCATGTGAAAACGCATGGATTGCATGTTTAAGCGTAGAAATTAGAGCTTGTTCGCTGCATAATCCAACGAGAAAAATCCTAAGTCCATGATGCAAACACCTCATTCACCCACAACGGCTCGGTTCATTTCCTATCACGCACAGATGGACGTAAAAGTTGCCATCGAATTTGACAAGGGAACCATCACCTATGCTCAACTTGAGAAAGATATTTACCGGGCAAGTCAGTACTTGGCTCAGCTGTCGCTTATAAAAAGTAACAGTCTTGTGGTGGGATTAGACGACCCCTATGAGCACCTGATATTTGTTTTGGCTACAGAATTAATGGGTGCGTTTTCGACCTCCATACAAATGACCGAGGATCCTTTTCCATTGGCGTTGATGTCCAGCGTAAATTTGGTCATTTCGACGCTTGAGTTTTCTTCACCGGGTGTTAATCATCATCGCCTATCGCCAAACTGGCGAGATCAAACAAAGGTGTCTGTGGGCGTGCCGAATTATGAGCTTGGCGATACTGACCCTGTGCGGATGATTCGCTCCTCCGGGACGACAGGAACACCTAAAAAAATCATGATTTTGAGGGCAAGACAGGCCCAGTGGTTGTCTTACCTTGCCAACTCTGCTGGGTACTCGAGCCAAACACGTTTCTATGTGGCAGCCCCGTTTTCCGTCAATACCTTTTACATGAGGGCCGTCTTATGCCTACGCTTAGGCGGGTCGCTGGTAATGGGCGACTTGTTAATGCTCCGCCACGCCACGCACACCTGGATGCTGCCAGCCACCATAGAACAGGTCATGAAAACGCTCCCCTCCGATTTTGTCAAACCACCCAAGCTTGAAATCAGTACCGCCGGTGCGCCACTGATGTCCGCCATGCGCGATCGGGTGCTTTCACGTTTGGCCACCAGCATTGTTAACACCTACGGCACCAATGAAGTGGGTCCCATCTGCGTGATGACTGCGGATGGCCGGGGTATTGTGGTTCCTTGTACCGAGGTTCAGGTGGTTAATGATGTTGACCAAGAGGTTCCCAGGGGTGAGCTTGGTCAATTACGGGTGCGCAATCAAATCATGGCTGATGACTATGTTGACAACCCAAGCGCAAGCAGGGAACGATTCAAGCAAGGCTGGTTTTATCCCGGCGACGAGGTGGTCATGTCGTCAGTCAATGAAATTCGTTTGCTTGGCCGCGCCGATGACATGCTGAACCTTGCCGGCTACAAACAAAGACCAGAAGAGCTTGAAGACGTCGTCAAGGGCGTGAAGGGTGTTGCAGATGCCGCATTTCTGACACACAACGCCAATGATGGATCGGTGCAGTTGTGCTTGGCACTGGTTCTCGAGAGCCCGAGTGCCAAGGACGACGTCATCCGAGAAATAAAGAAAGTGTTAAGGGTTCCTGTGAACAATATTGTCATCACGTTATTGAGTACTTTGCCCAGGACCAACACTGGAAAAATTCGCCGCAATGAGTTGCTACCTTTTTTCAAAGTTCATACGGATGACCGTTAACCCGCCATGTCACTTAGTCAAATGAATGCCGGCTACGACAGCCGGGAGGACAGAATCCTGTTCAGACTCAACACAACGTCCGGTGAAGAGTACAGGTTTTTTTTAACCAGAAGAATAACTTTTCAATTGGTCGGTGGGGCTGAAGCAAAAATAATTGAGATTTTGGAGAGAGATCACGGAAAAAAAACTGCCCAGGCTATCGCAGAGTTCAAGCAAGAAGCGGCTACCCGCCAAACTAACTTTAACGTTGAATTTAAAAAAACCGAACACTTTCCACTTGGCGCTACACCTTTGCTGGTCATGTTTGTTGACTGGGTTTTCGACAAGCAGATCAAGATCAAGTTGGGGCTGAAAGACGGAAGAGTCTTGTCCCTTAACCTGTCAGAGTCCTTGTTGCGGTCCATGAACATGCTGCTCCAACGAATGATTCAGCAGGCGAAATGGGAGGCCCCTATGGGCATGGAATCAACGCCTGTGGTTGAAGTGGCTGTTGTTCCCCCTCAATTCCACTGAGCGCCCGTCACCCTAATTTGTGGCTTCTGTTCTTGTTACAAAGACCGGTACAACCGCCATCACGCTGTCTCTGTATATTTCAAAGGGGCGCTTGTCAGATTTTGGATTGATCGATAGGCGCGCTGGAATTTCATCCATCTCATTCACAAGATCCATAATAAAGTTGGATTTGAGTGCGTAGTTCACATTCTGGGGGAGATCCATCTTTATCTCAGTGATGGAATTCATCCCTAATTTGGACAAAACAATCCCCACCACCGTGCCATCCGTACCGAGCAAGGGCCCACCTGAATTTCCGCGCTGAATCTCAGCGCTGAACTGAAAGTGCTTGGTGCTGCCCTTGAGTCCCGAGTTGCTATTGATGATGCCTGCGGTGAATTTGGGGCTAAGACCTTGAACGTTGACTTGCGGATAGCCAATAGCGTAGACCTCCAGCCCAACCGGGATGTTGTCAGACCGTCCGATGCGTAAAAAAGAAACGGGTGACCGGTCAACCTTCACCAGCGCCACGTCATTGACCGTATCGGTCTTGATGACTTCTGCTTTTGTCAGCTTTCCCGCATAAAGCACCATTATTTTTTCTTGGTCACGCACGACATGCGCAGCGGTCACCAGCAGACCATTGGAAGAAATAAAAAACCCGGTGCCTGAGCCGTTGAATTTGGTTTGGCTAAAAGAAGGGGGTATGTTGCAAAGAAAAAATAAAAGCAACGCGCCCAAACGAATGAGCCAGGGTGAGTGGCGCATTGCTTGTCTATTCATGCCATTACAAGCTCAGTTTCTTGACAAATTTTATTCAAGTCCTCAGCTAGTTCTGTTAGCACACCATCCCAATCATGGGGCGCATGCTGGCGGTACAGCACCATGGAAGGGTACCAAGGTGTGTCACGTCGATCGAGCATCCAGCGCCAATCGGGCGCAAAAGGCGTGAGCACCCAAACAGGGCAACCCAAGGCTCCTGCGAGGTGTGCGACCGAGGTGTCCACTGTAATCACCAAATCCAGGTTGGCAATCAAGCCGGCGGTGTCTGAAAATGAGTCCAGATCTTGGCTGAAGTCCAACACATTGGCGTTTTCTTTCAGGTAGTCCTGGTCTTCGGGCCGCACTTCTTTCATCAGTGAAATGGGTGTGAATTCGGCAGTGCCGAGTGCGTTGAGCAAGGACTTGAGTGTCAGGGATCTATTGCGATCATTTTGATGCTTGGGATTGCCAGACCACACCAAGCCAACGCGTGGCACCTTCGTGTCTTTCAGTTTCTCTTGAAAGAACTTTTTCCGATCAGGCGTCGCCTGCAGGTAGGCTTTGCTTGCGGGTATCGTCTCGAGCGTGGTATTTAAACGAGCAGGGATGGTCAGTAGTGGGCAATAAACGTCAAACTCAGGGAGCTTGCGTGTTCCTCGTTCAATCCATGTGATGTCGGGTGCATATTGTTTAGCGATTTCCAGCAAAGGCTCCGGGAACTCGGCCATGACTTGTGCGCCCATGGACTGCAGTATGGGCAGGTAGCGCATAAACTGAATATGGTCGCCCAATCCTTGTTCGGAATGCACAAAGATTCGCTTTCCCTTGATGGACTCACCCGATTTCCACTCAGGTTTGCTCATTTTTTTCGGTTTGAGCTCCTTCACCCCACCGCGCCAACGCCATTCATATTCGCTAAAACCTTCATCTATGCGCCCCAGGAGTAGCAAGCAGAGGGAGCGATTCCAGCGCGCATCAGGAAACTCATCTTTTTGAGTAATTGCAGTTTCCAGTCCTTTGAGTGAATCTTCAACCCGGTTGAGTCGCCTCAGCGTGATTGCGTAATTGTTCCAAGCCTCGGGGTAGACATGCTGTCGCTCAATGGCCTGCTCGTAATGAAGCAAGGCATCGTCGTAGCGGTTGGTCTTGCTGTAAAAATTACCCAAATTGTTGTAGACCACGGCTTGCGCCGGAAACATGTCCTTGAGTTTTTTGAATTGCGTTTCGGCTGTTCCGTAGTCCTCAGTTGCTAAATAGGCATTGCCTAAATTGGTCATCACATCAAGGCGGTCAGGTGCATCGCGGAGCACTTCAGCGTAGTGACTGATAGCTTCTTTGTGACGCCCCAGTTTCATTAATGCATGCCCAAGCGACATGCGTGCAGCCCACATCGTTGGCGCCAGATCCAGGGTCCGGTAGTAAATCGGAAGCGCCCTTTTATCTTGTTTAAGTTGCGTAAACAGGGTGCCCAGAATGTGAAGGTAGCTCGGAAACTCAGGTCGAAGCGTTAAGGCGCGCGCAACACTCTTGACCGCCTCTTCCAATCGATTCAATGAACCAAGGGTCTGACCTTTGTAGAAATGAAAGTCAGGATCTTTGTCTAAACCGACCCCGATTTTTTCAAACGTCTCAAGGGCGGCCTGAAATTTTGATTGTCTCAGCAAGGCCAAGCCCAAATACTTGGCGGCAAGGACGTTGCCTTCATTCTTGGCAAGGCTTTTCTTTAAAAAATCCTCAGCAAAAGAGTTTTCCCCTGTTTGAAGCTTGAGAACGGCGTACTGGAACAGCACCTTTGGATCATCGGGATGAGATTTCAGCAGCCTTTGAAAGAGTGCATTGGCTGAATCAAAGTCTTTGCTTTGAATAAATTTTGTACATCTCGCGAGTGCCTCGTCGACAAGTTCATGCGTGACATTTCCCGATTTTGGGTTAATCACAGGCTTCCCTGGCGAACTTTTTGCAGTATTCAGCCTATTTGGTGGTTTGGGCATGGTTTGTCCCTTGTTTGCAGATGCTTTAAATGAGGAGCGCTGGCCTATGCGTCGCAGCGTGTTCGGGCAGCCAACGCCAATTGCTTTGCCAACGTAGAAATAAGGGCTCTATTGGCAGTTTAAAGAGTTTAAACGCCAAATACACAATAAATATTTGTTACAAAGTTGTAATCACAAATATCAACTTAAAGGGAAAACGATAATGAATATGGTGTAATTTTAGCTACAATCCAAACGACCATCAAGGACATTTGCTTCATCAAGACGATGAGTGAGTGAATCAAGATACCTTTATCCACAGAGTGAAAGCACCAAAATGACAGCCAAATCCGTAAAGAATCAAGTAGAAATTTCTTTGAAAAAGCAGCCGGAGGTGTCTCCTGCTGAGCAGTTGAATGTGGCGAATGCTGCGCCGTTAGATGTTGCTTTGCCCGTAAAGGCTCGGCGACTCAAGAAAAAACTTGCTTCTGAATCGGTTGGCGATGATGTCGAATTGGGTTCTCAGGTAAATGTTGATGTGGCTGATGATTCGGTGCTTGCTGACGTGGATGTCAGTGTGCTTAAGGATGGTGGTGAGTGGGTGCTTGCCCAACTGGGTTCAGGCGTTGTAGGTGGCTTGATTGATGGCGCGGGAGCTGGAGCGGCTGCTGGTGCCGGCGCGGCTGCAGGTGCGGGTACAGCCGCAGCGGCAGGCGCAGCGGCGGCAGGTGCTGCGGCGGGTGCAGGTGCAGCAGGTGTTGCTGCGGCAGGCGTTGGTTTGGGTGCAGGCGCAGTGGCTGCTGGTGTTGGCGGTGTAGCCTTGGCTGCGGGCGGTGGCGGAGGCGGCTCCAGTGCAGCGCCTGCGCCGGTTGACACCGTAGCGCCAACCGGCACGACGGGTTCAATTTTGCATGATTCTACGAACGATACAGGTGCATTGGCTACAGACAACATCACCTCGAACACCAGGCCAGTTATCGCAGGCAATGCCGAGGCTGGTGCGCGCGTTAGCGTGCTGGTGGGCGGGCAAACGCTGACCACCACGGCTGATGCCAACGGACATTACAGTGTGACACCTACAGCGGCACTGAGCTCCGGTATCTATACGCCAACCATCACCGTGACCGATGCGGCTGGCAACAGCAGCACGGCTTTTGGAGCGGCCTTCACGGTGGACGCAGCGGCGCCTTCAGGTGTTACTGGTGCCATTCAACACGATGTGGCTAATGACACAGGTTCATCTGCAGCGGACAACATTACCGCTAATGCCACACCCGTCATCACAGGAGCTGCCGAGACGGGCGCCCTCGTGACGGTGGTGGTAGGTGGGCAGACGTTGACGACCGTTGCGGTCGCTGGACAATACAGTGTGACGCCGGCCACAGCGCTGGGTCTGGGCACCTACACGCCCTCCGTTACAGTGGTCGATGCAGCTGGCAACAGCAGCACGACCAACGGTACCCCATTCACTGTGGGTGTGGCCTTGAGTGCGCCGACTATTGTGTTGCTGTCTAGCGGTGACTTGGTCAATGCAACAGAAAATACAGCTGGCGTTACCATTAGCGGTACGGCAGCCGTCGGTTCGACAGTCAAGATTTATGACGGTGCAAGCCTCATTGGCACCACAACAGCCAATGATTCGGGCCTCTACAGTTTGACTGGTGTCAATTTCGCAACGTCTGCTGGTGCAACACACAATCTGACCGCTACCGCCACCAACAACGTGGGAACAAGTCCTGCGAGCAGCATCCAAACTTTGGTTGTTGACACCGTGGCACCAGTTGCTGCGACGGGCGCTATTTTGCACAACGTTGGGAATGACACCGGTTCATCTGCTGTCGATAACATCACTGCCAACACGACGCCAGTAATCACCGGTGCGGCCGAAACGGGCGCCACTGTGACGGTGGTTGTGGGCGGGCAGACATTGACGACCGTTGCGGTCTCTGGTCAATACAGCGTGATGCCGGCCACGGCACTGAGCGTGGGAAGCTACACGCCCTCGATTACCGTGACCGATGCGGCTGGCAACAGCAGCACGACCAACGGTACCCCATTCACGGTAAGTGTGGCCTTGAATGCGCCAACTATTTCGTTGGTGTCCGGCGATGACAAAGTCAATGATTCAGAAAATACAGCGGGTGTGACCATCAGTGGTACGGCTGCTGTTGGTTCGATCGTCTCCATTTTTGACGGCGTCACACTGTTGGGTACCGCGACGGCCAATGCCTCAGGTAACTACAGTTTGACAAGTGTGCAATTTGCTGCAACTTCAGGCGCAACGCACAATCTAACCGCCACTGCCACCAACAACGTCGGGCCAAGCGCGGTCAGTAGCATCCATGCGGTAACGGTTGACACCACAGCGCCGACCGGTATCACAGGTGCTATCAAACACGATGTGGTCAATGACACGGGTGCCTCCAATTTCGATAGTTTTACAGCCAACACCACGCCTGTGATCACGGGCGCTGCCGAAACGGGTTCAACCGTAACCGTGCTGGTGGGTGGGCAGACCCTGACAACCACGGCTGTCGCTGGTCAATTCAGTGTGACGCCAACCACGGCACTGAGCGTGGGCAACTACACGCTATCCATTACCGTGGTCGACGCGGTGGGCAACAGCACCACCACCACCGGTACACCCTTCACGGTGGGCGTCTCGCTGGGCGCGCCAACTATTGCGTTGGTAGCCGGTGATGACCGTGTGAATGCTTCGGAAAATACGGCAGGCGTCACTATCAGTGGTGCGGCTTTTGCTGATTCGACTGTTGAAATCTATGACGGTGGCGTCCTCATTGGCACCACCACAGCCGATGGTGCCGGTGCCTACAGTTTGACGGGTGTGCATTTCGCGACGTCGGCTGGTGCAACACACAACCTGACCGCTATCGCCTCCAGCAACGTGGGCCCAAGCGTGGCCAGTAGCATTCATGCGGTGGCGGTTGACACCACAGCACCTACCGGAATCACGGGCTCTGTCCAGCACGATTCAGTGAATGACACAGGTGCACTGGCCACAGACAACATCACATCCAACGCCACGCCTGCAATTACCGGTGCTGCTGAGTCGGGGACAACTGTGACGGTAGTCGTGGGCGGACAAACTTTGACGACCACAGCGGTTGCTGGTCAGTACAGTGTGACGCCGACGACATCTCTGAGCGCAGGCAGCTACACCCCAGCCATCACCGTGGTCGATGCAGCTGGAAACAGCACTTCCATTACTGGCACTCCCTTTACTGTGGGCGTGGCCTTGAGTGCACCTACCATCGCGCTGGTGTCTGGTGACGACCAAGTGAATGGTTTGGAAAATACGGCAGGCGTGACCATCAGCGGTACGGCCGGCGTTGGTTCGACGGTCAAGATCTATGATGGTGAGACCCTCATTGAAACCACGACAGCGGATGGCTCGGGTAACTACAGCGTAACCGGCGTGCATTTCGCTGCGTCTGCTGGCGCAACACACAACCTGACCGCGACCGCCACCAACAACGTTGGCCCGAGCGCGGCCAGCAGCATTCATGCTGTCATTGTTGACACGGTTGCGCCTACCGGCGTGACTGGGGCTATCCGGCACAACTCTGTGACCGACACCGGTTCATCTGCTTTAGACAGCATCACTGCCAACACCACACCAGTCATCACAGGGTCTGCCGAGCGGTATTCGGTCGTTACGGTGGTTGTCGGAGGGCAGACTTTGACAGCCGTCGCTGGACTCTCTGGTTACGCTGTAACACCGACCACGGCACTGAGCGTGGGGACCTACACGCCTACGATCACCGTGACTGATGCGGCGGGTAACACCACCACCACCAACGGCACCCCCTTTACGGTGGGTGTAGCCTTGAGTGCGCCCACCATCGCGCTTGTGTCTGGAAATGACCTAGTCAATGGCGCAGAAAATACGGCAGGCGTGACCATCAGCGGTACAGCTGCCGCCGATTCAACCGTCAATATATATGACGGTGCTAGCCTCATTGGCACCACCACAGCCAATGGCTCGGGTAGCTACAGCTTGACTGGCGTGAATTTCGCAGCGTCTGCTGGTGCAACGCACAACCTGACCGCGACCGCCACCAACAACGTCGGTCCAAGCCCAGCCAGTAGCATCCACGCGGTGACGGTTGATACCGTGGCGCCTACAGCTACCACAGGAATTGTTCAGCAAGATGCTGGCAATGACACAGGTGCATCGACTGGCGACAGCATCACCTCCAACACCATGCCCATCATCACGGGGCATGCCGAGGCTGGCGCGCAAGTCAGCGTAGTTGTAGCCGGACAGACACTGACCACAGTGGCTGATGGCAATGGTGACTACGCTGTAATCCCCCTTGCTGAACTAAGCGATGGCAATCACACTGTAACAATCACCGTGACCGATGCGGCTGGTAACAGCCAAACCGTAACAGGTGCCACAATTACCGTGGATACGCTCGCCCCAGCGGGCGCCACCGGTGCTATCACGCATGCCAGCGACACGGCAGGCATCTCAAACACCGACAACATCACAAGCATCAACACGCCAGAGATCGCCGGTACTGCCGAAATTGGCGCCGCCGTGACTGTCGTGGTGGGTGGTCAGACACTCACCACCGTGGCTGATGAAACGGGTCACTACAGCGTGACCCCAGAAGCGTTAGGCGAGGGCGTGCACACCATCGTGGTCACCGTCACCGATGCGGCTGGCAACAGCACCACGACCAACGGAACAAGTTTCGAAGTGGCACTGCCACCTGCAGACACGACCGTTGCACTTTTGGCAACTAACAATACTGAAGCACACCCTGCCGCACTGATTACCGGCCATGCCGACATTCGAGAAGACCGTGGAGAGCGACTAGTCATTGAATTTGACGGCGTAATCTATGAAGAGGGTGTCAATCTTTCGGGCGTAATTCTCACGGTCGAAAACAATGGCGACTGGACACTTGATGTCAGTGAGCTGGTCATGGGTTGGCCCGATGGTCACTACGGCGTGACGGCGATCTCCACCGATGTGGCTGGAAACGTCACCACCAATGTGCTGACTGACGCCCTCTGGTTGGTAAACGGTTGCCAGCAATACGTTGGTGGCGCTGTGGGCATTGATAATCATTGGGATGTCACCGCTGATCAGTCCCTAGCGGTTGATTTTGGCGCTTATGTCACTGTATTGGGTGGCGTAGAGGTCACTGACTTTGTCAATTCATCGTTCACCTTTGGTGCGGATGATGTCACCATTAACGAATGTGGCATTGAAGTAAGCAACGGCGATGCCACGTTTAACATCGCCAACAACATCACGTTTGATGGTGTGAATATCTTGGCCCATGATATTCAAGGCCCTGACCAAACAGCAGATGACAGCCTGTTCCTGGCCACGGGTGTGACCCTGAGTGCTGGTGGCAGCATCACCATGCTGGCTCAAAGTGTTGACGGCGGCGTTATTCCAGGTATGCCATCCATTCACAGCGAAGGTGGCCTGATTACCCTGGATCAGTCGCACATCATTGCAAACGCTTGGTATGACGACGCGGGTGAGTTGGTTGCAGAAAACTCGGGGATCCATTTGTCAGCTGGCGACGGCATCATGATTAGTGCCGACGGACATGTAACCGCTGGTGTGACTTTGACCCAGTCCTATCTGGGTGGTGATCTTGTCGCTTTAGGTGAAGACGTGAATGTGCGCGTGGGCGGTGCACACATTGACCTCATGGCAGCAGGCTCAGGCATTGTCCTGGTTGATCAGTACACTGACATTGAGTCAAGTGGCTCCTACACACTCGCCAACGACATCAATACCACATACCCTACCTATGAAAGTACCATCTCGGGCTTTGAGATGTTGGACGTAGGTCTGTACCAAGACCATCTGTATGCACGAGATTTGGTCGATGCTTCCGATGCCAGTATTTACATGAACGCGATGGGTGGTGTTGGTGCAGGTAATGTGACCTTGGTGCAAGAGTCGATGCACGGTGGCAGCGTCAATCTCGATAACGTATCCATTGAGGTTGTTGGAGGCTTCGTCTCTTTAATTGACAGTGTGGTGACCTCACACTCCTATGAAATAGTGAGTGGATTTGACCAGTCACACGACAGCACCTACTGGAATGCTGGCGATGTTGGTATTCTTCAAACAAATATCACGGCTGATAACGGTGTGGTCGACGCAAGCAATGCTGGCATCAGCGTGGGCGGTGGCATGGGCGTACTTGTTGGTGATGTGGGTATCGAGCAAACTAATATTTCTGCCACAGAGGGGATCGACCTAAGCGGGGCAAACGTTGGCGTTTGGAGCCAATATAGAGTCGAAATCGGAACGGTGACTGTTGCCTATGATCAAACGGCGACATCATCATTGAACTACTCCGATGAACTTTCAGCGTATGACGTGGAGATTCAATCGTCAGATGTGTATGTGATTCAGGAAGCATTAACGGCACAGCATGGCGATATCAATGCCTCAGATGTGCACGTTTCACAGTGGAGTATTGGTCTAATATCTCCATTCTCACTGGTCAATAATGTTTATGTTGATCAGAGTGAAATCACCGCACTTGACGGCAATGTGACCCTGTCCAATGTGACGGCTTCTGAGTTTAATGTCTACACATCGCTCGGTATGGGTGGTGCAGTGGATGCTCAAATGGGTAACTTTGCCTACGCCTCCTTCTCGGACTCCACCTTTTACAGTGACGAGTTCAACGGCACCAACAGTAATGTGTACAGCGAAACGGCTACATCATCTTCTGCCTACGGTGCAGAAGTCTATGTGACACAACGCAACATTTACGCCACAGATGGGGGCATCGATGCGCATGACGTGTCTGCAATCAAAGTGGATATTTATGGCGAAACTTACTATGATGGAACATTAGATTTTTCGAATCCAGTATTTTCTGGTGATGTGTACGTAGAGCAGAATGAATTGCACGCCATGGGTGATGATGCCCAAGGTATCAATATTGACTTTGCGCGTGCAGGCGTCTTCAGTCAAGACGTACTGGCAATGGTTAGTCATACCGCCTATGACAACACACATGCGCATGAAGTCACGATGGCAACCCTTTTGGGTCTGGATACAACCACCATCGTGAACGACTACACCTACTATTTCGAAGAAACCGACTTCGCCAGTGTGTATGTGTCACAAACTGACATCACTGCAGACAACGGCCCCATTTCTGGTATCAATGCTTCAGTGGATATCTCTGCCGAAAGTGTGATCGCAGGCAATATTTATATTGATCAAATTGCTATCACAGCGCGTGACGGTGACGTCAACCTGTCGGGTGCCAACCTCTCGATTCATGCGTACAACAGCATCAGCTTGGTTGATCATTACAGTACTACATATGAACGTGATTACTACAGCACGGCAATAGATGGTGTTTTCTCCACAGATCACGGCAATAATCCGTTGACAAATACCTTCGATACCTCGCTTGCTTCCGTGAGCATCTTCCAGGCTGCGCTGTCAGCCGGTGGTGATCTGAGTATGTCGAACGCGAACGTTGATGTCTCAGCTGGTAGCACGATGAGCATCCAAGAGGCTTACCTCGTTCAGGTTGCAGACACGGCCGATGGCTCGATCAATGCGCTCAACGCAGGGCTGACATTGGCAGTTGGAAATAACGGCTGGATCGATGTTGAGAACGATGTCTATGTAGCTCAAATGGCCCTTCGTGCTTTAAATCAAATCGATGTCCCTGGGGATGTCGTAACAGGGATTGATATCTCGGGAGCCCACGTCACGGTTTCAGCAGGTGACAACAGCTATATTTCAGCTGACGATGTTTATGTGCAGCAAACCGATATCCAAGCTGGTACCAATGTCTTCTTGTATGGAAGTCGTGCGGTCGTTAGCGCGGGTGACGATGGCGAGATCAATGTACCTGGTGCGGTCTATATCGAACAAAGTAACATCTTAGGCGGCGGCTACATTGATGCGACAGGTGCGCAAGTGGGCATTACCGTAGGCAGCGACGACTACAACAGCGCCAGTATCTACACCGATGGTGCCTATGTCACGCAAAGCCACCTGACAGCAGGTACTGGGCTCGATATTGACGACGCTCGCGTGAATGTCATTGCCGGCAATGGTGCTGAGGTTTATATTGATGGCAGCGCCTATGTGTCGCAAACTGACATCCATGCGGGCACCATTACCGATGGGATTTATGGTGCCTATGCCGAGGTGACCGTTGCCGCAGGGTCAGGGGCTGATGTCACTGCAACTTCTGTGTTTATTGAACAAAACTACATGACGGCCGCTTATCTCAACATCAGCGCAGCCAGCGTTGAGGTGAGTGTGGGCGACGATGCCAATATCGGCTTGTACGACAATGCCTACATTGAGCAGAACTGGATCAGTGCCACCAATGCCGAACTAAGAGCAGGCGGCGCGAATGTTACCCTGGTGGCGGGTGACAACAGCTACATCTCTGCTGACAATGTTTATGTGTCTCAAACTGAGATGACGGCTTATAGCGACATTGAGGTCTGGGGTGCGCGTGCGGTGGTTACTGCAGGCAACGGCGGAAATGTGGATGTGCCTGGTGCGGTGTTTGTGGAGCAAAACAATATCTCCGCCGGCGGCTACATTGATGCAACCGGTGCACAAGTTGGCATCACCGTGGGCAGCGACGACACTAACCAAGCCAGTATCTACACTGATGGTGCCTACGTATCGCAAGATTACCTGACAGCCGACAGCTGGATGCAAATTGACAACGCAGGTGTAAATGTAGTGGGTGGCGATGGTGCAGACATTGAGATCGATGGCAGCGCTTATGTGTCACAAACTGAAAACTATGCGGGAAATTACTATGAACTCAATGCGGCAAATGCCCATGTGACCGTGGCCGCAGGCGCAGGTAGCGTCATCACTGCATACGATGCATTTATCGAGCAAAACCACATGACCGCTGGTTATGTGAACATCAGCGCGGCAAGCGTTGAGGTCCGTGTGGGCAATGATGCAGAAATCAGCTTGTATGGCAGCGCTTATATTGAGCAAAACTGGATCAGTGCTGTCAACGGCGACATCAGCGTAAGCGGCGCGAATGTCACAGTTGCTGCTGGTAACAACAGTTACATCTCAGCAGACGACGTCTATGTGTCTCAAACTGAGATGACAGCTTATAACGACATTGACCTCTGGGGTGCGCGTGCGGTGGTTACTGCAGGCAACGGCGGCAATGTGGATGTACCCGGTGCGGTGTTTGTGGAGCAAAACAACATCTCCGCTGGTGGCTACATTGATGCAACCGGTGCCCAAGTCGGCATCACCGTGGGCAGTGACGACACTAACGCCGCCAGTATCTACACCGATGGTGCTTATGTATCGCAAGATCACCTGACAGCAGGCAGCTGGATGGATATTGACAATGCAGGTGTAAATGTCGAGGGTGGCGATGGTGCCTACGTCGAGATTGATGGCAGTGCTTATGTGTCACAGCAATACATCTATGCCAATGATGGTATCGATGGTTCTGATGCCCACGTGACCTTGGCCGCCGGTGACAATTCAGTGATCACCGTGAACGATGCCTATATTGCGCAAAACAATATAACAGGCGCCTGGGTCAATGTCAGTGCGGCCAGCGTGGATGTCAATGTGGCTAATGGTGGCGACATCACGCTTGAGTATGGCGCTTCTGTTGATCAATTCGACATTCGTGCTTTCAATGGCAGCGTGGATGGGACCGATGCTTCAGTGCGTGTCACCGGTGGGTATGATGCGCTCATTACTATTGATGGTGATGTCAGTACTCCTTATAGCTTTAGTAATTGGACGCCTGGTAATGTGTATGCAGGTTACACGCTTACTGCTGGCTGGTCCACTTACTTCGGCGGTGCCGATGTGTTTATTAACCAATCCGATATCACTGCAACTAACAACGTCAGTTTGGCCGGTGCGCATGTGCTGGTGGCGGTTGATCATCTCGACGAGATTGGACTCAATACACCGCCCGTGTCTGGCAACTCGATGATCAGTTTGAGTGGCACCGAAATCTACATTAATCAGGGAGGCATTAGTGCCGGGGCCTACTATGTAGACCTGAGCTCAGCCCAGATATCGGTATTGGCTGGTGACAGTTCGGATATTCACATCGCGCCCCAAAGCTCTGTGAGCTACGATGCACGATTCGCAACGTGGGATAATCCGCAATCTAACTATCATAATCGTTTTGAGGATTATGCAACCAGTTATAGCGACTACAACCAGGTGTCGATTCATCAGCACGACGTGACAGCCGGTCAAACTTTGACTGCTGATAACGATAAGATAGAAATTGGTGCCGGCAATGGTAGCCAGATTACCCTTGATGCTACTTCCGTCCTCATTGACCAATCCTACTTGACAGCTCTTGATGGTGACATTAACGCTAGGAATGCTAGCGTCGTATTTCAGATAGGTGATAGCAGTCAACTCCAGCTCACGCCGGCCCTTGACGCTTTCACGAGAGATCACGAGTTCACTGCAGAAGATTGGACGGGCATTTATTACTCTGATAACTCCCATAGTGAGACTTTGGCTCAAACGTACTCTGGTTCTGTTGATGTGTTGCAGACGCACATGACAGCCGCTTACGCAGTGGATTTATCTGGTGCCAATATTCAGTTCAATGAAGGTGCATACTCTGACATTAACGTAACTGGAATAGATGTTTTCATCAGTCAATCGGACGTGACAGCCCAAGACGGCGATGTCAACGCCAATGCTGCACTGATCGAAATGAGCGCGCAAGACAACAGTGGCATTTATTTCGCGGCAGCAGAAACTGCGAATGTCTACTATTACACATTCCATCATTACGAAATTCTCCAAGGAACTTACTGGAGAACTAGTGACGCTAGAGTCTATGACACCGTAACGGGTGAACAAGCCTTTAGCATTAACATCGAGCAAAATCATTTGCTAGCTGTTGATGGCGATGTCAGTGTGAGCGACAGTGCCATCACAATGCAGGTGGGCGATAGTTCGACGATTAGCTTGTATGGTGGTGATGTCTTTATTGAAGAAACCATTCTGCATGCAGGTGGTGGAAACGTCGATCTCAGTCAAGTGCATATTGAGATGGTAGGCGGTTTGAATAGCCATATTCAACTTGAACAAGGCCACGAGACGCTGACTCATGAATACTATACGGCTGATAATCACAACGGCCAATATTGGAACGTGTATCCAAGCTTCGATGGTAATGTTGAAGTAACTACGTTTGGTGCCGATATCTTCATTTCCCAATCGTTCATCACTGCGGATGAATCCTTGTCAGGCACCGCCTACGAGATCACTTCTGGTGGCGACGTGTATATGGACAACGTGACGATTAACCTGTCTGTGGGCGATGCCACCAACCCCGATGGTGGCTGGGTATCAGCTCACAATGTCTACATCGTTCAAACTGCAGTGACCGCCGATGAAAACATCTCTGCAACCGATGTCGGTGTGAGTATTCAGGCTGGAGAGAATGCTTTCGTTGAGATTCGCAATGCTAATGTGATTCAGAATAATATGCATGCGGGCGCTGTGTTAACGTCCAAACTGGTCAATGATTACTACATAGCACCTTTAACGGATGACAACGGTAATTCCGATCTGCCCATTGCTTACTGGGGCAGTATGGATCTGTCCGGTGCCTATGTCCACCTGGCCTCCAGCACGACAGCTACTTTTGACAATGGTGAGAGTTCTTACGAGTACCAAGTAGCAGCATCTAATGTCTATGCGCATGAAGCCATCATCGCTCAGGACCACCTGTGGGCTGGTACAACTGTCGATCTGTCTTCAGCGTCCGTAGATGTCATGGGTCATGATGTGTCTGTATCGCAAGTGGTTATCGCCCAAAGTGACATCGAGGCCGGTGGCGTGTTGTACGCTTATGACGAAAACTACCTTGGGACCAACGTCTCTGGGTACTCACATTACCAGCTTGACCAAATGCCAACCTTGAGTTTGATTGATCCACTGACTGATCTAATCACCAATCTTGGTTTGGTTGATCTGGCCGATGCAAGTATCGACATCAGCGCCAGTGGAAATTACATCGGCGATGTGATTGCGATGGAACGCAACAGGATTGAGTCGGGTCTGCTGATTGACATGCATAGCAACCACATTAATGTCACTGCCGCCGATATGACGGTGGGTGATATTCACAACTGGCTGGGTGTTGATGGTTATTACGCAGATGAAGGCAACTACGATAACTTAGTTGATGGTGCGAAGGCGGCAACGTTTGATTTCACCGGTAATGAAATTCACTTGAATGCCCTGAATGGTGATATTGCAGTTAATGCCTATGTCGAAGTGTTCCGGTTTGTCACCGCATCGGAGATTGATGCCAGTGTCAACCATGTTGCGCTGACAGCTACGGGTAATATTAACGTTGGACTTTCTGTGGGTATGGGTACTGATGTCGCCGCCGCTGTCTATGATGTGCCGGCTGTTGTTAACAGCAGCAATAGCAGGATCGACATTGTGGCTGGTGGCAATGTGAACGTCGGGGATGTCTACATTGGGATTCACAGCGACAACAACACCACGTTAGATCTGACCATGGATAACAACGTGATTTATATCTCGGCTGACAACGTGTATGGCAATGAGATTTACAACGTTGATGTCACTGCGCAGCTGACGAACGGTAGCTCGGTTAACAACAATTCCCTTGAGGTGACTGCTGATACCGGAAATGGAAATATTCGCTTCGATGGTGTGCATCTGGCCGGTACCGATGCTTCGGCGCACTTGTGGGGTAACGATATCTCTGTTGGCAATTTGACGGTAGAGAATGTGGACTCTAGTCACATCACTTTCGGTGCAGAATATTTGACACTCTTCGCTGGTTCGGACTTGACCATTGATTTGATTGATTTGTCTAGCCAAGGCGTTGATGGATGGCCTGAGCCATCAAATGTTAACAAATGGGAGTCAAACGCCACCATTGATTCTGATTACGCTCTCACTATCAAACAGCTTAATCTTGACGGTGCACAAGCCTTCTTGGAGTTTGGTGCAAGTAATGATTCATCCATCCTCTACAACATCACGCTGAATGAGTTGGGCATTGGTCAAAACAATGGTGATTTGAGCTACTACGTGAATGGCACGCTGCATCAGGGAAGCGCAGTGACTCAATTTGCTTCCAATATCTCAGGCATGTCACATGATGGTTCAGCGCTAGCAGAGCAATATGATCTGATTGATTTGAGTGATTTGGGTATTACCAGCGTCCAGCAGTTGGACTACAGCATCACGTTGGATAATCGTTTCGCAGGTGGCGTGGTAAAAGAAATTCACTTCTGGCTGAAGGATGGTGAAAGTTCAAGCCTCGCTAGTGACAGTAGCGTAGATTTCTATCTTAAAGACGTCCAACTCTTAGGTACCGCGCGACATGACTTCTACGCTGAGAACGGTCAACAGGGTGCCGTTAACCAAGTAGACTCTACTGACGTCTGGTATGCCTTCTGGAACTACTCACTGCACTTGAACAACGCGCCAGTAGTGAATTAAGAATGAAGTTGTTGTGTTCTTTGCTGGGAGCGCAGGGTGATGTCATTGCCCGCGTGACCCAACTAGGGCGCTTGTTGACGGCGCGGGGTCACAGTCTGACCTTCTTGGGAGACTTTCCTGAGAATGTCTTACAGGAGATCGCGGCCATGCAAGCGCAGGCGGTCAAGCAGGTGTCGGACCAAAAGTTCGACGCCCTCTTGATAGGGTCTTTAGGCGGGCCGGACCGCTTGGCTCAAATTGCCAAGCGTATTCCTTCCTTGATCTTGGTGCAAGAAGGCTTTCTTGATTTGATGTCCCTCAAAGGTGACTTCATCCACTGGGTGTCGCTCTTTCGTTCAGCGCGAAGAATTGTGTTTTTGACAGACGTGCAAAAAGACAAAACCTTTGCATCGTTCACCTCTGGGCTAGAGTCCAAAATATTGACGATGCCTAGCGGTACATCGCCAGATTTGTCAAAGTTGCGGGCAGGCGTTGAGAAAGATTATTTTGGCGTGGTGATGCACGCCCCGGTGTTGCCGCACAAGCGTCAGGTTGATCTGATAGCCGCAGGTGAGCGCTTGCGTGAGTTCAATTTGGTTTTTACCTTCATTGGTGAAACCCATGGGCTCAATGCGCTGCCAGAGGGGACCAAGAAAATTATTGCAAGGCATCCATCCCGTTATCAGTTTGTAGGCTACAAAACAGGTCAGGAGACCCATGCCATCCTGGCTCAAAATGATTTGTATTGCCATACTTCAAGTGATGAAAGTTGGCCCCAGTCGGTGCTCGATTCGGCCAGTATGGGTTTGCCTTTGATGCTCAGTGAAATAGAGGCGTTTACGAAATTGTGGACGCATGGGGTGAATTGTTTGAAGTTTCCGACAAACAACCCCGACTTTTTGGCCTCAAGCATGCGCATGTTGTTACAGGATGATGTGTTGCGCCAAAACTTGATCACTCAAGGAAAAAATACGGCCAAGCGGTTTCCGGAAGAACGCTTTCATTCGGCCATGGTTCAAATGGTGGAGGGTTTAACTCAGTGATATTGAAACATGCAAGAACCTTATTGCTTGCACCTTTTGTCTTTTGCTTACCCGGCTTGCATGCGCAAGAGATTAATTTTCGGGATGTACTCAATCTTGCCATTGCCAATAGTCCTTCCATAAAAGCGAAAGAACGGGAATTTGATGCCTCTACCAACGCACTAAAGGGGGCTGAGTGGGGGCGGTATCCGGCGTTTTCACTGTCCTTGTCGTCCAATCCCACGGGCGTTGGCGGTAATTTGGCCCCTGGCACGTCTTCGCCCAGCTCTTCGCTTCGTCTGGATCAGCCTTTGTATGCTTGGGGTGCCATTGATGCCCGCATCCGGACCGCAGACCTGCAAAAGACGGTGGCTAAACTGTCGATTCAATCGGAAGTCAACAGCGTCTCCGATCGGATCATTGCCTCATTTGGCCAAGTGATTACGGCGCAAGAAAAAATCATCATCCAGCAAGAGGCGATTAATCGTCTTGTGGAATTTGAGGGCATGATTGGACGCCGCCTCGCAACCCAGCTGAGTTCAAAAAATGACGCGTCTTTGGTCAACTCCAGACTGCAGCAGGCTCGGTCAGAATTGGTACTAAGCCGGTCTTTGGAGGTCAGGTCGCGTGCTCAGTTAGAGGAGATAACAGGTCAGTCTGTTAAACAAAAACTAATTCGAAGTTCGGCCTCTGTTGGTTTTGAAAACCTGGATGCGCTTCAGATGGCCAGTCTGGATAGCTCAAGTGAATTTGCTTCTGCGCGGTTGGGTCGAGACCTGGCTGAAAATCAGATCAAGCAACGAACCGCTGAGCTTTTTCCCAAGCTTTCAGGTCGTGTGGAGCGGATCAATTCACCTTCAGCGGGTTTGGTTTACACGCAGGCTTATGTGGTGTTTGAGGCCAGTTTGGGCAATGGCTTGTCTCAGCTTGAAGGTGTGAATGAAAGCTCATCCCGCTTGTTGGCTGCCGAGCAGCAAATTGAGGTGACACGCCGAACCCTCTTCCAGCAATCGGCCAGCACCTGGGCTGACTATGTGGCTTACCGGGATCAGACGGCGATCCTGAAAGACATCACCCAGGAAAACGAAGAAATCGTGGCGTCTTTTGTACGGCAATATTTGGCTGGCAAAAAAAGTTGGCTTGAGGTCTTGAATGCTGAGCGTGAATTGGTTCAAAGTCGCATGCAAATGGCCGATTTAAATTCTTCATTGATGTCAGCTACCTACCGGCTGCAACGTCTGAGCGGACAACTCAATAAATCAAAGGAAATTACACTTAATGAGTGATGAACAAGTGGCAGGCTCAGTGCTGAGCCAACCCTTTAACAATCACGGCGATGAGCAGTTAGCAGCCCTGTTATCACGACTAGCGGCTTTGCAAGGCGAGGCCATTGGTCGAGTCACCATGTTGATGACCCAAACCGGGCTTCATGGTGCGGCCATTGGTGAAATGAGCCGTGAAACGCAGGCCCTTGAAATTTGGCGTGCGGTGTTTCCCTCTGGTGTGGCGGAGTTGCTGGATGCCTTGCCCGAGCAAGATGATTTGCCGGCAGTGTGGCTGGATGCGTCGTCTGATGATGCTTTTATATTGACCGGCAAGCTCTCTTCTGGTGACTTCCAGGCCCTGACCACTGAGGGTGTTAAATCGACGCTGACGCAGGCCCGTGTTGAGGCTGGTCATGCCATGCGGCTGCTGTGCCGCGCCAGTGAACATGAGTTTGAGGGCGAAAAGCCCCGGTCTGCGCGTGATTGGTTCCGCTACGCCTTGTTCAAGCGCAAAAAAACATTCATGGAAGCGTCATTTGCGACCGCCTTCATCAATATTTTGGCGCTGGTCAGTTCACTGTATTCAATGAACATTTACGACCGGGTGGTGCCTTCCAAAACATCTTCCACCTTGTGGGTGTTGAGTGTGGGCGTTATTCTGGCGTATGTGTTTGACTTTGCCCTGAAGCACGTACGTGCCAAGTACGTTGAGCAGGCTTGCCGCGAGATTGACAACGAGTTATCCGGGGTGTTTTTTGACAAAATGCTCACCATTCGCATGGATGCACGACCTGCGGCTGTGGGTACTTTTGCGTCGCAGCTGCGGCAGTTTGAAACCGTTCGGAATATTCTGACGGCCACGACGATGTTCGTGTTGGTCGATGCACCGTTTTCCTTGTTCTTTATTGCCGTGATTGCCTTTATTGCGGGGCCCATTGCCTTGATTCCCCTGATGTTGCTGCCACTCACGGTGGGGATTGCATTTATTTCCAAAGGGCATTTTGATCGATTGGCGCGTGAGAAGGTCAACGAAAACAACCAGCGAAACGGCTTGTTGGTCGAAGTGATCTCCGGCATTGAATCGGTCAAGGCGGCGCAAGGCGGTTGGAAATTTGCAAGGCGCTGGAACCAAATAAACGAGTCTCTGGCGGCCAATGACTTGAGCACTCGTTTGCACTCGCAGTCTTTGATGTCGTCCGTGCAAATGATTCAGCAGTTGCTCTACATCGCCATTATGGTGGCCGGTGTTTATGCGATTCATGATGGCTTGATGACCACAGGTTCCCTGATTGCTTGCACCATTATTGGTTCGCGTGCATTGGCCCCTGCTGCCGGTTTGGCGGGCATCGTGGCGCAGTGGCAATCGGCCAAGGCCGCGTTGGCTGTGCTCGAGAACATCATGCGTTTGCCTTCAGACACCACGCCTGATCAAAGGTCGATCATTCCGGAGTTGTGCCACGGTAACCTGAGCCTGGAAAATGTTAAGTACGCGTATGGCGATGGGATTCCGGCTAGCCTGCAAATCGCCAGCCTGCAATACAAGCCTGGCGAACGCGTGGTGATTATGGGAGCTTCGGGCTCGGGCAAGTCAACCTTGCTCAAGGTGGCCTCGGGCCTGTATGTGCCGGCTGAAGGCAAGCTGCAAATTGATGGCTTGGACATGCAGCAAGTAGCGCCTGGCTATCTGCGTGAGCACATTGGCTATTTGCCGCAGGATGTGTGGTTGTTTGAAGGCACTTTGCGCGACAACATTGTGATGGGCTTGCCATCGCCTAGTGATGCGCAAATTCTGAAAGCTGCAGAACTCACCGGGTTGATCACGGTGATTAAATCGCACCCCAAGGGCTTGTCGCTGCCCATCACTGAAGGCGGGCGGGGTCTGTCTGTGGGACAGCGGCAGTTGGTGGGCCTCACCCGGCTCATGATTGCTCAGCCCAAGATTATGCTTTTGGATGAGCCTACGGCGGCTTTGGATAACCGGCTTGAACAGTATGTGATTCATCAGCTCACGACCCATATTGCACCGGATTCTTTGTTGATTCTGGTGACGCATAAGGCCGAGTTGATGCGGTTTGCCACACGCGTTCAAATTATTGATGGCGGCAAAGTGGTGCTGGATGGTCCCAGGGACAGCGTGTTGGAAAAACTAAAGTCCAAATTGGCTACGCAAACGCTCACTAGCGATGCCGCCAAGCTGGCGTAACACAATTTCAGGCAGGAGTATTCGTTGAGCAGAGATCTTAAAAAAATGGACAAGTCCCAGGGGCGGTGGGTTCTGTGGACCATCATGGCTTGTTTGGTCACCTTTTTCTCATGGGCGTACTACGGCGAACTTGAGCAAGTGACACGCGCCCCCGGGCAGGTGATTGCAAGCTCCAGAACGCAAATCATTCAGTCGCTTGATGGTGGGGTGATTGAGAGTATTGCGGTCAAGGAAGGTGCGGCGGTCAAGGCCAATCAGGTTTTGTTGAAATTTAATGCGGCCAGAGCGGATGCCGCATGGCGCGAGACACGGGCGAAAGCGGCCGCACTTACCGCAGCTGTTGCACGCCTGAGAGCAGAAGTGTTTGATGAGCCTATGGTGTTTGACGAGTTGGTGAATTCACATCCGGGGTTTGCCGCAAATCAGAAGGAGCTTTATCAAAAACGCAAGAAAGCTATTGACGATGAAATCAAGGCTTATAAAAAGGCGTTGGCTTTAGCGCAAGAAGAATTAGATGCGACGGAGCCTTTGCTGAAAAAGGGGGATGTTGGCCTGGCTGATGTGTTGCGCCTGCGTCGCCAAGTGACTGATCTTGAAGGCCAGATTGCGAACCGCAAGAATAAATACTTTCAGGATTCGCAAACAGATCTGGCCAAAGCGCAGGAGGATTTGGCCTCCGTACTTCAGGCCATGGAGCAGCGAAAGTTTCAACTCGACAACACGACTGTATTGGCACCTCGCGCAGGGGTTGTGAAAAATATTCGGTTCACCACCATGGGTGCTGTGGTCAAGTCTGGGGAGGATATTCTGGAGTTGGTTCCCGTAGATAACGATTTGGTGGTCGAGGTCAAGGTGAAGCCTGTCGACATCGGTTTTTTACGGATTGGCTTGCCAGCCACGATCAAGGTAGATGCCTTTGATTACTCCATTTTTGGGGCCTTGCAAGGCGAGGTTATTTACATCAGTGCCGACACCCTCAAGGAAGAGTCAAGGCCGCCTCAGGACAGCACTTACTTTGTGGTGCGCGTGCGCGCCAGTGCGGCAAACCTGATTGGTCGACGCGGAGAAAAAATGGATGTCACACCTGGGATGACCACCACCGTCGAAATCTTGACGGGCAAGAAAACCATCCTCAACTATTTGATCAAGCCCATTTCTAAAACGCTGCATGAGTCGATGACCGAGCGTTGAGTTCATGATTCACTTTATTCAGCATGGGTTGGTGGATCGGCACAGTCACTTTTTTGGCGAAACCTTGGGCTATCTTGAGGCCGCCAAAAAAATGAATTTACCAATTCAGGTCTGGACCCATACTAAGTGTGAACCAGAGATTGTTTCCAAACTTAATGCCCAGGCTATATTCCCTCACATACCGGATGCATCGTTTGAGTCAGACCCATTAAGTTCGGAACTGACCAGTTATTTGATCGCCGGTGGGGCTTTTGCCAGTACGCTGGCTAAATTTCTTTCCCCTGTCGTTAAATCCGATGATTGGGTTTTCATTGCCTATGCGTCGCAGAATGAAGCGTATGCAGTCGCCATTTGGTTGCAGTCATTGCCTGCGCAGCAACACCCACGCGTGATTCTTTTTTGCCATCGTCCGGAATTGATCTGGAAGATTGATGGCCGCAGAGACAAGGTATCAGGCTATCCTTCATTTTGGCGGTTTGCCGGGCAGTTGCTAACGAGAATTGGTGCGCAGGATCGCGTCGAAATTCTCGCTCCTGACCCGAGGTTGCTTCAGTTCATTGCGTGGGCTTCTGGTTTGAAAACACAAAAAACTGGACTTCCATCGCCTTATTTTTTACCAGTCAGTGAAGCCCTCACACAGAAGAAACAATTTGATATCGGGTTTATGGGTGAATTCAGACCCGAAAGAGGACGTGATCTGATGCTGACGCTGATCGCTGACATCGATAAAAAACGACCAGGTTTTGAATTCCTTTTGCAGGTTCACCATGCGCATCAGAAGGATGAAGCTATATCGGCATTGCGAGAAATGGGTTTCAATGGGCGGGTGACTATTTTGCCGGGAAAAGTGGATCCAGAAGTTTTCGTCCAGCACATTACCCAGACCCGACTGATGGTGCTTCCGTACTTTCCCGACCGCTATCGGTTGAGAAGTTCGGGGGTGCTTTCAGAGTGCACGGCCTATGGCACGCCTTGCGTGGTGCCAGCACAAACATGGCTCTCGGATCAGGTTGAAACTGGTGCGGCTGCGGGTACGGTGTTTGAAAAATGGACTCTTGAATCCATTGCGCAAGCAACGTTTGAAGCGATTGATCAAATTGAGCCACTGACCCAACAAGCTGCGCTTAAGGCCGCTGATTGGCGTGAGAAAAATTGCGCTAGGGATGTTCTAAAACATCTCAACTAGCCACAAGCAGCGCAGGCTTGTGGGCTAAGTGGCTAGCTCAATTGGGCGATTACTTGGCCATGCACATGAAGCCGCCGCTGGGGAAGGAAACGCCTTTTTCGTCCATGGCCCGGCTGTGATATCCAGCTGGCTTGACGGCTGCATTAGCGCCGCCGCACGCGGTCACGCCCATTGCCAATTTTTCACCGGTCACAGGACCGAAAGCAGTAGGTCTGTCCCAGACGGTGGCGCCTGATGAATCTTTGACCAAACGTGGGGGGGTGCTGTCTTCAACCTTGCCAGGTCCGGTGCTGGCGCATGCTGCAAGAAAAGCCAAGGAAAGCAGGGGCAGAAATTTGTAGTTCATTCGGAAATCATCCATTAAGTTGCGAAAAATCATTCGTTGGAATCATTAATATTATATTGCAACGAATGAATTAACTGAATTTAATGCTGCCGAGTAATCGTAAGATTTCGCTCGCTTGATGACCTCTTGACGCTTTAAGCGACCCGCGATGAATCCGTAAGGGGCACGGTCTGCTGAATCGCCAGCAAACCCTGCATCACATCACCCACCACGATCACGCTGGGACTGGCCAGGTGTTCGCGTTGAATGGTGGCGTGCAACTCCTCTAAAGTGCAAACCGCGTGCCTTTGCTCGGGCAGACTGGCGTTTTGGATGATGGCCACCGGGGTTTGTGCGGGCAGTCCTATCAGCAGTTCGTCCTGAATGCTGGCGGCGCCACTGACACCCATGTAAATGACGAGCGTGAGACGTGCGCTATGAGCGGTGGCGGCCAAGGCGCGCCAGTCAGTGCCGCTGTCGCCTGGTTTTGCGTGGCCGGTGATGAAGACCACGCCATGCGCGTGTTCGCGGTGGGTGAGCGGCACGCCGAGCGAGGTGACAGCTGCCAAGCCCGCTGTGATGCCGTTGACCACGTTGACCTGAATGCCTGAGGCTTGCAGGCTGGCGACTTCTTCACCGCCGCGCCCAAACAAGAAGGGGTCACCGCCTTTGAGGCGCACCACGGTTTCGCCCTCGCGCACGGCCATGAGCATGAGTTTTTCAATAAAGGCCTGGGGCGTGGATTTGCATCCGCCGCGTTTGCCGACATGGATGATGCGCGCGGTGGGCGAGGCCAAGGCGACGATGGCGTCGCTCACCAAGTCGTCTACCAGCAGCACGGTGGCTGACTGAATCGCTTTGAGGGCTTTGATCGTCAGCAACTCCGGGTCGCCGGGGCCTGCACCAACCAAGGTGCAGCTGCCTTGCGTTAAAGGGGTGGGGGTGTCTAGGGTCATGGTGTGTTGCTCTTGCTCTTGCTCATGGTCTTGACTAGTTGCACGATGTGTGCCACTTGCAGGGCAATGGGCTGGGGCGTGGGCTCGGTGCCGCTCAAAACGGCTTTTATCCAGGTGGCGGTGCTTGGCGCGTCGGGCGCAGGCAGGCCGGGCACTGTCAGCAAGGAGCCGCCTTGGGCTTCTTGCACGCGGCTAACTTCGCCTGATAAGTAAGCGTCCATGGCGGGTGTGCGGCGGGGGTCGGCCACGGGTTCGCCTTCGGTGCCGCGCAAGAGCAAGGCGTTGGCGCCCGTCAAGTGGAAGGTGGCGGCCATCGAGGCGGCATATTCGGGGTGCGTGTAGCTGCCCACCACGATTGCGGGCGAATTGCAAGGGTTCATCAGCTTGACCAAGCTGTGGGCCGAGTTGCGCAAACCCACCACGCGGCGTACGTCCAACAAGCGCGCCAGGCCGGGGCAGAGGAGGGTGGTGGGGATAAATTGCGCCGTGCCAGGTGCTATTTTTTCTATAGCTTCTTCAGAACGTATTCCAAGGTCTAGAAGCACATTTTGTGCTGAAACGCGCGTGGACTCGCTGGCCATGCCGTGCACCACCACGCTCAAGCCTTCGCGCGCCAGCAGCAGCGCCAGCAGGGGCGTGAGCACTGGCAGCTTGCGAGCGCCGTTGTAGCTGGGCAGCACCACGGTGGTGCACGAGGTGGGGACTTTGTGCAGGCGGGCGTGCGTGGCGTCCAGAAACCCCGCCATTTCTTCCGCTGTTTCGCCCTTGATGCGCATGGCCAGACAAAATGCACCGATTTCCAGGTCCGTGACCTCGCCGTCCAGCACTTGGCCGAACAAGTCGGCCGCCTGCTCGCGTGTGAGCGAACGCGCACCGTCTTTGCCGCGCCCGATTTCCTTGATGTATTTGCTGATTGCCATCCCCCGATTGTCCTTGAAGGTTGATAACTTTAGGCAATGAGCTTATGCCGCTTCCAAGGAGGTGGCTAGCTGTGCTTTCACCATGCGCTGCAATTGCGGCACACAAGAGCCGCAGTTGGTGCCGCACTTCAGGGCGGTTTGCAGGGACGCCAGGCGTTCTTTGGCGTTGCCGGGGCATTGCTTGAGGTGCTCTGCGATGGCGACGTCGGTCACGTTGAAGCAGGCGCACACTGCATGGCCGCGTGACACCACGGCCACTGGCGGTTTGGCGCCGGGTAGCAGCAGGGCCCGGCCGTAGGCTTGGGCGGGCAACTCGTCTTTTAAAAGCGTGGTGATCCAGTCTTGCGCGCTGGTGTCGCCTGCGAGCAAAAAACCTTCGAGGGTAGTTTGGGTGTCGCCGCGCTGGAGCAGGGCGGCGCGGCGTTGGCCGCGTTTTTTGTCCGCGTAGCGCAGCACAAAGGGGTTGTCCAGGTTGAGCAGGGCCTCAATTTTTGCCAGCAATTCATCAGGCGCGGTCTCTGAGTGGCTGGCACGAAACAGCAGGCCGTGGCGCTCCTCTTGGGCGGCGCTTAAGGGCACGTTGTTGGAAAAAGGTACGCAGCTGGCAAAGTCAAAGCGGGCCATCAGTTGCTGCAATTCAATGCGGGCGCTGGCCACTAGGCTTTCGGGCAACCAGGCCACGGCCAGGAGTTGCCAAGGGCTGTCGGCCTTTAAAACCTTGACGGCGGCGTGTTTGAACTCGGGTTGTTTGGAGTCCGGGCAATAGGCCGAGGTGGTGAGGGCGTTGACGCCTGCCAAGTGCTGGCCGGTGGCACTGACGCCGCTTAAAAATTCTTCGCCCCAGTGCATGGCCATGAACACCTGGCTCAGGCCCAGCTCAGTGCTGGCTTGTATCGGCACCAAAATTGAGCCGCGTTTGCTGGTGACGTGGACCAAGTCGCCGTCCTTCAAAAGCCGCCGCGCCATGTCTTGCGGGTTCATTTGCAGGGCGGGCTCGCGGGCGTGGCTAAACAAGCGGCCCAGCGTGCCGGTGCGGCTCATGCCGTGCCACTGGTCGCGCAGGCGGCCGGTGGTGAGCGAGAACGGGTAACGTGATTCGCGGGGCTCGGCCACGGGTTTGTAGGGCGTGTTGACGAAGTTGGCTTGGCCTGTGGCGGTGGGGAAGTGGTGGTTTTCGTAGAGGCGGGGCTGGCCTTGTTTTTGGCCTTCTTTGAAGGGCCATTGTTGGGGGGCTGCTTCTAAGATTGCATAGGTGAGGCCGGTGATGTCGAGGTCGCGGCCGCGGGTGGATTCGCGGTGTTCTTGCCAGATGGATTCTGGGGTGGGGTAGTTGAAGATTGATTTTTGGCCCAAGCGGGGCTCTAGCCGCTGGGCAAAATCGACGGCTATTTGCCAATCGTTACGGGACTCGGCTGGGGCGGGGATGGCGGCGCGGACGCGGCTGATTCGGCGTTCGCTGTTGGTGACGGTGCCTTCCTTTTCGCCCCAGGTGGTTGCGGGTAAAAGCAGGTCGGCGTAGGCGCAGGTGGCGGTGCTGGCGAAGGCTTCTTGCACCACCACAAATTCGGCGCGCTCCAAGGCGCGGCGCACGGTAGCTTGGTTGGGCATGGATTGCGCGGGGTTGGTGCAGGCAATCCACAGCGCTTTGATTTCGCCATCGGCGGCAGCCTGAAACAGCTCCACCGCTGTTTTGCCGGGTGTCGCGGGCACATCCGCCACGCCCCACAGCGCGGCGACTTCGGCGCGGTGTGCGGCGTTGCCCAGGTCGCGGTGGGCAGACAGCAGGTTGGCCATGCCGCCCACTTCGCGCCCGCCCATGGCGTTGGGCTGGCCGGTGAGCGAAAAAGGCCCGGCGCCGGGTTTGCCAATTTGTCCGGTGGCGAGGTGCAGGTTGATGAGTGCCGCGTTTTTGGCCGTGCCACTGGTGGACTGGTTCAGGCCCTGGCAATACAAACTGAGCGTGGGGGTGCGCTTTGCAGCGCCGGTGTCCTGCACGCCCGCAAAGAGCCGGGCCGCTGTGAACAGGTCTTCCTTGGAGATGCCGCAGGTGTGCGCCACCACCTCGGGCGTGCAGTCGCGCACGGTAGCCTTGAGCGCCTCGAAGCCTTGCGTGTGCTCGGCCATAAAGGCGGTATCCAGCCAGCCTTCCCACAGCATCAGGTGCAACATGCCGTTGAACAGCATCACATCGGTGCCGGGCTGGATGGGTAAAAACAGGTCGGCGATCTCGGCGGTGTCGGTGCGGCGCGGGTCGCACACCACAATTTTTAAAGCAGGGTTGGCGCGGCGGGCGTCTTCAATGCGCCTGAACAAAATGGGGTGAGCATAGGCCGTGTTGGAGCCGACGATAAAAATGGTGCCTGCTTGGTGGATGTCGTCATAGCAGGTGGGCGGTGCGTCCATGCCCAGCGTTTGCTTGTAGCCCGCCACCGCGCTGCTCATGCACAGGCGCGAATTGCTGTCGATGTTGTTGGTGCCAATCAAGCCCTTGGCCAGCTTGTTGAAGACGTAATAGTCCTCGGTCAAGAGCTGGCCCGAGATGTAAAAGCCCACGGCATCGGGGCCGTTTTGCTCAATGATTTGGGCGAATTTATCTACGGCTAAATCCAGGGCGCTGTCCCAACTCACGCGCTGTGGCGGGGCTTGGCGCGTCAGGCGGCGCATCGGTTGTAGCAGGCGGGTTTGTTGCGTGAGCGCCGCACTGGCGGTGAGGTGCAGCGTGCTGCCTTTGGTGCACAGTCGCCCAAAGTTGGCCGGGTGGTCGGGGTCGCCGCGCACGCCGGTTATTTGCTGGCCTTGCGTTTCAATGATGACGCCGCAGCCGACGCCGCAATACGGGCAGGTTGATTTGGTTTCACGCATTGCAGCCCGGCCCGGCGGTCGGGGCCTTCAAGTCAAGCGCATGGGTGGCTAACTCTTGCGCGTCCAGATGCACCGCGCCGTTTTCCACTTTGACGCTAAATTTAGGCGTGCAGCCTACATCGGGCGCTGCGGCCTGGCCGGTGCACAAGCCGATGTTCCAGTTGTGCATAGGGCACGCCACGCTAGAGCCAAACACCATGCCTTGGCTCAAGGGCCCGCCCTTGTGCGGGCAGCGGTCCAGCAGGGCAAACACCTCGTCTTGTGCGTTGCGAAACACCGCCACGTCCATTCCTTTAGCCCGCGCCACACAGCGCGCACCCAGCACGGGAATGTCAGTTACCAAACAGATTTTTTTCCAGTCGCTCATTTTGATTCCTTGCTATTATTTTTGCAGCTGCTTAAGCACGGCCAACTTGGCTTCAGGCGCTTAATTTCTCAAATTGGCGCGTATCCACCTCGGCCTTGTCAAACTCAAACCAAGGATCGGGCTCGCCGTCCAGGGCGAATTGCAGGCGCTCCCACAGCATCTTGCGGTGGGCGTGGTCGTCCAAAATACGGCGCTTGACGTAGTCCAAGCCCACGCGTGACACGTAATGCACGGTGCGTTCCAGATACCAGCCCTCGGTGCGGTACAGCTCGCAAAACGCGCCGGTGTACTCCAGCACTTCTTCGGCTGTTTTTAGCTTGGTAAAGAAATGCGCGACCTCAGTTTTGATGCCGCCGTTGCCCGCGATATACATCTCCCAGCCGCTGTCCACGCCGATGATGCCGACGTCTTTGATGCCCGCTTCGGCGCAGTTGCGCGGGCAGCCGCTCACCGCAAACTTCACCTTGTGCGGGGCGTACATGCGCCACATGGCGCGCTCCAGGTCTTTGCCCATTTGGGTGGAATCTTGCGTGCCCATGCGGCACCATTCGCTGCCGACGCAGGTTTTGACCGTGCGCAGCGCCTTGGCGTAGGCGTGGCCGCTGGGCATGCCGATGTCTTTCCAGACATTCACCAAGTCTTCTTTTTTAACGCCCAGCAAGTCAATGCGCTGGCCGCCGGTGACCTTGACGGTAGGAATCTTGTATTTGTCCACCACGTCGGCAATGCGGCGCAGCTCGCTGGAGGTGGTTTCGCCAGCCCACATGCGCGGGATGACCGAATAGGTGCCGTCTTTTTGAATGTTGGCGTGGCTGCGCTCATTGATGGCGCGGCTTTGCGGGTCGTCTTTGGCCTCTTTGGGCCAGCTGCTGATCAGGTAGTAATTGACCGCCGGGCGGCAGCTGGGGCAACCGTTGGGCGTCTTCCATTCCATGAAGCCAAACACGCTGCTGATGCTGAGCAGCTTGTTGGCCACAATCGCCTCGCGCACCGCTTGGTGCCCGTGGTCGGTGCAACTGCACATGGCTTTGGTTTTGGGGGTGGCCGAGTAGTCGCCCCCTGCCGTAAACATCAGCAGTTGCTCGACCAAGCCGGTGCACGAGCCGCACGACGCGCTGGCCTTGGTGTGCTTGCGCACCTCGTCCAGCGTAAACAAACCCTTGTCTTTAATCGCTTTGCAGATCGTGCCTTTGGTGACGCCGTTGCAGCCGCACACCTCGTCGGTGTCCGCCATCGCAGCGGCTTTGTTGTGGCCTTGGTGGCCCACATCGCCAATGTTGGATTCACCAAACATCAGCTTGTCGCGGATGTCCGCCACACTTCGGCCATCACGTAAGAGCTTGAAGTACCAGCTGCCGTCCACCGTGTCGCCGTACAGGCAGGCGCCAATGAGTTTGTCGTCTTTAATCACCAGCTTTTTGTAAACGCCCGAGAACGGGTCGCTCATCACAATTTCTTCAGTGCCTTCGCCGCCCATAAATTCACCAGCGCTGAACAAATCAATGCCCGTCACCTTGAGTTTGGTCGAGGTCAGCGAGCCCACATAGCGGCCAATGCCAAACTGCGCCAGATGGTTGGCCGCCACTTTGGCCTGCTCAAACAAAGGCGCCACCAGCCCATAGGCAATACCCCGGTGCGCCGCACATTCGCCCACCGAATAGATGCGTGCATCGGTCACGGTTTGCAGCGTGTCAGACACCACAATGCCCTTGTCGCAGTGCAGGTGCATGGCCTCGGCCAACGCGGTGTTGGGCCGAATGCCCACCGCCATCACCACCAAATCAGCCGGTATCTCGCTGCCGTCTTTAAATTGCAGCGCCATCACCCGGCCCCCTTGGCCTGCAAACTTGTCGCCAATCAAGGCCTGGGTTTGCCCGCCCATGACAAAGTTGAGCCCGCGCGCCTCCAGTGACTTTTGCAGCAGCTTGCCCGCCACGCTGTCAAGCTGGCGGTCCATCAGGGTGGGCATGACGTGAATCACGGTCACGCGCATGCCACGCAGCATCAAGCCATTGGCCGCCTCCAGCCCCAACAAACCGCCGCCAATGACCACGGCATTCTTGTATTGGGTGGCTGCGTCAATCATGGCCTGGGTGTCGGCAATGTCGCGGTAGGCAATCACGCCTTCGAGCGTCTTGCCGGGAATCGGCAAGATGAAGGGGTTGGAGCCGGTGGCCATCAGCAAGCGGTCGTAGCCCGTGCTGATCTTTTCACCGGCGGCATTCTCAGCGTGCACCACGCGCTTAACGCGGTCCACCTCGGTCACCTTCCAGCCCGCGAAGAGAGTGATGTGGTGGTCTTTGTACCAGTCCCAAGAGTTGAGAATAATCTCGTCAAGGGTCTGCTCACCCGCCAACACGGGGGAGAGCAGGATGCGGTTGTAGTTGGGGTGGGGCTCGGCACCAAAGACGGTGATGTCGTACAGGTCAGGCGCTATTTTGAGCAGCTCTTCCAGCGTGCGAACACCGGCCATGCCATTGCCGATCATCACGAGTTTCAGTTTTGTTTTGGGGGCGACGCGCATGTCCATAAATTTCTTCTTTCTTTTATATAGTTGAGGACCGAGCAAAGTTCACTGCGTGTAACTCTTGGTCCGTCCCGCAAAGTCTCAAGCCACTTTTTCCACATGCGACTGGCGCGTGTACAAAAAGTCAATCACCGCCTTGCGGTACTGCAGGTACTGGGCGCTGTCGGCCAACTCGACCCGGTTTCGTGGGCGCGGCAAGTCCACGCTGAGCACCTCGCCAATGGTGGCGCTGGGGCCGTTGGTCATCATCACAATCTTGTCGGACAGCAGCACGGCTTCATCTACGTCGTGCGTCACCATCACCACCGTGCTTTGGGTTTTAGCGACGATGTGCAGCAGCTCGTCTTGCAGCTTGGCGCGGGTCAGGGCGTCGAGTGCACCAAAGGGCTCGTCCATCAGCAGCACTTTGGGCTCCATCGCCAGCGCACGGGCAATGCCCACGCGCTGCTTCATGCCGCCGGATATTTCGCCGGGGCGCTTTTGCGCGGCTGCCGTCAAACCCACCAGCGCCAGCGCGGCGTCGGTGCGGGCCTTGAGCTGGGTTTTGTTCTCTGACGGGGCGCCCGTGGTTTTGTTGGCGGCACCAAAAACGCGCTCAATGCCGAGGTACACATTCTCGAAGCAAGTCAACCAAGGCAGCAGCGAATGGTTTTGAAACACCACCGCCCGTTCAGGGCCCGGCCCGGCAATTTCGCGGTTGGCACAGAGCAACACGCCTTGGGTGGGCAGCGTCAAGCCCGCAATGAGGTTGAGTAAGGTGGACTTGCCGCAACCCGAGTGACCGATGAGGGTGACGAAT